>NYYK01000017.1 GCA_002685895.1 Methanobacteriota archaeon
GCCAGCCTAAGGATGAATCAGACGATTTCATCTTTTTCGACGATTCAGATGATGAGGTTTCGGTAGAACCAGCGGCCGAATCATGTGCTGATGATGATTGTTGTGCGGAAGAAGATACATCAACTCCAGTTTCGCTAGTTGTCGAGCATTCTTCTGTTACTGAAACTAATCCCACGGAATCATCATTTATTGAAGAAATCACCAATAGTGCGGAAATTGTTACCGATGGCATTCACTATTTTGAATGGCAAATACGTGGAATGGATTGTCCCGACTGTGCAATGAAAGCAACCTCAGCAGTTAGTAAGAACATAGCAGTCACATCCTGTGAAATCACACATGCAGATGGTCTAGTACGACTTAGTATTGATTTGGGCAAGGGTGACTTATTCAAGTTGAATAATATTCTCACGAGCCTTGGTTACGAACCTGATGTGCCGTGGATGCGGTTGCGTGGCGTTACTGTAGAATCAGTCTTGGAACGCCAGCAATGTGACATCAAATCACTCAAACGATTAATTCAATCTGCGTTAGGTATTCTTGATGTAAAATTAGATGGTAATAATATCTTAATCCAAACCCCCAATTCTCTCGCTCCTTCCTACCGGAGTGAGCTAGAACTTGCCTTAGAAAGAATGACGGGGAGCAAACTCAATTTGATTGAAGGAGAAGTTTCAGGATTATCTCTAACAGATCAGAGATTGATAGGAGCGTCATTTGCACTCTTTGTCCTTCCACTCGTAGTTATTCTTGAAGCGCTATCTACTCCGACAATTATTATTGCATCTCTTGGTATTTCTGGCGTTGTTGTTGGCGGTTTCAGGATGTTCAAAGAGGCAGTTGCTAGCATTAGAAATAGAGTACTAGGATTTCAGATACTTACTTCAATGGCAGTTATCGGTGCAGCAGTTCTCCAACATTGGCCTGAAGCATTGATGGTTGTCTTTTTAGAATCAGTAAGTGGCCATCTAGAATCTTCAGCACTTCTTAGAGCAAGAGAAGCAATGCAAGGTGGGCTTGATCGCCTCCCTCAACAGGCGCGTGTAGTGTCTTTAGGACAAGTCAAAACCGTGGATGTCTCCTCTACTACTTTCAGTGTAAGCCATTCACCAAGTTCCTCACTTGATCCATCATATCCAGAACCACATAAGGTGCCCATTGATTTGGTACAATTGGGCAATCTTGTTGAAGTAAGAAGTGGGGAATTGATCCCAGTAGATGGTTTTGTTACAGAAGGAATTGGGCAGATTGACCGCGCTCCTATGACGGGGGAAAGCACCCCAATAAGGATAGACTCAGGAGACTTTGTAGAAGCGGGTCTTGTATTGATTCGTGGCCCGGTAGTCATTGAAGTATCAGCTGTTGGTAATGATACGAAACTATCTGGTCTTATTGAAAAGGTCCACACTTACCGTGACCAACCTCCACGCTTACAATCATCCGTTGAATCTTTCACGAAATTTTGGGTACCTACAGTACTTGTTGCTGGAGGCGTAGTAGGCCTCTTATTTGGCGATTTAATGATGATGTTGTTGTTATGGGTTGTTGCTTGTCCTTGCGCACTCCTTTTGGCAGCCCCTATCCCTCACGCTACTGCTCTTTCTAACGCAGCACATTACGGAATAATTGCTCGTGGAGGGGATGTGCTTGAGCGCACTGCTCGGGTTGATCTTGCTTTGCTAGATAAGACAGGGACATTGACTAGTGGCCATCCGTGTCTCGATTCTGTTGTATTATCGGATGGCATTGAGATGGATGAGGTACTTTCATTGGCAGCAGGTTTGGAACAGCGCAGTAATCATCCCTATGCGGCTACAATCTTAGTTGCGGCTTCTAGTCAAGATGTATTACCCCTCAAAGTTACATCCATCTCAGATGAAGTGGCAGGCGTCAGTGGCAAAGTTGGTAGATCCAAAGTTAGATTTGGTACCGAGAATTGGTTGATTGATGAAGGAATCACTATTCCCAAACCACTTGCATTAGCCGCCGCAGATGCTAGAGCCAAAGGATTTGGTCTCTCCCTGCTTTCGAAAAGCAAAGTTGCACTGGCTTTGTTTATCTTCAATAATGATGATTTGCGAGATGGTGCAGTAAGTCTAATTTCAGATTTGAAAGATTTAGGTATTTCTGTAGAATTACTTTCAGGCGATTCTCAATCTGCTGTGGAGGCGTTGGGTAATAAATTAGGGATTGAAGACATATATTGTCGCGGAGGTATCGACCCAGATGGTAAGGCCATATGGGTTCAGAGACGCAGTCAGGCTCTCTGTACACTAATGGCTGGTGATGGCTTCAATGACGCTGCCGCTCTTGCTTCAGCCGATGTTGGTGTTGCTGTAGGTAGCGGCGAAAGCGTTAATCTTGAAGCAGCTGATGTATTGATCCCTAGTAAAGACCCACAAATCCTGTCACGCCTCATACACCTCTCTAGAAAAGCAAAAAAAATAGTTCAGATCAATCTAATTATTTCCTTTATAGTCACAATATTGTTGGTCATATCGGTTGTTGATGAATGGCATTCAAGTCTTACTCTTGGTGTATTTGTACACGAAGCAAGCGCCATCGTCATAATCCTAAACGGCATTTGGTTGGCCGATAAGGGGATGAGCCGTTTCGGTTTGCTTGGTACCCTGTTCAAACAACTTGGTGTAGATTGTATTGAAGCCTGGAAATCTCTCAAGGCGATGATGCTTGCAAGTAATTAATGACGCAACTTGTTATAGCATAGTACCGATTGAAATACAACAACCGGAGGAATGGCAATGACAAAGATTCGTGGTGATTCCCGTCAAGTGGCACTCGCTCACGAGACGAGGAGAGGTATCGTTAAGACTCTACAAGAGGTAGAAGAAAAATCAACAGTTCAAATTCAGGAAGCCATAAAAGTCACGCGTTATCACCTTTATCACCATTTAGAACAATTGACGAAAGCCGGTATAATTGAGAACCACCGTAACCAAGGGCGCGCACGGTGGTGGAGGCTTACTGGACCGATTAATCTCGAAGGTGAAAATACCACTACTCAACCAGATTTGTCCGGACTTCCTGAGGAGGTTACTTCACTTATTCGTAGGGGGGCAGATATTCATTGGGTTGAGATTCCCAGTTCAGCAAGAGATGCCATTGCAGCTAAAAAGATGCTAGAATCTGCCGCTGAAGATTGGGGCGTTGAACTCAATCTACCGTTTACATTCACACCAAGTGGCATTCTCGTTATTGGTAAATCAAGGAATTGAGGTGTAATTTTGAGCGGCGATGATGGGGACATTAGCAATGATGCTCCATTAGATGTGGATTCAAGTATAGCCCCTCCCCTCATCAACTGTCCTAATTGTGATGGTTTACTTCCCCTCGGTCTAGGTGAGAAGACCTGTACTCTGTGCGATGCTGTTGTGAGTGTTGACCACGAAGCGACTCGAAAAGAGTGGATGGATGAGAGGGTGGCTTGCCCTTCTTGTTCCAAAGTATTGGTTTGTGGAGTGGATGATAGACCTGCAACAGTGGCTTGTTCTTCCTGTGCAAATCAATTCATCATCAATCCAAAGGTTGTCAAGGTAGAGATATCATGCCCTGCCTGTGAGCGCCGCCTCCGACTCAAACCACGCCCAGGTTCCAGACAAATTATCTGCCCTGCCTGTGAAGAATCATTCAAAGTCACATTTTGAGGGTCAATCACATCTTTCTCGTAGATATGCTGGCAAATCCCCTTTGGGGTGTAAGAACGTCCATTTGACGGATAATGTCACCCTCACCACTCAAATAGGAAGAGAGTTGCAGGAACGCAATAGGAGCGTACTGCTCCAAGGGGATGGGACCCTGACAGAAACAGAAGCGAAGTTAGCTGAATTGAAGAAGCGGGTCGTTGCAGGTGACGACCAATCACTTGCCGAATTACGTCATCAAATTACTGGTGCCGACTCTCCTTCTGCTGAGAGAGCGGGTCAAATATCTGCTAATCTAAATGATGAAGAATCTCTTCGTCGAAATCTCTCAAGGGAACGTCGTCTTCGCCTGAAAGACCAGGCTGAACGTCTTGGTACAGCGAAAGGCGCCATGAATCGAGCCCTACAGTTAGAGCATCAATCAATTCTAACAAATCTTGAATCAGAAATGAGAGAGATAATGGAATCAGAACTTTCTCGTCTTGAGAAGGAAACTCTAAGCAGAGAAGAGGAGATACTTCGTGAAGAGTTGGATATGCGACTTGAGAGGGAAGAAATCTCTCTCAAAGAACAACTTGAGGTCGAACGAGAGCGTCGTCTTTCTACGAGTAGAGAGCAACTCCAAACACAACTTTCCGAAGAGATGGGTCAAGAGTTTGATCGCCGCCGCGCCTTCCTTCAGGAGAAAATGGAAATTGAAGCAACTCAAGCACTCCAAGAACAGTTGAGTAATCTTGAATCCGAGTTGAAGGCTGAGATGGAGGCTCAATTAAAATCTGAGGAAGATATACAGTCTGAAACAATTGAATCCGAGCAGCAAGCACGTCTTGCTGAGAGGGAAATACAACTCCGTGATGGTATACGTCGCCGTCTTGAGCAACAGTTACGCAGCCGCCTGCGCGCTCGCGAGGCACGCTTGAGAAGTGAGTACGAACACCGTGCCCACCGTCTTGAGGAAGAGATAGCCAAGGATCTCCAAGATGAGCTTGAACAGCGCCTAACTTCTGAAACTGATAAACTTGAAGAGAGAATGCAGCAAGATCTAGAGTTAGCAGTTGCTCGTAAGAGAGATGAAGTTCGCTCTTCAATCCTTAGTGAGCTCGAGAAGCAGTATGGTGAACGCATCGCTGAACGTAAACAGCGCCTGCGTGAACGTTATGACTTGACATTTAGCCAATCAATTGACGAAATTGAACACGCCCTTAACCTTGAACTTGAAGAAACTCTTGATTCACAGATGTCAAATGATTTTGAGGCATACCGTAGGACACGTGAATCTGAAATCTCTAGCCGATTAGCTAGATTCCGTCATGATAGAGAGATAGAATTGCGTGAACAACTGTCATCTTCCTTTGAATCACGTAAGCAAGAGTGGATTGATCAATTGGAACAGGAGTTCCGAGCAAAAGAGTCAGCAGTTCAGCGCCAAATCATGGCTGAGATTGATGCTCGTGTACGTAATGAGAAGATATCCCAAGAGACATCACTTGATTTGTTGAAGCAAGAAACTGCAATGGAACTTGAAGTTGAAATGGAAGCGCGCCTGAGAGAATTCCGTGGTCGTAAGGAGGAAGAGGTCACCGATCAGTTGGAGCGCCAACTCGCTAAGAGAGAAGAAATCATGCGCAACAAAGCACTCATTGAAGTGCGTCGCAGAGAATCTGAAATCAGGGCAGAAATCGAAGCACAACTCTCTGTCAAGAGAACAGAGATACGTGAGCGACTCGCCACTTTGGAGCAACGTTCAGAGGAATTCAAACAGGTTGCTGAGGAGAAGATTCGTGGTCAACTTGAGCGCAACCTTGTCTCAGAAGAGGACCTTGAAGATGAAATACGCCTCAAGCAGATGGAAGAGGAAGTCGATAATCTTGAGTCACAAGATGATGTTCTTGCTCGTAGGGAACGTTGGATGGGTGCCCTCAAGGGCGCTCAAGGGCAAATGCCTGAGGCAGCCACAGATAAGTTGGGTGGCTTGCGCGGCGGTGGTCGCTTAGGCCAGCCGGGTGCAGCACGCCTTGGTCTCGGCTCACAAGCAGCAGTAGCACCTGATTCACCCAAGCTCGCTGGTNGNCGTTTAGCACCNGCACGTGCACCAATNGGCCAAAAAGCAGANCCNGCGCCAATTTCACAACCAACCACAACAATNCCTAGANCTAAAGCTGATNCGGGNTTNGCAGACCGCTTAACACCNGTAAGGCCGCCTGTCAAGGTTGATTCAGAACCTGAAAAGCCTCGTTCACTNAGTGACATAGCTCAGGAAGAANTTNTATCTCAAGNTGAAGAACNAGNTCAGAAAGNNCTAGATGATCACACNTTCTCCTTTGACGGAGATTGCCGAAAANGATGATTGGGACGANGAAGAAACNGATGACGTCGAAANAGTTNCAGATACTTCCCAAATGCTCGAAAAGGTATCTAGAGGACCACCAGGCGGTGGTGCTCTTGTTCGAACTCCTCCTCAGGATGATGCACCTACACAACCTACATCAAAGCGTGGTCCACCAGGCGGTGGCCGCCTAGTTCGTGATGAAGCACCAATTCTAGATATCAGTCGCCGACCCTCAGAAGATGATAGTGAATCAAAACAAATTGAGATATTAACACCGGTTCGCCGACCAGTTCTTCAACCTAAGTCTGCTGAAACAGCAACATTACGACCAGTTAAGACTAGTGTCAAGATTCTCAGCCCATCAACTGCTTCTGAGGTTGCTAAGTTGACTCCAGTAAAGCCAACTCTCACGCCAGTTGAAGCAGCAGATCAAGAAGAAGAATGATGCAAATTATTGTTCGCTAAGGCCATTAATTGAATAATCGAGTAATCGCCGCATTGAAAGGTAAAACGCATTTCAAGGTGTCATGCGTCGACAGTTGGGACTATCCACAATCCTCCTCCTTGGTATAGTCATACCACTTGTTTTTTCCTCCACAGCGACTGCTTCTGGGCTTGCAAATGCGGGCTCAATTTCTGAATTTGATAGCAGTGCAACTGGATGGTGGCAAACTTATGATGGACTTACAGTGATAGCCAATGAGACTGGAGACGTAACAGCATACGATTTAGCGGATGACGGCACTATAACTCAAGTGTGGACGGTCTCCCTCAACACTTCAATCAGTGGTGGAGATATTGACAATAATCAACATAGATTAGCGATATATACCGATTCGGGAGTTAGTGTAATCTCCACAGAACTTCATTCAGAACTTTACTCCCTTCCTATTTCGAATGGTGTTGATGCAATCGCTTGGGGGAGCCAAGGTGAACTTTGGGTGAGTGATAGAATCTATAAATTCGCAATGAAATTTGAAAATACTTTGGATACTGGAATCACAACTCAAAGCCACTCAGTCAAACTTTCAGCTATTCTTGGTTTACCTGATGGAAGGGTAGTGACAGGGGGGCGTGATTTGATTGTCCAAATCTCAGCAGCAAATGGTACCCATGAAACTGATTTGATGGACATTGAGAGCGAGGTGGCAGGACTCTATTTGATTGATGATGATGCAACTTTACTGGTAGTTTCTGTAACGGGTCAACTTGTGACTTATTCGACAACCAATTGGCAAAAAACTGGTGATGCTTATCTTTCAAATGGTGGCATCATACGTTCCGTTATTGAGGTTGAGAACGGTAACTTAATTGTCGGTGCTCATAATGGATATTTATCGATACTGAATGGAACAAGTTTGTCCGAAGAAGAAACATTTTCTTCACTTGGTGATGTCGTTGGCATTAAATCAGGTTTGAACAACTCGTTCTTCTTGCTTGTATCATTTTCAGATAGGGCTGATATTTTGATGTTTGATGTTGACAATGATGGCGATGGAATTGTAGACTTATTAGATTCATTCCCCAACGATTCCACTCAACAGACAGATGCAGATGGTGATGGTTATGGGGATAATCCACAGGGCAATAATGCGGATAGATTCCCTCAAGACCCAAGTCAATGGGTTGATTCTGATGGTGACGGTAAAGGAGACAATGCGGGTGGAACCAATGGTGATGCCTTCCCTAACAATGAGGACCAGTATCTAGACAGCGATGGCGATGGGTATGGTGATAACACGCTCGGTATTGATGGTGATGCCTTCCCAACCGATTCTACACAATGGAAGGATACCGATGGTGATGGATTAGGAGATAATCCCAATGGCACAANTCCTGACGATTGCATCAACTCACCTGGTAATTCATACAAAGATCGTGAAGGATGTCCAGATTCTGATAGAGATGGCTACAGTAATCCAAGTCAAGGNGAAGTCCCTTGCTCTGCTGCAAACCCAAATGGCCCAGACACCTATCCTCAAGATGCAACTCAATGGTGTGATACCGACCAAGATAACTATGGAGATAATTTGAATGGTAACAATCCCGATTGGTGCCCCGCAGAATGGGGTAACAGTACCCGAGGAATAATGTTTGATTTTGTTGAGAATAAATATGTCACAATTCAGCGATTTGGCTGTATAGATTCAGATGGCGATGGCTATGAGGATAGTGGAGAAAGAACAGAAAATCCCCACCAAGATTGGTCCACCAATAAGTCTGAGTGGGTGGATAGCGATAGAGATGGAGTTGGCGATAATGCAGATTGGGATGACTTGGATCCATCAGTTTGGACTCTAGAACAGTATTGCATCAAAAATTCTGATGATTACAACAATTGTGAAGTAGAATACGTTCCAGATGTTAGTACAGACGATAGTAGCGACCTTTCTTCTAGTGAGAAGAGGAATAAATTAATCAAGGAATTCATCATTTATGGTGGTGGTATTGGTATTGGCCTGATAGCAGGAATTGTTGCCATGTGGGGCTTGATTGGATTGATACGCACATCACTCTCCAAGCGCGCTACAGACGCTCAATATACCCACCAAGATGCTACTCAGGAATTGCAAGCATGGGAAGAGGGTGAAAAGTTTGAATCCCGTGGTGGAATTACTGAAGAGAAAGGTTGGGAAGGAGAGAAACTTGGTGATGGAGTCACAGAAGACCAACTTTGGGATATA
This sequence comes from Methanobacteriota archaeon, assembly GCA_002685895.1. Taxonomy (GTDB): domain Archaea; phylum Thermoplasmatota; class Poseidoniia; order Poseidoniales; family Thalassarchaeaceae; genus MGIIb-Q1. Next base: position 8,676 of record NYYK01000017.1, read on the forward strand.
TCTGAAGATGTTAGCAAACCCAGTGCAATTCCAGACTCAAGTATGTTTACTGAAGATGGAGGAGTTTCTGCAGACGCAGTATCTGAAGAGTTAGATTATCATTCCATGACTGTTGCTCAACTCAAAGAGCAACTCAAAGCAGCAGGGCTTCCAGTATCCGGTAAGAAGGCTGAACTGATTGAGAGATTGACCGATAAGCCCTCAACAACTGCCCCAGAGCCAGAACCAGTTCCAGTAGAGGACCAACCTACACCACCACCAGCATCCACAGAACTTCCAGCGGGCGCACCCCCATTACCTGATGGTGGATTGCCAATGGGTTGGACTATGGAGCAGTGGGTCTACTATGGTCATCAGTGGTGGGAAGCACAGAATAAAGAATAGTTTTCAGTGAAAAACAACTGGAAGGCGAGCTCTTAGTTCACCCAACTCTTTGCCGGTGATAATAGGATTACCATCTCTCTTTAGATTATTAATGAGCAGCCATAATATAGTATTCCATAATGTCTTATCAGCATGTAGTTCTACTGCATTGCAAGCTGCTAAATTCAGAAGAGTTTGTTCATCACTCCCCTCATCAAATAGGCCGCGTACAAGAGTTTCCGGAGATATCCAGTAAGATGGTGCTTGGCCTTTCATTTGAATCACTCCTTGAAAGGAGAGAGATCAAGTTTGGAGACTAGGCTATTTACATCTACATCATTCAATGACTTCAACGAATCTTGTAGAGATTCACTATCTCTGTTGAGTTTATTCAGTCTATACACCTTCAATAGATGTTGAAGAAGTTCATCCACACTTTGGTAATTTTCTAATGCACGCATAGAATTTAATTGCCTTCTAACTTCAAAACTAACGCTTACTGATGTCATATCTGGGGAACCCATCCTCTCACCTTTGCTGTCCTTAGTTCAGAACATCTATAGAAGTTTGGCGGTTGATTGACAAGTCAACTTGCTGATTTAGGTATATTTACTCATTTGGCGAGCATAACCTGACTATTAATTTCTTAGTCCAAATCATGTTTGATTTTGTGCATTTTCAAACGGCTTGTTTCTTTAATTCCATGTTTGTGCCTTAATTTCTTCACTCTTCTAGATACTTCCTTGGCTAATGACCAATATGCCTGCGAACCCTTATGCTTCCTTGTATTTGGGTTGTTCAAAATGACGACAGGAACGCCTTCCATGGGCGCATCTGCGATTTGTATTCTTCTAGGAATCATAGTGCTAAAGACTTGCTTTTCGAAATGTTTGCGAACTTCGCTAGATACAGTGTTGCCTAAGTTACTTCTTTGATACATCGTTAAAGCAATGCCAAACAATTTGAGATGGGGATTTATTCTTCGTTGAATCAATTTTATTGAGTTCATTAATTGACTCATTCCTTCAAGCGCATACCATTCAGTCTGTACGGGAATCAACACCCAATTAGATGCTGCAAGGGCATTGATAGTCAACAAGCCGAGGCTAGGGGGTGTATCGATGATGATGTAGTCGAATTCTTGGATTGCAGACGCAAGCCCTTCCTTCAATCTAGTTTCACGACCAATTCTAGTAGCCAACTCAATTTCAGCTCCCGATAATTGAATATTAGATGGTAATAACCAAAGATTTTCAACTTTTATTGACTTTGGCATTTTCTTGTCTGGATTTGATTGACGCCATGTTTGTTGCATTGAATCAGTGATGATTTCAGGAGCAATAAGGTAATCTTCGATGATGGGTAGTTCTTCCCCTAAATCGTTCATCAGAAGGTCATATACTGTGCGATCTAACTTGCTTTTATCAATGCCAAAAGAGGTAGAAGCGTTTCCTTGTGGATCTAAATCTATTAGCAACACTTTCGCTGGCTCTATTCCCATCTCCTTTTTTCCTTCAGCGAGGGCAGTAGCAATGTTCACCGCAGTGGTAGTTTTAGCACAACCGCCCTTTTGGTTAGTGCATGAGATTACCATTTTGTACGGGTCCATACCTCTTCGCCACCTCTCGTGAATGTAGCCTCTGCTTTGAACCTTAATCAGTACCGCGATTACTTGAGTCTCTAGATGGGCACCTAACTCTAGGTGAAATCAAGCGGTCTGGATAACTGGAACAGGTACTTCAGACAGAATCTTTCTTGTAATGTGCATTCCAGTTATACCACGAATCTTTGCTTCTGGCTTGAGAATAATTCTGTGGCTGATGATTTGCAGTGCAACTCCCTTGATGTCGTCTGGAATCACATAATCACGTCCATCAACTGCAGCAGATGCGCGCCCGGTCTTGAACAGCGACTGGCTAGCACGGGGTGAAGCTCCGGTGATGACTCTGTGGTCCTCACGGGTACGCTGAACAACTTCGACAATGTAGGATAGAATTGCTGGGTCGATGTGAACTGTCTCCAATGCCTTCTGCATAGCAACCACCTTCTTAGGGGAGGTAATTTGTTGCACATCATGATCATCCTTTCCTCGCAACTTTCTACGAGCAAGAATTGCCTTCTCTTCTGAACGGTCTGGATAACCCATTGACATCTTCATCAGGAATCGGTCCATCTGCGCTTCTGGAAGTGGATATGTTCCTTCTTGCTCAATCGGATTCTGAGTAGCAAGCACTACGAACGGTGCAGGTAACTTGTGGGTGATACCTTCAATGGTTACCTGTTTTTCTTCCATTGCCTCGAGCAAAGCAGCTTGAGTCTTTGGTGGAGCACGGTTAATTTCGTCAGCAAGGAGGATGTTTGAGAAGAGTGGACCAGGACGAAGTTTGAATTCTCCTGCTTTTTGGTCGTACATGTAGGTACCCATTATGTCTGAAGGCAACAAGTCAGGTGTGAACTGAACACGCTTGAATTTACAACCCAGTGCTCTTGCAAAAGTATTGGCAAGTAGGGTTTTTGCTAGTCCAGGGAAATCTTCGAGTAGCATGTTACCATTGGAAAGAATACCTATAGTGACTTTTCTTAGATTCTCTTGTTTTCCGATGATGACTTTTGATACTTCATTCATCAATCCGTTTGAAATTGCGCTAACAGTAGCAATCAAATCACGAGTACGCCCATCGCCTCCCATAGTCGTCTGCATGGTGAACACTCCTTAGTACAGGTTACCGACCGACCCGATTCATACTAAAGGGTTGGGGGTTTATTAGTCATAGATAATTCACTCGTTATCTACCCCAAAAGTGGTCTTCGCGGCGGTGAATTGTAATTATTTCACCCAGGATTTCTTCTTCGATTGGCGATATATTCAATTTACGCAATTTGCGCACATGGGATTCTGGTACATCGACTAGTAGCACATCTTCTTCATCTACTCCACGCCCAATAGTGATGCCATCTATGGCGACGGCTAATTCATCTCCCTGTTTTGCTTCGGTTAACACATGGTCACCATCTCTAATTGATTTGACTCGCCCGGCTTTTTCACCTTGAATGGTTAGTAGACGTTGGCCCACATGAATTCTACCTCCAAGAACTCTAACACCTACCACTGCAGGTCCAGAGCGACGGAAGATATGGTCGGCGAGGATTAGTATTCTTCCGGGATGAATGACATGTTCCCGACTTTCTTCCTCCAATCTCTTTTTTGTCTCTCCAAGCCATTCATCGTATTCTTCCAAAATGTGGTAGATGATGTCTGAACCGATATGTAGAACTTCACAGTCATCCTTCTCAAGTTCCGCTTGTGCTTCAGTTAGTATTCCAGAACTGAAGGACAATATAACCCGTTCAAACGGGTCTTCAGAGATTGCTGCTGCTCTGACATCCTTTTTTGTGATATGCCCAATAGTGGCTGAGCGAATATTGATTTTTCTTGGCTCACCTGATTCATCCTTCATGTTACGTAACTCAAATGCCAACGCTTCTAGGCCACCAAGTGTGTCTGCTTTGATTGCAACACCCTCCTCGTCTAGATCAATGGATATCTCACATTCCTCGGCAGCAAGTGCCAATATTCGCTCTCTTGAATCAGGGCCAGGAATTACTCTGAGTGTAGTGCCAGCAAGAATCGCTTCAATTTCGGGTGCGCTCAATTTTAGTCCCGCAGCGGCAGACACAGAGTCAACCGAATCCCATCTATCTCCAGCATCTCTCATCTCGGACATTCCTCGAGGAGAAAACATTCCCTTGATTCGCGTAACTAATGGCCCATTTGGGGTGGCAACTGCTATCTCATCGCCTTTGTTTAGAGTGCCACGATGAAGAATGATGTCGATTGTCTTGCCAAGCCCCCTCTCTTCCTTCATTTCCAATACAGTTGCCTCCGCATCGCCAGCAACGTCTCCTAGTTGTTCGGCAAGAAACTTTTCTGCAAGTCCGATGGTTACAGCAAGCAGGTCTTGAATACCCTCGCCTTCCTTGGCAGAGCAAGGAACCATAGCAATGTTTTTTGTGAAATCTGTGATTTGATCATATCTCTCTAAATTGAATGTTTCTTCAGCAAATTGTCCAACTAATTGCCAATATTTTTGCTCAAACAGAGCGATAACATCTTTGCTCTGGCTACGCATTGAAAGGGCCATCGAACGGCCATGTTCGGATTTCCATCCATATATCCGGTCAATTTTGTTACATGCTACCACGAAAGGCGTCTTTGCTTGACGTAGAATTCGTAGTGATTCTAGAGTTTGAGGCTTACATCCATCGGCGATGTCAATTACAAGGATAGCAATGTCTGCTAATGACCCCCCGCGTGTCCTTAGAGTGGAGAACGAGTGGTGGCCGGGAGTATCTATGAAGAGTAGACCAGGCGAATCGAAATTTTTCCCACCCATCAATGGTGAACATAGTTCATTAAGAATATCTGCAGGAACTTCAGTAGCCCCTATATGTTGAGTGATTCCGCCAGCTTCCCTTGCCATTATTGATGCTTGCTTATCTGTTCCAAGTGAACGAATGTGGTCGAGTAAACTGGTTTTACCGTGGTCAACATGTCCTAGGACCGCGACGATTGGTTGCCTCTGTTCGGTCATGCATACCACCTTCTCCTAGATTGATCAGTAATATTAGTAATAATTAATGGATGTGATCACTAATTTTATTCATTCGTAAATCCAATCCTCTGCTGAACGAGTCCATTCAACTAAACCATCAGGGAACCAGAGGCTGAGTTCAAACTCAGCGGTTTCTTCAGCGTCACTGCCGTGGATGATATTGTGTCCAATGTCCATTGCGTAATCGCCACGAATTGTTCCAGGGCTTGCTTCACGACCATCCGTGGGTCCGATGATATTGCGTGCAACAGCGATAGCGTCAACACCCCTCCAAGCCATTGCTACAACAGGTCCAGAGGTGATGAATTTGAGTAATCCCTCATAGAACGGCCGCTCTGAGTGGACTGCGTAGTGTCTAGATGCAAGTTCATGAGATGGCAATAATTGCTTCAAACCAACCAAACGGAGCCCTTTTTGCTCAAAACGGTTGATAATTTCTCCAACTAATCCTCTTTGAACCCCATCGGGCTTCACCATCACGAAAGTCGTCTGCATGCCTCTCACCGAAGCGGCCGTGAAGCCTCTCCTGTTTAAGCAAAACGCTCGTACAAAATGACGAGTATTACTGAATTCCGCCTTTCACATAGTGGCGGGTCCACTTGACCTTGCGGGAATTTCGCTTGAGATTAACCATATTTTTTCGTGCTTTACTACTCTTGAACCAAAGGACAGTTCCATCTTTGCGGACAAACATGGTGCCGGTACCCGGCTCGATTTCCTCACCACTGAATGCGCAAACTCTACGCTCAGGCATTTCACCGGCCTCCTAATTTTCGTGCTTCACGACCAGTATCCTTCAGCATTAGAATATCACCTATACGAATTGGTCCGAGAACATTTCTAGTGATGATTCTTCCAACGTCACGTGGATTGGGGGCATCATTGACACGGACCTTCACTTGAGTCGCTTCGCCAGTCATTCCTGTACGGCCGACGATTTCCACGACCTCAGCTGGCCAACCATCTGCCATTACAAATCACCTCAGTTACTAGCTAGAGTATTAGCAGATGCCACAATACTGTCGAAATCTTCTGCAGATCCTTCCAGTTCGGTAACAGCAATGGCTGAAGTTGGACGCCCTTCTGGCAGACCAGCAGCCTCTCCAAGATAGCCTTGGTCTGCAACATAAATGTAAGGAATCCCGCGTTCTTTGCAAATAAGAGGAATAGGCATCATCATCTCACCAGGGTTGACATTCTCAGCCATTACCACAAGTTTTGCGGCACCTCGCTCGCAGACCTTGATGACCTCATTCATTCCCTTCTTGAATCGACCACTTCCTTCCTTTCCAATCTTTTTCACTAGTTCGTAAACTTTCTCCTGCACATCGGCAGGTGTCTCAAAATCAATATGTACGCTCATAGGATTACTCCTCCTGTAGGTGTCACGGCGAGGGCGTGGTCTGTATAAACGCACCGGATTGTATAGGTAGGCAGATATAACCCGTTACTCAAAGATTGAGCCTCTCTAGCAGGTTATTGACGCCCCTTGCAAGAGCGGAGGCCGAGGAGACGAGAGCACGTGGGTTACTAGCGATGGAATCAGTAGCATGAACTCCACTGACATGTTCGTCAAGTCTAGTGATGGCTCCCCCTGTGAAGAGCCCGTGGGTACAGGCAGCGTGAACTTCCTTTGCACCTTGGCTTAGCAAAGCATCACTTGCTTTGCAAATAGTTCCACCAGTGCTAATCATATCGTCAACAATTGCCACCACCGCCCCTTGCACATCCAAATCCTTTGGTTTGTGTTCAATAGTATGCGCATCAATTCTTGTCTTTTCTAGGTAAGAGAATTTGCAATCAATCAAGTTCGCCACATGCGATGCTCTTTCAATTGCTCCTTTATCGGGGCTGAGAATGAAATCAGGATTCACATTAGATTTCAAGTAATCAGCAATTTCAGGCATTGCGCTAACAAATTCAATCGGCTTTTCTAGATTATCCAATACAGAGGGGGCGTGTAGATCTAAGACAATCAGGCCGTCAATGTGTCTAGCAAGTAATCGTACAATGAGTGATGCTGACACAACTTCACCGCGCTGGAACCGCTTGTCTTGGCGACTATAGCCAAAATAGGGTACAGCGAGAATAATTCCGGGCCCGACATTATCAAGTTGCTCAGGGCCTTCTCCTTTCAAGTTCGTCAGATTACCGGTTCGAACATCATGAATCGCTTCAAGCATGAGCAAGGCCTCAACGATTCCATCGTCTGGAAATGTGGTGGCCACTACTATGACCGGTTCAGAGCGCACAGCCTCAATACTGTTTACAGGTACTCGGACATAGGCTTCAGAGTCTGGAAACCGCCGTGCCACGAGGGCGTGGTGCTCCCAACCCAACTTCTTAGCAAGTTCAGCGGCTAAGTTGCCATCAATGCTTCCCGATACTACTGGCAGGCGCTCCCCTCGGTTCATCCGAGCCACCCCCTGTTCATCTCCTTTGCGAGTGAATCAAAGTTGGAATAAGTACTATTTTTTCATCATTATAACTTTTCTACTATTTCTCTCCACTAAGGAAAATATACTCAAGTGGGCGAGACCGGATTTGAACCGGTGACCTCCCGGTTATCAGCCGGGTGCTCCAACCAAGCTAAGCTACACGCCCAGAGCGGGCAACGCCACTGAGGGGGTGAATTAAACGATTCCTATCAAGTCGCTTACTCTTCCTCTTCAAAATCATCATCTAGAATATCACCAGAATTCAATTTCATGTATGAAGGGAGCCCCATTAACTTGTCAAAAGTACGTGAGAGAATTATCTCATCAAGGCGTGGACTAGTTCTAGCGAGGAACTGTACAGGAATGTTGATTGTGTCACACTCCAAACGATATCTCCTTCGAAGCATCGACCTGGCTTTAACTTGAATTCCGCGATAAGTTCTCTTTATTTTGACTAGGCCAACAACTTCCCCAAGATCTTCACCTTGGGTATCAAGTACAGCTCGGTCAAGAAGTTCATCTGGCGCGTATAACTTTTCATCGATTCTGACAGTGTTGCGCCATCTGCGTTGTAACTCACGCATTGATTTTGATAGTTTGATTGTCCCATCAGCTTGGATGCTGTGGAGAAGTTCCTTAGACAGGGGGGCGTATTCTGCCGGTTTTCGCATGAATTCATCTGCTATATCAGCGTCAACCTGAAGTCTCAGTGATTGAACTCGTTCTTCGTTAGGGTGAAATCTTTCCCCAACTATTATCCCTACGCGCGTTTGTTTTACGTAAACTTCTCGCTGTAGTAACTCTTGTATCATAAATGATTCATCTGCCATTTTTCTCCCTCTTTAATCCGTGCATCCCATTACTCGGTCATGGGACTACGTAACAAGTCAGTATATTAACTATATGCAGTAAACGTGGCCGCGAAATGCAATTGAAAAAGACGGATAATCGGGGTTTATCCAATTGCATAATAGAAAATTGCACATATTCGCTATTATTTGATTTTCAATTGAAATCAAAAGCCGAACGTTTGTTATCCTCCAATATAAGTATCGATTTGTAGGCATTATCCGTAATCGTATTTCAATTGGAAAGACGGATAATTCTAGAAAAAAGATACACTTACTCCAAATGCAATTTTCACCGCCGCCGAAGTTACGAATTATTATTATTTATCAACTACAAAACGAATTCCATTTCAGTTTCAAAGGAGTTGTTTGAATACTATGTTCTTGATCAACTAAAATAGGGTAATTGAATATGATATATTTTTCAATTGTTTTTTTTGTTTTTCAATTGAATAAATGAATATATTTATGCGGATTTGATTGTATGTCAATGGTTGATTATCACCATATTAATTTGATGAATATAATCGGCAATCCAATAAACGGTCTACCTCGGCTACTCAGGCATGGCGGGGGTGGATGTAGACTCTGTCCATGATGTGTTGTCTAGACACATTTTGGCTGATGGATTTGATTTTGTTGTTGATTTGGATAAATCAGAAGGAAGCCGATTGCACGATAGTAGAACTGATAACAAGATTCTAGATATGTTCTCTTGTTTCGCCTCACTTGCTATTGGTTGGAATCATCCACGTCTTGTTGAGATGGAAGCTGAACTTGGCAGAATTGCAGTAAATAATATCACAAATAGTGATCTTTATTCTGTTGAAATGGCAGATGCTGTAGATACCATTGGCAATCTTGCAAAGCCCGCTCATATGTCTAATATGTTCTTCATTGCAGGTGGTGCATTAGGTATAGAAAACGCTCTCAAAGCATCTATGGATTGGAAGCAACAAGAACGCTCCCGTAAAGGATTACCAGGTGATGATAATTTCCCCAATATCAGTATAGCTCATTTGGAAGAAGCATTCCATGGTCGCTCTGGTTACACNATGTCNTTGACTAATACAGACCCAACAAAAACNGANCGCTATCCCAAATTTGAATGGCCGAGAATCCCAAATCCNAAGATNAATTTTCCATTAGATGCAGATGAATCAGCGCGCTTAGATGAAGCAGAATCAGTTAGTATTGAATCTCTAATCGCAGAATCTGAAAATAATCCAGATGAAATTGCAGCAGTTATTGTTGAACCCATTCAAGGCGAAGGGGGGGACAATCATTTCCGCCCCCAATATATGAAAAACCTCCAAAAAACAGCTCATGATATNGGGGCNCTTTTCATTGTTGATGANGTGCAGACTGGCGTAGGGGGNACTGGGAAGATGTGGGCTTTTGAACANCATGGAATTGAGCCCGATATGCTTGCATTTGGAAAGAAAATGCAAATTTGTGGTTTTATGTCTAATGATCGTGTATGTGAAAATAATGATAATGTCTTCAATACGAGTAGCCGAATTAATTCCACTTTTGGGGGTAATCTAATTGATATGGTCAGGGGCGCNACAATCCTTGANGTTATTGAAGAGGAAAAATTGTTGGACAATGCGACTAAGGTAGGTGATTATCTATTAGCTGGATTACATGAAATGCAAAGGAAGTATGACTGCATTACCAATGTTCGCGGAGTTGGTTTATTCGCAGCGTTCAATCTCCCAAATCGTTCACTTAGAGATGAATTCCGTAGCGCCGCCCTAAAAGATGGCGTTCTTGCCCTCAATTCAGGGTTTGAGAGTATCCGACTTCGTCCCCCAGTCAACTTAACGATTGAAGAGGTAGATGAAGTCCTTGGTATCTTTGAAGGAGTCACTAAGAAGATAGAATCAACACAGATTACTTGAGGGTCAATGATGGAATCTCTCCAATTGACGGGCCGTGATACTGTATTTGGCAAATATCTTGCTGAACGACTTGAGCGGGTTGGAATTCAAACCAATTCTGAAGAGGGGTTACACATAATTTGTTGTGCTGATGGAAATGCAGTTGATTGTGATATGCTTATTCGGCCAAGTGGCAGCGAACCTCCCACATCTTTTCCTAATACTGAACTTGTTCTCCATGATTTGTACATACCTAGTGGTTCAGGAGATTGGGGCCCAAGTGAAATTGAACAACATCTTGATTGGTTAGTNAATTCTTCTGGTGAATCTCCNATAGGAGNGCCTAGGTATTGGGTACATATTCGCGATGTTGTTGATATGGTCACTCTATTGCTTGATNATCCCCCCACGGGTCGAATAGATGTTTGTGGCCGTAGGTGCTGGAGTGACGAAGCAATGAGTGCTGAATTAGAGATGCTTTTTTCCCGTGTTAAAGCTGCCGAAATGAAAACTTTTCAATTGGAAAATCTAAAAATCTTCGAACCCAAGATTGAACCAACAGTTGCCCAAAAGCGGCCAGATTTATCCCCCTTACACTCTGCTTTGCAAGCGGTAGGGGCAGTAGGGTGGCATCCACTAGTACCATTACGAGTAGGATTGATGGAATGCATTGCATATCAATTAGAATAATTATTCTGAGAAGAGACTGGCACCTAGAAGTGGCAGAATGATTGAAGCATCGCCTTCAACTACTACTTGAGGTGCTTCGGCTCTTATTTTGCCCCAACTAATGGCCTCGCGAAGCCTCGCCCCAGATAGTGAACCATCATGTTCAGGAGCAGTAGTGATTTGTACAGCAGAATCCAATCCTTCTCGATATTGATTCCACCANATGACATGGTGTTTGGATATCCCTCCGCCAACTATCAGAGCGTGGGAAGAATCAGCAGTCCATACCAAGTCCGAGAGTCGCTGTTGATCAGCTAATAGGTCAAGATTGAAATCGCTCACCTTTTGTCGGTACATGAACAATTGCGCCCCCACCGAACCATCGTAAATACCGGGGATTACGATTGGAATACGATTCCTGGCAGCCCAGTATAGAAGGCTTGTTTTATCTTCTATCCTATCCCCGATTGCCCAACAGAGTTCAACGCTGCCAAATCCTTGCCAAGGATTTTCAGGGTTTATTGCTCTACGTTCGTCGTCAATTTCCTGTAGCATCGGCGTTAATATTTCCTCAATGATGTCACCATAACTTGCGTTGGGAACAATCACATTACCAAGTCGGTTCAATCCATGCTCACCAAGTTCGGCATCATCGAGTTCAAATGCACCGTGGTAATAATTGCGAAAAGTCCTAGCAATGTCATGATCAAGTGTGCCGCAAGTGGTAACGACTACATTGAATCTCTTTCTCCTCAATACTTCAACAAAGAACCCTCTAGTTCCTGTTGCACAGAGGCATGCAGGGAATGAAAGCCAATTCAAATGTCTCGTTTCTTCAGATGATGATTCCGCATCATCAAGTCCTTGAAACATAGAACTTAGCATATCTCGAGCAAGAGCAAGTTTAGTAGCAGTGAACCCACCAGCTTTTGCCATTTGGTCTATCAGTGAGGCGGGACTATTTATGGTCGAAAAATCGTAATCCTCAACCGGGATATCGAAGTCATCCGGCTCCACCATGATTACACCCGAACAGCCAATTGAAAATGAACACAGCGGTCAATCACATATCCGTTCAATTTCGCTAATTACTTCATTTGCGATATCTACGCCCGTTGCTCTTTCGATGCCCTCAAGGCCTGGTGAGGAGTTTACTTCCATCAATAATGGCCCNCGATTTGACTCNAATAAATCGACACCAGCAAATTTGAGTCCGAGCGTATTACAGGCATCTATGCAAATCCGTTCGACATCGGGCTCTAAATCGACTTTTTCTCCCGTGCCTCCTCGATGGATATTGCTTCGAAAATCATCACTTTTCCCAGTTCTACGCATTGCTGCGACAACCTTGTTGCCAACAACAATTGCTCTGATGTCAGAACCCTCTGATTCGGCAATGTATTCTTGAACTATTATCGGTTGATGCAATCTCGCCAAGACATCAATTACAGATTCTGCACTGGCAACTGTATCACAACGCATAACTCCCACTCCTTGGGTTCCTTCCAGCAGTTTCAAAACAACAGGTGTTCCACCTACCGTCTCTATACAGTGGTGGAGATCTTCAGCACCTCTCGCATACGCCGTTCTTGGTATNGGGAGTTCAGATGATGCAAATCTCTGTAGTGCCCTTAACTTATCTCTGCTAGCAGCAATACCATTACTGTGGTTGAGAGTAATTATTCCAGCTGCTTGAAACTGGCGGAGGATAGTCAACCCATGGCGAGTGATTGAAGCACCTATTCTTGGTACTATACAGTCCATTGGCTGGACAATTTTTTCTCCATTGTAAAGAACTGTAGCGCCATCAGGGGATAAATCGATTGCACATCTAGTTGGATTCAGGTAACTCACTCCATGCCCAGCTCTACGCGTTGCAGCCGCTAATCTCGTGGTGCTGTATAATTCAGGGCCGCGAGTCATGATGACAATCTCTAGGCGCTTCCCCATGGATTGCCTCAGGTGGGCAATGGATTTCAATTCATCAGGTGGCGCTTATCCGTCATTTTCCAATTGGAAAATTCTATCTCTCAATTGCGCAGCCTTCTCAAATTCAAGTCGGCTGGCAGATATCTTCATCTCCTTTCGAAGTCGCCCCAGTAATCGCTCTAATTCCTCATCTGGCTCTTCTAATAATTCCAACTCTGAATTAGGTGATAGAATGGATTCAGCAATTTCAGCCCATGATGGCTGGCTAACTCTAGAAATCGCATCATCTGCAGTTGCCCATCCGTCTGAGCCAAGATCAAATTTCTTGACAAGGTCTTTCTCATCTCGGACCGCTTGTCCAGTAACCCCGCCAACGAATCGTTTGCCACCTGAACCTCCCTTTCCAGAGGTTCCAGCAAGTAATTCACTAGCCTCAACACCCATTACTGGAAGTGCTTTTTGGATGGTCTTAGGGGTGATTCCATGCTGATTGTTGAACTCTTCTTGTCTATTCCGCCTATCAACAGTTTGAGTAATGGCGGATTTCATGGCTTCCGACATTGAATCAGCATAGAGCAGAACGCGTCCATTTTCATTGCGCGAAGCCCTTCCAATAGTTTGCAATAATGACCGCTCGTTTCTCAGAAAACCTTGCCTATCAGCATCAAAAATAGCAACTAGCGAAACTTCAGGAATGTCTAGACCTTCTCTTAACAAATTGATTCCGACAATGACATCAATATGTGCCAGTCGCAACGCCTTGATTATCTCGGAGCGTTCTATTGTATCAATTTCAGAATGGAGATAATGAGCTTTAACTCCCATACGTTGCAAGTATTCTGAAACTTCCTCTGCNAATTTGATTGTCAGTACAGTTACCAACACTCTTTCTCCATTATCTACACATTGGTTGATTTCATCCAACAAATCTTGCACTTGGCCTTCGGTTGGGCGAACCTCGATGCGCGGATCTAGAAGTCCAGTAGGCCTAATTTCCATTCGTACAATCCCATTAATTTCNTGTAAGGTNTTCAACATACTTGGGGAACGTTTAGGCTTTTTTAATTCAGGTTCTTCTACACCCCCTCCACCCGATACATGAAGCAAATCTCTTGGCACCTCTTGCCCAGTTACTTCTGCGAGATGGCGTAGTTCTCTCTCTCCNGGGGTTGCNGAAACATAGAGCATTTGTGGCACTAGTTGTTGAAATTCGTTTATCATTAAGGGGCGGTTATCGGCGGCAGAAGGAAGTCTGAAACCATGTTCGATTAACGAATCCTTGCGTGATTTATCTCCTGCATACATTCCCTTCAGTTGAGGTAGTGTAACATGGCTTTCATCCATGATGACTAGAAATTTCTGATTGTCTCCATGAAACTGTTTGGCAGCCGCTGCGAAAAAATCTAGAAGGCAGTATGGGCGTTGGCCATATGTACGGCCATCGAAGTGCATTGAATAATTTTCAATCGCCTTACAGTGCCCTGTTTCTGTTAGCATTTCCAAGTCAAAAGTGGTTCTGGTTTCCAATCTATGCGCTTCCAATTCTTTCCCTTCAGATTCAAGTGAATGAGTCCTTTCACTCAATTCAAATGCTATGTCCTCTAGAGCTTGTCTGAAACGTTCTGGACTAGTCATGAAGAATTCTTTAGGATGAATCCATGCTTCATCTAATTCGTCCACCGCCTCCCATGAAACTGCTTCACAAACTTGGATTCGAGTCACCCCATCAAAGTCAAAACGAATCCGAAGTGGGTCATCCCTGCTTGGCATCCATACATCTACAACTTCACCTCTGCAACGCAATTCGCCTCGGGTAATTTCCCCAGTAACTCTCTGATATTGGAGTTCCACGAGTTGTTTGACTAGATCCAAAGGTTCGATTGCTTGTCCAACATGTACTCTAGCGTGTTGCTTGAGAAAAGTTTCAGGTGGATTTAGACCATAGATTGACGAGACAGTTCCCACGGCTATTACATCGGGTCGAGAAACTAGGGAGGCAACGGTTGCGAATCGTTCCTGCTCTATTCGTTCATTCATCTGCATCTCTTTGTCAATGTAGAGGTCACGTTTGGGAAGATATGCTTCAGGTTGATAGTAGTCATANTGNCTGACNNAGTATTCAACNGCATTTTCTGGGAAAAGCGATGACATCTCTTGCCACAGTTGGCGCGCTAAGGTCTTGTTATGGCTGAGAATGAGGGTGGGGATATTCAATTGTTCAATTACATGAGCCATTGCGAAAGTTTTTCCTGAACCAGTAACTCCTAAAAGGACAGAACGCTCTTGCTTATTTTTCAATTGAGAAATTAGTTTTTCAATTGCCGGTTGCTGGTCNCCTGCAGGTNCATANTCTGCNTGCAATCGGAANCAGGATTCGNTGGGATCCAATCTGCCNGCGGCCGCCCCTGCTATCGCNTTGGAGAGGTCGAACGGGTCTATNGCATCCTCAGNCATGAAATNCCCTCAAAATTGATTGTCCTTAATTCATGGGCGATAAAGGCCACCATTCACATGTAGGACAGCGCCAGTAATATAACTAGAATCTTCAGATAATAGAAATGAAACTACACTGGCAACTTCTTCAGGTTGTCCCAATCTACCCATAGGAATCCCCGATTCCCTCTCGCTTCTTTTCAAAGGAGTATCTCCAGATACAAGATCAGTATCGATTGTGCCAGGTGCTATGACATTGACTCTTTGACCAATTTCGGCTACATCTTCAGCTAGTGACCTAGCCCAAGCGTGGAGTGCACCTTTCGATGCTGAATAGTCGGCCCCTGTTGCCGTACCTTTCAACCCTAATTGGCTTCCTAATACCACTACGCTAGCTGAGTTGGAAAGGTGTGGTGAAAGCGCTTTCCAAACCAAGAATGCCCCAGTGAAATTTACATCCATAGTCNTCTCCATTTCTTCTAGTGTGAGTTCACTCGCTTTCCCTCTTTGGTAAATTGCATGGTTCAGAACTAGAGAATCTACNCCTTCTTTTACCCAAGGATGATCTGCAAGAACCATCACTTCGCCAGAATCAGAACAGTCCACTTTTACTGCGACACAATCACAGCCTAATCCCCTTACATCTGCAATGACGTTCTCTGCGGCTTGTGCATCAGTATGGTAGGTGATAATTAGGCGATACCCCTCTGCGGCCAAACGGCTTGCTGTAGCGGCTCCAATACCTCTACTTCCGCCTGTGATTACTGCTAATTTCACCATTTCATCACCTCAGTCTAACAACCCATCACTGGATGGTTCAATTGTCATTATGGCTAATAGAAGAACCCATCCAGTCAACATAGATACACGGAATAGTATCGTTTGGAAGTCAGCAAACTTCTCACGACCTATGATTACAGCGATATTCACAATTGCCATTAGACCTGCTGCCCCTAGAAACCAAATTTCATCCATGGGGTTGGAGATAGCGAAGCATGCGAACCATACTAGGGTTAGTTGTACAGATGTTCTGGTAGTAGTTTCTTCTGAAAATCGTGAAGGGAATGAATGAATCCCGTTTTCTCGATCACTCTCTACATCCATGCGCGCATAGTTGATATCAAAGGCTGTTATCCAAAATGCGACCCCTAGGGAGATGAAGAAAATAGTTGGATACCAAAGAAGGTCAGTATATCCATCGTGCAATCCTGTAATCGCAGCCCACCCATGAACGTCTGCCGCAACAGCAACCCACGCACCAGCTGGTGCAAGACCAAGACACAGACCTAGCCACAAGTGACACAGCCAAGTGTAACGCTTTGTGTATGGGTAGATAACGAAGACTAAGACGGGAAGCCAAGCCATCATTAGTGCAACTTCGTTGAGCAGCCAAGCGCCCAAAAGTAGCATACTAAGGAAAATTGCCGATAGAGTCCAAGCCGTTTGCATTGACATATCACCCGATACTAGATGTCGGTTTGCAGTTCGTGGGTTAGCAGCGTCAACATCTCGATCAATGATACGATTTAGAGCCATTGCAAGGCCACGGGCTCCAACAGCAGCGATAAGAATCCAAATTAGATCCATTCTTAACCAACCCGGCGAAAATTCACTAACAGGAAGATCATGCATGAATTGATTGTAAGCGAGAATATACCCAATTAGCACAAAGGGTAGTGAGAAGAGCGTGTGCTCTATCTTTACGAATTCAAGAATTTCTTTGACGCCCAAATTACCACCTTGTCACATTTGGCTCCCAAGTTCTTTGTTCATATCCATCATAGCCAGCCATATTGGTTACTTTAGTTAGAGTTGCAGGGCTATGCAGGGTTAACGGCGGCCAACTTCTGATTGGATAAATTGGATCCAGTGCAGATATTTGTTGCCCTGCCTCTTCCAGTGCGCGACGACCTGGATGTGGGATGGGCGCTGTTGCATCCCAACAGATNCGTTTCCGTTCAGAATCAAAGTGAAGGTCCCGCCCGACATCAAATCGAACGGTCAACTGCCAGAGTAATTTNCGATTGACTCCAGCCGAGTGTAGTTTTACATCATCATCGGTGATGAAAAGCCACCTTAGATTCTCTGATTCTTCTAATTGCCAAATTGAATTCATCAATTGAAATATTCGTTGCCTTTGAGCCCTACTCGCCTCTACTTGAGTAGCCCACGCCAAAGGATCTAGAATTGCACCCATTCCGGTAGATGGATTGGGGGCATCATCGATTTTTGTTGTAATTACCAACATTGATGGTCTAAGTTGCAGAACTTCACATACAGAATCCATTGCTCTGACTTTGGCGCAGAAGTCAACTGAAACTCCTGGCGCTTCAATTAATCCTCGCCGCCAATCTGGTGTGGTGTCAAAACCAGTTCCACGAGGTAGGCCAACACCACCTTTTCGAGGGTCATTAGATGGNAGAGTTGTAGCATCAATNAGCAGTTTGTCGTGAACATTTTCCCAAGGTGAAGTAGCGTCAAGAGNATCNGCTACTAANCCAGGTATGGTTANCANATCTGAAGATGGGTCTACCTTTTGGTGNAGTGTGTCTAGAAGGGCATTCAAATCTTTTACAGGGTGGGTCGGGTCTACAGCTACTGAGATTTTCGAGAACATCAATTGTCCAGCACCTAAAAGACCGAGGCAGGTCTTGCGTGCTTGTCGAGGATAGCGTTGTTTTGAGGAAATAATTGCGAGGTTATGGAACCCGGTTCCCAGAGGAACGAACATATCAACAACATCACGGTGCTGGAAATTCAATACTGGTAAGAATGCGTCAGTGATTGCCTCACCTAGATAGCCATCTTCCATTGGAGGTAACCCAACAATTGTCATAGGTACTAATGGTTCAGAGCGATGAGTAATTGCAGTTACGTGCATTACTGGATAGTCNCCTTCAAGGCTATACAATCCAAAATGATCACCAAATGGTCCTTCAGTCCTAGTCTCTCCGGGCACACAGTAGCCTTCAATCACCACATCGGCTTCTGCAGGTACCAACAAATCCTGAGTCTTTGCCTTTACCATTGGAATTCTCTGTTCCCCTAGAAATGAAGCGAACATAAATTCTGAGAGGTTATCAGGTAGCGGTGCAATAGCACTGAAAATGAGTTCTGGTGGACCTCCCAAACAGATTGCGACAGGAATCTGTTCAGAAGATTCCTTGCTTGAATCNGCGTGNTCTGCNCCATGCTTATGCATCTGCCAATGTANGCCACATTCAGTTGGNCCGTAAATCTGTGAGCGATACATTCCAAGATTTTGTTCTCCAGTTANTGGGTCTTTAGTGACCACAAGTGGNAGNGTGATGAATTGTCCTCCATCATTAGGCCATGTCTTCGGAATAGGGAGTGCTGTCAAATCGGGAGTTTCCATCATTATTTCTTGACAAGAACCTTTCTTTACACGCTTTGGAGCCATTCTCAATCCCTGTCGTGCTAGGGAAATTCCTTTCCACGGNTTCTTAGATATCGTAGCCACATCAGGCTTCATCATTCCAACGAGGCGTTCTCCAATTTCTGAGAATTCATCAACACCCAGCGCCATTTTGATTCGTTCATGAGTGCCAAAGAGATTCATCACCAAGGGCATTTCAGAAATGTTGCCATTTGGAAGTCTTGGTTGTTCGAAGATGACTGTCTTTCCACCCATTTTCACTATTCGGTCAGCAATGCACCCCGCTTCCAGTTCTACATCAACTGGACGGCTGATTCGAAGTACTTCGTCACCCTCTTCAAGAGCGGCCACGAATTGTTGCAAATTGCTCCATCCCACACACCCCCGAAGGGTTACCCCCTATGAAACATCAAGGAGAGGAGTTTCTAACAATTTGACCGAGTTCTTCATGAAGTGAGTTCCTCCCATCATAGAATATGCAA
This sequence comes from Methanobacteriota archaeon, assembly GCA_002685895.1. GTDB lineage: Archaea > Thermoplasmatota > Poseidoniia > Poseidoniales > Thalassarchaeaceae > MGIIb-Q1. The sequence continues at coordinate 27,731 of NYYK01000017.1, forward strand.
GCGCAGACGACAGGGTGTGATGTTCTCGTCATAGGTGCTGGTCCAGGTGGCGGTTCAGCCGCTCTGCATGCTGCTCGGCATGGCCTTGATGTGGTCATTATCGAAGATCACTCTGAAATAGGCACTCCTGTACATTGTGGAGAATGCATTTCTGATGTAGCAGTCAAGAATCTCAATCTTGAGTTGCCCGATGAAGTGATATCTCGTTCTGTTGATGGAATNCGGGTATTATTTCCTGATGGCACTGCCAAGAAGTTGAGTGAGCCTGGATATGTGTTGGAAAAGCACCTGTTTGAACGTTGGTTAGCTAGTGAAGCAGAAGCGAAGGGGGCGACCCTACATCTCTCTCACAAACTAACTACAATGAAGCGCATCGAGGTAGATGGCAAATTCAAGGCGTGGCATTGTGAAGGAAAGGGCGAAATGTTTCCATTCGAAGCAAAAGTAGTCATTGATGCATCTGGGGTAGGGGGAGTTTGTTCAAAATTACTCGACCTTAACCCAAGACCCAAAGTAATTGCAGGTATGCAGTACGAGATGTTACAAGTTCCAACTGATGGATATCTCGACTTTTACATATGGCCAGATTATGCTACGAAAGGGTATCTCTGGATGATNCCNAAATCAGATGGNCGTGCAAATGTAGGATTAGTAACTGAGGATAAGAAAGGGGCAGTAAAATCGCTTGACCAATTCATTGCAGGTAGCGAATTCAAGGATTTAGAAAAGGTAAACCCACCATGGCGAAAAGAGGGCATTGCTACTCGTGGATTTGGGGGAACTATCCCAATTTCAGGCCCTCATAAAGTGACTCATTCAGACGGCTTGATGCTTGTTGGGGATGCTGCTGGATTCACATCACCCTTGTTTGAAGGTGGGTCACATTTGGCACTGAAGTCCGCCTCCTTTGCTGCACAGACTGCGGCCGAGGCCATCGCAGCTGGAGACACATCCTCTGAAATGTTGGCCGCTTATCCCACTCGTTGGAAGGAAGAATTCCCCCCCTACGAGAAAATCTTGCGAGGAAAGACTGCTCTATACTCATTGAGCGATGATGAGATGTCAGTAATGGGCCGTTGCTTCCCTGAAGAGATGTCAGCAATGGGATTGTCAGGAAAAGCGATGGTTGGTATTCGCCTATTGTTCCGCCGGCCTAGTTTATACTTCAAACGAATAATCCCAGCTATGCTCGCATTTGGATACAGCAGAGCCAAGCATTATGGTTGGTAATCAGAGAATATAGTGTGAACAAAGTTCCGCGCCGAAATTGCCATCCCCTCTTCCCTATTCGGATTCTTCATGCAGTGGGTTCTTTGGGTAGCATTAGCCGCTTCAGTGGCCACCTTCTTTATCCCATGGCGTGATCTTTCTGANAATTTAGGAAAATGGCTCCCGCGGGCGATAGTGCTACTTCAGATTCAACCATTTATTCTTCTCACNTTTTTGTTTGTGACAGATTCAACATCCTATGACATTGTGCGACTTTATGGGGGCGGGAGCATGCCTCTGCTCTACAGAATTAGTGCAGTTTGGGCAGGTAGAGAGGGCCCCACATTACTCTGGGCAGGTTTACTCGCTTTGTGCGGCTTATTTTTTCAAATCAAAGGGCGTAGTGACAGTGCGATTCTGATGCGAAAAATGGTCAATGGNGCAGTNTTGACAATCCTAACATTAGCTCTCATCATGCGTCCGTTCCGACTTGCTCAAAGTAGTTGGCGAGGTGAATTGAATCCTCTATTACAAACTGATTTGATGGTGCTCCATCCGCCTCTCGTTTATCTCTTCTATTCGCTTTGCATGGTGGTCATGCTACAGGCGTTAACATATATCCTCAGTGAAGAGGAAGGCGTCGCTTCAAAAGTTAGGGTAGGTGTTCTACCGGCTGCAAGGGCAGCATTTGCAGTTGGCACACTCGGAATTGGACTTGGTGGGTTGTGGGCATACACAGTACTCGATTGGGGTGGTTACTGGGCTTGGGACCCCGTCGAGACCGCTTCACTATTGCCTTGGGTTTGCCTNCTCCTTCTACTCCACTTACGTGTATCTCCTGGAAAAGAGACCCCTAAATGGGCGATTCCCCTTGCNATTCTTCCTGGCTGGTTTTCGATTCACTCTACTATGGTCACGAGAGCAAATGGGGTTTGGGCATCAGTTCATGCCTTTGTTGGTGAAGAGTTGGATGGTCGAAGTGATTCAGCCATTGGCCGCCTAATTGAGTTACAAGGAGATGGCCTAGCAGGAACTGAAGTGACGACCTATCTTGTCGCTTTGGTAACTATTCTAGTTATCACCGTCGCTTGGTTGGTGATTTCTCAAAGTGGGCTCGGCGAGCAAAAACGATGGCGGCAGGTGAGTCGTTATTCACTATTCTTTATTCTCGCCCTTCCCCTCTCACGCTTTGTAACTGTAGATCTTTTTGGCGCTGAAATTAGTTGGATAGAATTGTTGCCTTCTGCACTACTTCTTTTGCTTGCATCTTCATCATTAATTGCATTGTTTGCACCACCTGATACAATATTGCCCAATTTGTTTGATAGCAATGAAAAGTTGATTTCAATGGTTGCAATCTTGTTGCTGACTTATGTCATTCAAGATGTGACGGTTGCTGTTCTGTTATGCATCCTAATGCTGTTGAAGGTTAGTGTACGGAGTAGTTCCAGCAATCAATCTAACAATGAAAATTCAAATTCAGATAATTTTTGGTCAGTGGCCGCAGTTATTGTCATTCTAACTGCGACTTATGCATTCCTGATTGAGGTGTTCAGTGCTGGCATAGCACTGCTCGTCTTCCTTTGGCCAATACTTCTGAAGGAATCTGATGAAGAACAATCTCTCAAAGACCGTCTCTCTCAATTTTGTTCTAGAAAAGAGCAGCAACGTCTTGCCCGTTACGCCCCTATTGTAATTGGTGCCATCTTTCTCTCTTTGACTTGGATGTTAATGATAGCGAGCATTGATGGCGCATCTTTAGCAATGCATGAGATGTTTGGTGGTCCGCTAATTCTTCTAGTAGCCGCCGCTCTTGCAACATATTCATGGAAGGACACAGTTCCTTCAAGATGGATCCCGTTGCTCTTGCTAGGATTCATTGTTCTCGGTATTTTCTTGGGTGCGATTCTCAATATACCACTTGCAGGTGATAGCAACGCACAGTTCAGCGATGTGGTTACTCGTGGTGATGTAGCTTGGCTTCTGTTGCCTATGATGGTGGTTGCAATTCCATCACTCATCAGGTTAGTTTACGATTTGAGTAGAAAAACCATTGACGGCTATTCTNCAGCAAAGTTGCGTAGCGCCCTTGCACATACCGCCCATGTGGGAATCATTCTACTGTTGGTGGGTCATATATTCACCACGACTCTAGTTGACAGGACCGATTCAAGTCATCAAGTGGTGTTGGTACAAGACGACCAAGTATCTCACGAAGGACTTTATTTGACATTCACTGAATGGACAATTATTTCTTCTGATGACGAGCCCTTCTCTGACCGTTTCAAAGTAGGTGATGGCTTCCTTGGAGCAGAAATTGAAGTGAGAGATGAATCGGGCAAACTACTCGATACAGTAAACCCAGGAATGCTCAGGTTTGATGATTCAAACGGATTTCCTAGAAGCGAGGTTGCCCGGTATTCCTCTTGGAGTGGAGATACAGTATTCATCTTTGATTGGTCGCAAACTCAAGAGTTGGGTAATGCATCAGATACTATTGATATGGCTTCAGGTGAGGTAGAACTTGACCGTGTGCGATTGACTGTCTACCATCTACCTGGTAGCCACCTTGTTTGGGCTGGTTGGCTCATCATTATTCTCTCAACATTCACTATATGGATTTCTTCCATACCGAGTACAAAAGGACGTAAAACGGCCTCGACTGAGACTTGATATTTACCGGCTTACTCATAAAGGGAGAGTCGGTCGCCGGCTCGCCCCGTAGGGGCGTGAAGTGGTATACTATGGAAGAAGGCACAATTGTCTACATCGATTACGACCTGTTCGATGCTGATTCAGGAGCATTGATTGAAACCACACGTGAGGAGACTGCAAAGTCAAATAACACACATGAAGAAGGCCGGAATTACGAGCCACTTTGCGTCACAATTGGCGAAGGTCGTTTGATAGAAGGCTTTGAGGACAGCCTTGCTGAAGCAGAAGTAGNTACTGATTATGATCTTGATATCCCTGCTGGCAAAGCGTATGGTGAGCGTGATGCAAATGCNGTCGAATATTTTGGTCCGCAACAGTTGGCCCGCCAAGTTCGTGACCCCGACAACCTAGAAGTTGGCGGAACAGTAGAAATTGGTGGCCGAAAAGGAACTCTCGTGATGTTCCGTGCAGGACGTGCGCGCATTGATTTCAACCATGAATTAGCAGGCAAGGCTTTGCGTTACAACTACCGTATCACTAAGGTTGTCGAGGATCGCGAAGAAATGGTTTTGGCCATGTTCAAGATGACTACTGGCTCAGAAGATTTTGAAGTCGAGTTTGACGGAGACGATGTAGCCATCACAATNCCTGACTTTCTTGGATACGACCAATCATGGGGAATGGCAAAGTTCCAAATCATCCGATCACTGCGTGATAGTGTAGGTGTTAAGACCATCACTTTCCGTGAAGTTCATCCATTCCGAGAGGCTGCTGAAGAGCACGACCACGACCACGACCATGACCATGACCACGACCATGGCCACGACCATGGCGAAGAAGAGTGAAACTCATTCACTAGGACATCCTCGGCGATTTTATGGGCGAGTCTAAGGTNGATTCAATTTCTTCTCAGGATGCCGATATAGAGGAGCCACTTTCTAAGAGTTCATCAAATGACCAGTTTGCACAGTACGAGTTAGTTGCCTTTACTATAATTGGAATAGGCCTTGCTTTACCTGGAATTGGCTATCTACTAGGTTTTTTTGCTGATGCGTGGCTTATTTGGGATATCGTTGATGCCAATATTATTCAGCCAATCATTGGTGAAGGTGGTGGAGATTCAAGTTACAATCCAGTTGATACTGCAGCTTACTCTATTCTTCTCGTTGCTTTCATAGTCTCTCTTTCTGCGTGGTTGAGGGAATGGGGAGTGTCAAATGAGGATCGTATGCTNTACTCACTTCTTCCATGGGTGCTTTGGGCAGTTCTAGTTGAGGTCAGTGAGGATGCAGGTTTGTTTGCAGCAGATGTTGATTCATGGTTTGTTTCTCCAATAATTCATTTCCATACTGCAGGTTGGATAGTTCTGACGGGCATATTGGCCAACTTCATGACAAAGACTAGTATTGGCATGGAAAAGAAATGGCTAGTTCCGTTTATGCCCCTAATTATTCTAGTTGCGGGCCAACTCTTATTGTTTTACGAATACAATTCCATCCAGAGTATGGGATTATTTCTCATGATTCCACTGTTATGCTTCTTCATATTTGAATCTGAGAAAATGATGTTGAAAGAGAAACTGGGAGATTGGAATCTATTGGAGCGCAGTCTACTTTATTCTGGGTTCAGCGCCTGCATCTTGGCTACAATCGGATTGATACAGTTTGCACAGACACAGTATGATGTCGACGAATTGACATTATGGCCAGCACTTGTTGTCCTCTTATTTCCAGTATTGTTTGTCTTAATGCTACACCATAGAGGAAAGGAAGCATATGGCTCTCTAATTGAAGATGGATATATTCCAGGGGTTCTAGATGAGGGGACGACTCTAAATCAGTGGGAGAATTTTGAGGGTGAAGAACATGAAGCACATGAGAAACTTGTCCGCCGTGCTGCTTTTTCTACTCCAATAGTTCTGCTTGCTGTATATGGGCAACTGGTCGATGGTTTCGCATCTTGGGTTGGTGTCGATATATTCGGCTATTCAGAGAAACATGTTCTCTCATCATTAGTGATGCAATTATCAGGTGGTACTGAAAGCGGCGCTGGTGGAGGTTGGGGATTTTTGGTGGTGAAGATGTTGCTCGCATTGGTGATAGTGTTATTCTTTGCAGAATGGCGATTTGAGAGGCGCCAATGTCATTTGAGATTATTAGTCATCCTCGGATTACTTACTGTTGGCTTGGCTCCAGGCTTAAGGGACCTAGGACGGCTTATGTTGGGTGTTTGAAGCCGCACCGTTCAAGCACCTGTTTGTATTCGACCCTATGGGTCGACATGGATAGACTACCCACTTCAGTGCGTTCGGAGGATGGACGATTCATCGCTAATGCAGAGCATAATAAGGCTCTAATTGCAGTTTTGAATGGTCGTTTGGAAGCAATTCAACAGGGTGGAGGCGGAAAGTACGTCGAACGTCACCGTAGCCGCGGCAAGATGTTGCCTCGAGAGAGAATATCAGCGATTTGTGACGCAGGTACAGCATTTCTAGAATTAAGTTCCCTTGCTGCTAATGGACTCTATGATGGTAATGCGCATAGTGCAGGGGTTATCACCGGCATTGGCGTTGTTCATGGAAGAGAGTGTATGTTTGTGGCCAATGATGCAACTATCAAAGGAGGCTCTTACTACCCCATGACGGTAAAGAAACACATCAGGGCGCAGAGCATTGCTGAAGAGAACTGCCTTCCCTGTATCTATCTAGTTGATTCGGGCGGTGCTTTTCTACCGATGCAGGACGAGGTATTCCCTGATAGAGGGCACTTCGGTAGAATTTTCCATAATCAAGCAATAATGAGTGGAAAGGCCATCCCCCAGATTTCAGCAGTTCTAGGATCATGCACCGCGGGTGGTGCTTATGTTCCTGCAATGAGTGATGAATCAATCATAGTCAAGGGTAATGGCACAATTTTCCTCGGTGGACCCCCATTGGTCAAAGCTGCAACTGGAGAAGAGGTCACCGCAGAGGAACTTGGAGGTGCAGAAGTTCATACAGTTAAGTCAGGTGTGGCTGACCATTTTGCCGAGGATGAACCAGAAGCCCTCAGAATCGTTCGCAATGTGGTAGAAAATCTCCCACCATCTTACAAAGTGGCTCTTGATGTTACTACTCCAGAGCCACCACATTATGACCCTGAAGAACTAATTGGAATAATTCCCGATGATAATCGTATGCCATATGATGTTAAAGAGGTGATAGCAAGAATAGTTGATGGCTCTCGCTTCCATGAATTCAAGGCTCGATATGGGGCAACAATTGTATGCGGATTTGCTAGAATACATGGGTATCCAGTTGGCATTGTAGCAAATAATGGAATTTTATTCAGTGAATCGGCATTGAAGGCCGCCCATTTCATTGAACTTTGTGGGCAAAGAGGTACCCCACTTGTTTTCCTGCAGAATATTACCGGGTTCATGGTTGGGAGCGAATATGAGGCGGGTGGAATTGCAAAGGACGGTGCAAAGATGGTGACAGCCGTGGCATGTGCTCCCGTTCCAAAATTCACGGTGATCATAGGTGGTTCACACGGTGCTGGAAATTATGCAATGTGCGGGAGGGGATACGACCCCCGTTTCCTCTTTATGTGGCCGAACTCAAGGATTTCAGTAATGGGAGGGGCTCAGGCATCCAGTGTTTTGACAACAGTGAAACAGGATCAGCGTGCTAGAGAAGGAAAACCACCAATGGAAGGCGAAGAGTTAGAGGAATTCCAACGTCCTATCNTAGAAAGATATGAAACGGAGGGTTCNCCATACTATGCAACCGCTCGAGTTTGGGATGATGGAATAATAGATCCACGTGACACACGTGATGTGCTTGGATTGAGTATTTCTGCCGCGTTAAATGCACCATTACCTGATACTGAATACGGCATATTTAGGATGTGAAGGTGCAATTGCAATGTCTGATTTTTCAATTGGAGATTTATCGCCAGAAATTAATCAATGTGGACTTTCGATTGATGGGCCCGTTGCCAACATTACATTACAACGTGAGAAGGTATTCAATGCCTTGAATCCCGAACTNATTGGTGAGTTNTGCGCCCTNCTTGATTGGTGTAGNGANCGTTCCGTTGGNANGCGAGGNCAACTGNTTGATGGNGNNGGNGAAGCGTTCCTTCGGGTGATNGTNCTACGTGGNGCGGGCAAACATTTCTGCGCNGGTGCTGATATNNGTTGGATGCAGGCTTCAGGTGCACAGACTGCAGAGGAGAATCGTGATGATGCTGAACGTCTAGACCGTCTTTTCCACACGTTGTGGTCTCATCCATGTTTCACAATAGGTGTAGTTCAGGGTGTAGCTTTAGGTGGGGGGGCAGGCCTTGTATCATCGCTAGATCATGTAATTGGTGAAAGTAATACAAGGATTGCACTTTCAGAAGGCAAGTTAGGAATTTTGCCCGCAGTAATTGGTCCCTATGTTTACCAACGCATTGGTAGTGCACAGACTCGTCGGCTTGCGATGCTTGCTAGCAAAATTCCTGTTGATGAAGCGCTCAGAATTGGTATGATTGATCAAAAGGTTGAATCACCAGAACTGTTTGATGGAGTTATTAGTACAATCATAAACGAAGTATTGACTACTGGACCAATAGCAGTTACAGAGGCAAAGAGTTTGGTTCGAACTATCGACCGATGGGAGTCAAGTGATGAGGAATTGCGGTCTTGGACACTTGACAAGACTTCTGAAATGCGAGGTTCAGCAGAGGGGCAAGAGGGTCTTTCTTCATTCATTGAGAGAAGAGCAGCCGCATGGAAGAGTGAGGATTGAGAAAGATGCCTCAACCTGCTTGGATTGCTGAAGCACCATTCAAGTTCAGCAAAGTGTTGATATCAAATAGAGGTGAAATTGCTTGCCGAATTATTCGAGGATGTAAGGAAATGGGGCTCGCTACTGTTGCGATATTCAATGACTCCGATATTGGTGCTTTGCATGTGGAGTTGGCTGACGAATCAGTACATCTTGAGGGTTCGGATCTCTCTTCCACTTACCTTTCACATACTGCCATCATCAACGCGTGCAGAACTTCTGGTGCAGATGCTCTTCATCCCGGTTATGGATTCCTTTCTGAAAGGTCAGACTTTGCCGAGTTGGTTGGGGCAAGTGGAATTATTTGGATAGGTCCACCAGCTAAGGCCATTGATTCAATGGGAGACAAAGTACGTTCTCGTCGCCTCATGATTGATGCGGAAGTTCCACTAGTTCCTGGGGCCGAGTTGGCATCTGGTAAATCACTCTCAGATACGGTAGAGGAACTTCACGAACACGCGGCTGAAATAGGGTACCCCCTGCTATTGAAGGCATCTGCTGGAGGAGGTGGAAAAGGAATGAGGGAAGTAAATTCACCAGGGGAATTGGAAACCTCCTATCTAGCAGCCCAACGTGAAGCATTATCTTCATTTGGTGATGATACAGTCTATATTGAGAGGCGAATTGTTGCTCCGCGCCACATCGAGATACAACTTCTCTGTGATACTCATGGAGGGGCCATCCATCTTCTTGAGCGGGAGTGTAGTATTCAGCGCAGACACCAGAAGGTGATAGAAGAAGCACCGAGCAGTGCTTTGACCGCAGAGATGCGGCAAGCGATGGGGGAAGCCGCAGTAAATGCTGCCCGTGCAGTTCATTATGTGGGTGCGGGTACAGTAGAATTTCTTCAATCGGGGAATGAATTCTTTTTCCTTGAGATGAATACTAGGCTACAGGTGGAACATCCGGTTACAGAATTTGTTACTGGAGTCGACCTCGTTCAAGAGCAGTTGAGAATTGCTGCTGGGTTGCCATTGGAAATTTCTCAAGAGCAAGTGAGCCCACGTGGTTGGGCCATTGAGGCTAGAATCTACTCAGAAGATGCATCTAATGGGTTCCTTCCTGCAACCGGTCCACTACGTGTTTGGCGGCCACCTGAAGGGCCAGGCATCCGTCTTGACACAGGGGTTAGAGAAGGTGATGAGGCTAGGATTGATTTTGATCCGATGCTTGCCAAATTGATAGTTCACGCACCTAGTAGGGAAGGTGCTATTGAGAGAATGCGGCGAGCATTGGGTGATTTTGTTATACTCGGTGTAACCACAAATATCGAGTTCCTTCATGATGTGATTGCTCATCCACAATTTGCTTCTGGGGCAACCACTACTGATTTTATTGAGAGAGAATGGCCAAGTGGGTGGTCTTCATGTGGTGATGAAAAGGTAGCAGTTATTGCTGCTGCAGTAGGTGAGAAAGCAGGCCTCCATTTGACTTCCGCAGTTCCTCAATCTGATTCACTAGACCCCTACATTCCATTCATGACCATAGGTCGCAGTTTTCCATGAGGTGTCAATATGAAGGATTTTATCAACCATCAGGATGACAGAAAATGGACAGTTGCTGCTGTACCATCAAAAGGTGGTTATACCGCTTTACGAGTAATAGTTGACGATGAGCCGATTGATGTTGGCGATTGGCATCTTTCATTAACAGAAGTTCGCGAAGAAATTGTACTTGAAAGGGGGCAAGGGGGCGAGAGCATTATCCTAGCAAAAGTGGGTGATGTATGGTGGATTCATCACAATGGACACACATCACGCGTCTCAGTTGTAGAGATAGGCGCCCAAAGCACATTTGATCAGATGGGCAGTCTGACTTCGCCAATGCCGGGCAAAGTACTCACGGTAATGGCATCAGTTGGTGAGTCTGTTAATGAAGGGCAAACAGTTCTCATTCTTGAAGCGATGAAGATGGAGAATCGGATTTGTTCACCTGTAAATGGCGTTGTTACAGCGATTCATTATGAGGCTGGCTCTCAAGTCAATCAAGGAGCAGTTCTCATCGAAATTGAAGAGGCCGAATAATCAATTGAAAAATTAAATTACCAATTGCAAGATTCCAATATCTTTTGGTTCTGCATATAGGGTTGTAATACTTTAGGAATCTCGACTTTCCCGTCTTCGGTCTGATTCTGTTCAATTATTGCTACCAGTGCACGGCTGGTTGCAACAGCAGTAGAGTTGAGAGTGTGAACGGATTCATTTCCTTCAGAAGTCCGATATCTCATCTTCAAGCGATTAGCCTGATAGTCTGTACAGTTGGAGCAAGAAACAACCTCCTTGTAGGCGCCAACACCAGGTAGCCATGCTTCTAGGTCGTACTTTTTGGAAGCGACAGTACCCATGTCTCCAGTACAGATATTGACAACCTCGTAATGAAGGTTGAGTGAGTCCCATAACTCAACACAATTCGTCAACAACTCCTCATGCAGATTCCAAGAATCTTCTGGTTTGCTGATGATGATTTGTTCAATCTTAGTGAATTGGTGAACCCTCCAAATTCCTTTGTCGGATTGACCATGTGCACCAACCTCTCTTCGGAAGCAGGGTGATATCCCTACCATTTTCAGTGGTAGCATCGATGGCTCCATCACTTCATCCATGAACATGGCAGTGAGTGGATGTTCACTGGTTGCAATGGTGTAAAATCCTTCAGGCTGAACATTGTACATCACAGTCTCAAAGTCACCTAGATCAGTCACTCCTTCGTAGGCAGTACGATTCATCATCACTGGTGGTTGGACAAAGGTATATCCACGTCCTGTTAGGAAATCAACAGCATACTGCTGCAATGCCAATTCCATTCTAGCGAGGTCTCCTTTCAAGAAGTAGAAGCGGCTACCAGCGATCTTTGCAGCTCTTGGTAAATCAACCCAATTGTTCTGGTCAACTAAGATATTATGCGTCTTAGGCTCAAAAGAATATTCTTTTTTGATTCCATGTTTGCTGTGCAAGGTGTTCCCATCTTCATTTCCCCCCATTGGTACACTTTCGTGTAGAATGTTAGGAACTTTCATTCGAAGTGAATCTCTAGCATTTTCCATGTCATTTGCTTCAACTCCAAGCGCATCTATCTGTTCTCCAAGAGATGCTACTTCAGTGAGGATGCGTTGCATCTCATCATTATTGCCAGCCTTTTTCGCTTCAGCAATTCCTCGTGCCGCTTCATTCCGTCTGCGACGTAATTGGTCAGCATCATAGCGAGTCTTCTTCCAATTATCATCAAGGCGAATGACCTCTTCAATTTGGTCGTGAGGCAAACCACGTTTGTCATGATCAGCGCGGATAATGTCAGCGTGTTCACGGAACATATTGATGTCCAACATATTATCTCAACTCCCTGATTTCCTTCTGCCTCTTGAACCCACTCATCATTCAAAATATTGTAATTCCAAAGGAAATTGCAGCAGTTCCAACCGCAATAAACCCAGAAAGCAAGTATCCTAGAATACTCCCACCATTGAGTAAGGGTAGGCCAGCTTGCGGTCTACCCATGGCAACATAACTCATTAGAACTGTATAACCAAGTAGCCCGCCAAGTAATGTTCCAAGGGCTACAAACATTGGGTCACTTAAGCCAAGAATTGTTCCGTTTCCCGGGAGGAAAGTTAGTGCTGATATAACTAGCATACCTGGGAATATTACATCTCCAAGACCCATGAAAAGAGCATCTCCTCCCTGTTTCTTTGGGCGAGGAGGTGGAGGGCTTGCCTCGGCTATATCCTTACCGTCTTTTTGTCGAGATTCAGATTGTGCAACTGGTTCCTCTTCCATCCTACTCATTGTATCAGTACCTTCGTCAAGGAATGAGTACTCATTATCTTGGGGTGCGACCAACAGAATTGGTAGTTTCAGACTAATCATTGTATCAGCAAGGTCGAGCATATGCTTTGATTTGTAAACAGCATACCAATCGTAAATTGCAGTAACTACCATGAAGATGAGAATCAATGTTGGAACGAAACTTACGCCGATAATAGTAATGACACCAGCACCAGTGAGAATACCCGTAGTGTTTACAACATACCATTCAGGCCTGATGGTCAGTACAACCATCAATGCGGTTGCAACAATCATTGCAATTATCTGTGACCAATAGATTGGCATCCAATATCCAGCAGAATCTTGCAAGATATACGCCGGATCATTGACGGGAGTGGCAACAATTGCACTCTGAGCAGTATTGTTGCTGTAGGAGGTCAGCACACCGTCTTCTATGCCCAGTTCCGCCCATCTAGGAGCATCAACGGTGTGCAGAACCATTCCTATGGGNCCATCATCCACTGGCCCTTCAATCATGAGGCTTTCAACCATCGTCGAACCGGAGAATATTCTTGTTTCTCCCCCCGAAGCAATCCAGAGATCTGTGCGCCCGTCTCTCTGGTCATCGGCCAACATAATTCCTTGAATTGCTGAATCAAAAGCATCCCGTTCATTGAACTTGATGTGTTCCTCTACAGTTAACTCTGCTCCGTCCCATAGATAGCCGTGAAGGTTACCAAGTTCTGTGCCAATCATCAGAAGCCTATCGGTTGAATTTTCTGACCACCACACATTTTCATCCCAAGGCGAGTGCCCCCATGCCGAAGNGGTGAACGAATCACCACTTGGAGGAGCAATTTGCCAAAGGATTGTAGCATTTACATCATTTAATTGCCCTGAATGTTGACTATCTGGAATTTCAATGATACCCGCCCATCCAGATGAGACAAGTAAGAAATTGTCGTCATTGAGAAGCACACCTCGCAAGAATTCGGCACCCACGAACTGTTCTGGGAGGTTATACCACCATGAGTGAGTAACAATATTTTCGCCGCTGTGGAAGGGATCAATTCTATACAGATACTTATCCTTGATTGCCCAATCATTTTCACTAGTGGAAAAACCAGCATTACAACTTTCATTATAACTTGAGATTACGTTACCATCTGATTTGCCGAATTTCACCCAACGGGCTTGGTCACAAAAGAGGTAGGAGTCGATATTGTCAACAATCCTTTTGGGGTGCGCTGAATATGATTGATTGCCCATATCAAGCGACCATGACCATATTTCGTTTGATGCTTGACCACTATCAATTCCACTTGCATTACCCATTTTGATTAGGTGTGTATGATTGTCAACGAGAAAAGTAGATGGTTCAATATCAGCGAATAGAAATTCTCCATCTAGCGTTGCCTCATCTCGGAATTCAACGAGTGGTTGAGGTGTGTCCAGAGCGTACGATGAGAGTGGAATCAGGCAGTAGGATAGTGAAATCCATAGAATAATCAAGACNGCCCACTTGATAATTATCTGCAACCCCTTTTTTGCTAGCCAGATAATCACACCAGTGAAAATTAGGATTAGAATGAATTCAAGTCCAATTAACCCAACTTTGGTTGTTCCAGCCTCTCCAAAAGCCCTAGATTCTGGGCGGTCCCAGAAAGGTTGAATGTAAATAGCAAGTAATATTGTACCCACAAACATGCCCGCCATACCACCCATCGAACGCCATTGTCCGACCATCGCATCTTTGAGCACAGCCATTCGGCTTTCTCCGGCCATAGATGGGGCGAGCCGTAAAACCCATTTGAAAGCGAGGGTCACAAGTAACCGCGAGAGGGGCTATCAGTGAGTGAAATCAGAGATTGGCTAGAAGGGTTACGTAGTCTTGGCATGCGCCCAGGTCTCGAAGTTACAGCGGCCTTTCTGTCAAGATTAGGGATGCCTCAAATGAAATTCCCCTGTATTCATGTCGCAGGAAGTAACGGTAAAGGTTCTCTTTCCGTCATTCTCGCCAATTCACTTACTCTTTCAGGGATTAGTTGTGGATTATTTACTTCCCCACACCTTTGCTTTGTCGAAGAACGCGTACGAATTGATGGCGTGCCAATATCTTCTGAAAAATTTGATCAATTATTGATTGAAATACGAAAAGTTGCGGAACAAGAACCAACAATTATGCCAACTTACTATGAGGCTACATTCCTTGTAGCAATGCTAGCCTTTGCTGAAGCTGGAGTTGATAGGGCAGTAATTGAAACTGGCCTTGGAGGTAGATTGGATGCTACTAGACTCTGTCAAGCTGATTACTGTGTTTTGACCGAGTTATCTCTTGAACACACCGAAATACTTGGCGATACATTGGGAGAAATTGCAGCAGAGAAAGCAGCAATTGCTAGACCTTCAGGAACCTTCATCGCTAAATGGACTTACGATGCAAGTGCAAGAAAAGCAATCGAAGAAACAGTAGTTAGCCCATCAAACGCTTACTGGTGGCGTTTTGATCGAGATACAATTGTTCGCTTTGACAAAGCAACTGAGAGCCATCGGCCGGTTCCAAAGTTTGATGGCTATGATAGACTAAATTCTTATCAGAAAGATGCGATGAACCTTGCTGAGGTTGTCCTTGCCTTCTTTTGGCCTACTGGAGATAATACCATAGATGCCTTTCGCATGGTGAAGAGTGCGGTTATGCACACTGTATGGCCTGGTAGAATGCAGTGGTTGGAGCACGAGGGCGTACCACTGCTGCTCGATGCTGCCCACAATCCGTCTGGCATGGAGAAAGTGTGTGAACAATTGCGCGCACAGATGGAGAATAATATTCATCCTACACCAGGGGTCATCATTCTAGGCAGCACACCACAAACTAATCTCATAGCCTTCCTCCACCCACTCATTGAATTGATTGTAGCCGGTGAGGTTGAACATGTCATTGTCACAGAGCCACAGAAAGGTCGCAGGGTTGCGATTCCTACTAACGAAATAGCGGCGGAATTGGGGGCACAGGGTGTACCCGCTAAGGTCGAGCAGATTGCTGACCCCGAAAAAGCGTTGGAAAGGGCGTTAGAGTTGGCTAAGGGAGATCCAACACAACCGGTGTTAGCATTTGGTAGCCTCTATCTCGCAGGTAACCTCCTTCAAGCAATGGGCTTAGATGATGTTGAATCTATGACAGTACTACGCCCCTCTCCAGAAAAACAATACTGGACTTGACGACACCATGATAGGGTAGGCCTGTTAGGGGGCCGTTGTAGGTGGCTTGAGTGAAGGAGAAGCATCTGAGAATCCGCATCGAGCAATGCCTCACTCTTGCTAAGGCTAGTAATTGCCCAAGAGCCAAATTTGGCGCCCTTCTAGTTGACCCAAATCGCAACGTCATTCTCATGGATGGTTACAATGGTGGCCCAAGAGGAGGAGGTGATTTGTGTGGCGGTGAAATCTGTCTCCGCGATACAGAGCAAGTGGTGTCAGGTACGCGAGTTGAGGTGGGATGCCATCACGCAGAAATGAATGTAGTTTGTAATGCGGCCGCTAATGGTGTACCCACTAAAGGAGCATGGATGATAATCACTGGAGAACCTTGTATGATGTGTGCCAAATTAATACACCATTCAGGAATTTCTCAAGTAATCGTAGTGGATGGTGGTTTTGGTGGAGCTAATGGAATTGACTATCTTGAACAACATGGAGTAGTGGTTCAGCGCACAGAAGGACCCAAGGACCCACGTGGAAATTTAAGAAATGAAGAATAAAACACAGGAAGTTGACATAGAAATCAACTTAGAGGTCTGCTATTTTCAAGAGTATTCTTCCATAAAAATATCAAGTTGTTTGTACAAATCATCAATGTCACCATTATTATGAATTACAACATCAGCCATTTTTGCAGTTGCAATTAGTGCTTGTCCGCTTTCATCATGAGCTACAAGTTCTGCTTCTTCTTGTATAGAAAATTGTTCAAATGTTTCAGCGTCTCCAGTTCGACCCCGCTCAAGTAGTCGTTGCCATCGAAGTTCTCGAGGTGCCCTAATTTCTACTAAAACGAAATCGTCACGTTTGCGAAATGCCTCAACTTCTGCAGGAGTCCGAATGCTATCTACAGCGTGTTTGCTCCCTTCTTCGATAAGATCAAGCAAC
>NYYK01000018.1 GCA_002685895.1 Methanobacteriota archaeon
AATCGGTCCATCAGTGAAAAATCCGTCAATTATCAGAGCAGTTGGCATTACGGATTGCGTTCGAATTAGTTCGCATTCACCTTTTTCGAAGTGCTCTTCAAACCATCCCCCTCCATCTTCTTCATCATCAACATGCCAGAACGCTTGGTCTTCAGTAACGTTTTGAGAATGGATAACTTCTCTTCCATCAACATCAGAGNAAGTGATNACAATGGTATATTCATCCTCAGCGTCTTCAGTAGAATAGTCATGGCCCCACCAGCCGTCTTGATCTGTTGAGCCTGCTTGCCGTTCGTCGGTATCCCCGTCACCCCAATCAACTTCTAGATTGCTGAGTTCCGGTTTATCTAATTCACCTTCATCGTTCCAAAAATTCCCATAACTCCATCCGATGTCAACGTGATTCCCGCTGTGAGCATTCCCTTCGGTTCTAGCACAGCCGGAAGTGTCTGGAAGTGGGACTTGCTTCATAATTTCGAATTCAAGGCCGTCCACAGTAGTTCCAGAAGTTGTAACATCCACTAAACCTCCGGGGGGCATTATTCCTGAGATTTGGTTACTAGCGTCCCATGATGAACCTGAGCCAGCAACTTCGATATCATTTTCCAAACTGGATGCTTGTGGGTATTCTCGGTCGTCATCATGGCCACTGTATGGGCTGATAGTCACACTAACATCCCCTGCGAGGTCATTACCAGTATAATCCCCAGAGAACTCGCTGTTCGTCCCGACCCCTCCTTCACTCGAGGTAATTTCCACATCTCCATCAGGTGAAAATTGTGCAATGGTTTCTTCAGCTAGTTGGGGTGAAACCCGTACTATAGCAGCATCAACCTCTGCGTTCTCTACAGGGCCGGTAGCATTGTACGCAAGTGCAGTTACCGAGTAAGGTGCACTAACAAGTGTCGTTTCATCTTGTTCAACAACAACTCCTAATGCAGAGACTATGAAAGTCTCATCAGCACCTTCGTATGACATCATTTCCAACATCGAAGGTCTAAGAGATTCCATTTTGAGATGTGCGCCATCCATTGTAGACATATCTCCATTATAATTCTCTAAGGGTTGAGTGAAAGTCCAGGACGCATCTTCTATGTAGTCAGCGGTTAGGCGACCAAGGTATGTTGAACGATCATTACTTTTCTGTTCCAAAACAGTATTTTTTGTTACTCCATGGTTATTGGTCATACTCATGGAATATTGACTTGGGTAGTCANTATCATTGTAAGGNCCCCAATATCTTANTTCNATTCCAATATCAAGAATATGCCCNCCATAAAGAGTAGTGCTGACATCGTATAGTTCTTCAAATATCACAGAATCCGGTACNGAGGATTCTTCTTCCTCTTCACTAGATTCCCACTCCATGTTGCGGTCACCAAAAGAGGCATTTGACATCCATCCTACAAACTCTTGGAGAACTTCTCCAGTCGCGTTCCAAATTGGATCTTGCATGGAATCAAAAATGTCATTGATGACATCTTCTGGGAGAGTGTTGAAATTATCGAATGCATCGTTGACATAAGATGAAGAGGAAGCGGATTCCATGTTTGCAGTCCACGCTTGTCCTTCGCTGGTTTCCAGTAGTTTCTCGTATTGCCAGATGAGTTGGTCAGGGATCTCATCGCCATCAGTATCAATTACATCTGTCTCTTCCAAGTAATCAGCCATCTCAATCCANCGTACNATGAGAACTTGTACNGGNGTCATNTTGCNNATNTCACCNTCTANCAACGGNGTGGCCCANACTTCTANGGCATCAATTATTGCATCAGGGTGNCCAGATACTGCAAGTAGAGCAATATTGTGNGTGATGGTTTGAGTCGCTTCTAACACCTTGGTGCTATTAGCCAAATCATCCATGGCCTGCCTCAAAGCGACCCATTCGTTACTACCAACAAGTGCATTGTATGCGGCTTCAAAATCCCCAGTTCCTTCAAATCTGGTGTAATTTTCTATTGCATCAAAGGTTTTTGCATATTCTGCAACATCATCGAAATCATCGAATGTTCTAGGTAATGGGAATTCTCCAGCATAAAGCAAGAGTCCTGTGATAAATGACATACTAGCATCAATATCATCTGAATCAAAGAATTCCATCAAAGCAGTCAGGAAATTAGCACCGGCCGACATATCGTATTGATTGTGTCCAGCATCAATCATAGCATTCCATAATTGCTGACTTCCACCAACACCTTGTCCTTCTGTAGCAACTGCTACGAAAGTAGACCAATTTCCATTAGAGGAAATGATATTCTCCAAAGAATCGAATTCGCCTTTGACTTCCAAACAAGGATTTGCTGAATCCCACGCATCGTCAATAGCTTGGAGCACCTTCTCAAATTCGCNACGTAANACNNNACTCAATTGTGTAGGGTCATCAGTAGCCACAAGATTTCCATCTTCCGCAATAACTCTAGCACCAAACACTCCTCCTGCTGAATTGCTCGGTATGGTGTAAACCGCTTCCCAAACCATGGTATTACTATCATTGTCATGAACACCTGTTTGAGTCATAACTACTGTATCGATGACAACCCCAGAGCCAGGTAAACTGGTTGAAGTCATCAAATCAATAGGGTCAATCTCAGGATATTTGATGATGTCTGCAGTCACAAGCGTAGAACTTGTATGGCCTCTTGTTAGGGCTATTATTTCCACATCAGAACCTACACTAGCAAATTTGGTTGTCACATATCCATCAATACTCAACGTTGTTTGTACACTGTTCAAGGTGGTGGTATCATTCGGTGCTGGGATCTGTGCAATGGTGGGTGCAAAAGACATACAGGTTAGCAAAATTACAATTAAGATACTAATTCTCTTCATACGGGTGCGCGAGNGCGTCACAANTTATTATTCCATGCCACATAATTNNNGNCAATAAATACCTTATTTCAAGGCNGAAACNCCGAATCTTAACATTCCATNGTCATCCATTAATGAAGCGCAATCTTGAGTCAGNAAATTCACTTCATTCCATGTGCCGGAAGTGGGCGTGAATGATGTGCTAGGTATCCCAAGCGCCTCAAACCAGATACCCATTGGCGAAAGGATTGGACCATTAGAATCCTTGATTTCCCACGATTTTGAGGCAATTATATCTTCATCTGTTGCAAGACACCAAGGTGTAGTATTGCTTACTTCATCACCAAGTTCAATCATTTCTCGGATGCCCCCTACATCTGTTGGTGAATTATTTGTTTGAGCGGTCCCTTCAACTTTGGCCCAAGTATTAGGGTGTAGGATGGTGACTGGTGTAGTGGCAGGCTTGAATNTAGAAGTCATATTGATTTCATCAGGAGTTAGGGCACTACACATGAAACTATCAGGGAGACAACCGCGCACATTCTGCGAATTGTCTATCAGTGCTTCGATAAGAATCCACGGACCTGTCCTACTTTGTTGGTCTTCATCTTTAGGGACGAAAGCAGCAACATACCTCCCTTCAGGTTCCCATTTGGGCGGATTATGAACTATGACCATCTCCCAATGTGACGATACATCTCCTGCATTCCAATCGATGGATAGCCACTCCCTAGCAATCAGCCCCTCCGAAAGTTCTTCTTGAAGATAGGTCACATTAAGTTCGGCTTCGATTCTACCTAAACGGCCAGCATCATCAATCAGTTCTGTCAAGTTCACATTTCCACTCATTTGTATGCCAGTTGGATTTGTAACACAATCTGAACAACCCTCGCTGATTACTGCCAGGGAATCGATATTGATGGTGGCAATTGCCCCACGGTCGTAATCATCTAATCCCAAAGCATCCATTGACGCTCTAGTAGTGAGAATCATTGTTCCGGATAGATTAGAGATTTCAAGATCGATTTCAGGCTCAACTTCCTCTTCTACTCCGAGAGTTATTGTTGCCAGCACTACAATGGCTAGAACCAACCATTCTACAATGGAAGCGGCCTGTTTACTACCACTGTTCACATCAATTGCGAGTCGGCAGTCGTTGATGGTGTTAACCCTAGAATTCAATTTATCCTGCGCTATGATGGATTAACGAGTAATTTCACGGCCAATAATGAGTCTTTGAATTTCAGATGTACCTTCGTAAATTTGCATTACCTTGGCTGCCCGCATCAACCGTGCAACGGGGTATTCCTCAGTATATCCGTACCCTCCGAAAATCTGCACTGCCTCAATTGTTGCTTGAGTGGCCATATCCGCTGAAAAACGCTTGGCGTGTGCCGCTGCTTCAGTATTTGGTAATTCATTATCTGCTAGCCAAGCAGATTTCCAGACCAGTAATCTAGCAGCCTCGATATTGGTTTTCATGTCAGCCAATTTAGCCATAATCATCTGATGCTCCATAATCGGTTTACCAAAGGTTTCCCTTTCTTGTGCGTAGGCGAGTGCGTGCTCGTATGCGGCACGTGCGAGCCCAACAGCATGAGCGGAAACGCACGGTCTTGAGAGATCGAAAGCGGCCATTGCGTTGAACCATCCATTTCCTTCTTCACTCCCAACAAGGTTCTCGACAGGCACTTTCACATCTTCGAAAATGACTGACCTCGTGTCAGAACAACGCTGCCCCATGACGTCTTCTTTTTTGCCAATGCTAACTCCATCCCAACTGGACTCAACAATGAATCCTGACATCCCTTTGTAGCCGGCTTCCTTGTCGGTGTATGCTAGAACGAAGAACCAGTCGGCATATCCTGCACCGGTGATGAACATCTTGGTGCCGTTGAGTAGATAGTGGTCACCGTTTAGTACAGCGTTTGTATTGATTCCTTGTACATCACTTCCAGCCACCGGTTCTGTGACACAATATGAGCAGAGTGCACCATCATTTACCAACATTCCAAGGTACTTCTGCTTCTGCTCTTCAGTTGCTCCAGTAATGATTGGCGCGCTGGTCAAACCGTTGGCATACGCAGCAGTCGCAAATCCAGGGTCACCCCATGCGAGTTCCTCGTGAACCAATACNTCTGCCATCACACCCATACCCATCCCACCACAGGATTCAGGAACNTGCAGGTTGGTNAGGCCAGTTTCATGGGCGAGTCGAATCACTTCTCGCGGATATTCNCGATTATTNTCCCAATGCTCTGCATTGGGNCGNAGTTCAGACTCCGCAAACTCGTGGGCAAGGTCGCGCAACATCTCTTCCTCTTCGGTGAGTGCGAAGTCGACCATAGNGGGGCGAGCGGCTGTTTCGNCTTTACCATTCGCCTTGGGTAATTCTTGTCATATNGNGCCATATAAGANGGCCAAGAAAATCACATAACATGCTATGAGAATACAACCCTCTTGCCGGTTGAACTTGAAGTCGGTCCACATGAAAACTAGTGCTAAGGCTGTACAGAATAGTGTAGCAGGCATGATGAGTTTATTGAATAGTGAAAAATTCGTCACTTCGATTGGATTAACAATTGCAGCTATGCCAACTGAAAGTAGTGGGTCGGTGATGTTTGATCCAATCAATGTCCCGACTGCTACTCCAGTGCTTCGTTTTGCAGCCAAGACAGCGACTGCTAACTCTGGAATAGAAGTACCAATCGCTGATAGCGTGGTTCCGACTACTGCTGAAGGGACTCCTAGTTCGATAGCAATTCCTGCTGCTGAGTCAACGACCCTAGCAGAAGCAAACATGGCTAAGCCTAGTCCGGCAATCAACATCACGAAATAGGAAGCACCGGTCCAGTTGAGTTCAATTCCAGATTCAGTACGGATGTCCTCCATTATCTCAAACTCTTCATTACGAATTTCTTCTCGATGTTGAATCAGATAGGTCATGTAAAGCACATAAATCAGACAGAGAAGTGCGCCTTCAAAACGATTCAAGTCACCATCAACAAGGATGAGCATAGAAAGTAATAGCACGGCTAGGAACATCATTGCCCCATCTCTCTGGATCCAAGCAGGCTTCACCTTCATCGGTTTGATTAACACAACGATTCCCAAAATCAGCGTAATTTGTACCAAAATAGATCCGTAGATATTACCAAGGGCGAAATCAGTAGCACAGTCAGTAGCTCCTACTTGGCAGGGGTTAGTATACGCCTCCCAAGCAGCTTGGGATGAGATTAGAATTTCAGGAAGCGAAGTTCCCAAAGAAACGATTGTCAATCCAATAATCACTTCAGCGATACCGGCTCTTCTCGCGATTCCTTTTGCTCCCTCAACGAAGAAATCTGCTGAAGTAATCAGCAGTCCAATAGCAAGAATGAGCAAAAATGCGCTGATAGCAATTCCAGACAGACTAGTATCTTCAGCCGTGATGGTTTGAACTCCCATCATAGCAAGGAAAAGTGAAGCGATAACAAGCACTTGATTCCACATGAAAAGGCTCAAAATTCCTCTCATTTTCCTTCCTTTCGCAGGTTTCTTCTGAAGAGGCTCCTCACTGACAGCATCTTCGGCAAGGTCGTCTTCTGCGTCCCCCGTCATCCCTCTGACCCGCCCCCCGCTCAAACCGTTAATTCATGACGGTTCCGTATGATTATGTTCTCTAGGAACATAGATTTTGCAAGTGTGAAACCACCAAAGCAACATCCGGTATTGTGTGATCTTCCAAGGTTGGTGAGAATGGAACAGGTGTGTCCAATGCCCCAACAATGACAGGCGCTGCCTCTAGAGAATAGAACACCTCTTCTTGGATACGGCTGCTAATCGTATGACCGAATCCGCCACTGTATTGTGCCTCTTGAAGAACCATGTATCTGCCAGTACGTTTTACAGAATTTACACAAGTTGTTGAGTCAAATGGCAGAATTGTCCGCAAATCAATGATTTCTATCTGTTTGCCTTGCTCGGCAAGGATTTCTGCTGCTTTCAAAGCGATGTGTGTCATTGCACCATAAGTGATGATAGTTGCATCTTCGCCACCTCGAACAACTTCGGCCTTGCCAATCTTGTAGCAATCGCTCTGGGAATCAAGGTGTTCCTGAACAGAATCCTTGTCTAATATCTGGTTGATGTTGTCCCCCCAGCCAGTTAGGCCACCCCTCAGACCATACATCCCGATGTGCTCCAAGAAAATCACAGGGTCTGGAATTGATGCTGCTTCGACGAGAAGGTCGTAAGCGTCTTGCGGTGTTGACGGAAATAGGATAACAAGGCCAGGATCGTTAGCGAACCACGATTCAATCATGTTTGCATGGAACGGGCCGGAACGAGTTTTGGCGCCTAGTGGAATCCGAACAACAAGCGGCACTTCTGCGCCCCAGCGCCAGCGCAATTGAGCGGCGTTGTTGATGAGTGGATTCATGGCCAACGCCGCAAATCCACCAAACTGAATTTCTGCCATCGGTCGTAATCCCCCAAGAGCAGCACCAGTGGCAGCATTAACGATTATCGACTCTGAAAGTGGCATATCGAGAAGCAA
This sequence comes from Methanobacteriota archaeon, assembly GCA_002685895.1. Lineage (GTDB taxonomy): Archaea > Thermoplasmatota > Poseidoniia > Poseidoniales > Thalassarchaeaceae > MGIIb-Q1. The sequence goes on from NYYK01000018.1 coordinate 7,346, forward strand.
GTCTCCATGTCCTTTTGCTTTCAATGGCAAATTCATACCAAAAGCACCAGCAATCTCCATGTCTTCACCCATGAAACCCGCTCTACTACCCCATCGCTCAGCGATGGCCACCATACCTTGCTGAATAGCGCGACTGTATGTTGAAGCAGTGTTTTCAGAAGAGAACTCGATGGTCACTTTCCCAGAGGGAACTATGGCATTTTGTTCATCACCGTTCACCTCACCAGTCAATCTAGAGAGTTGGTTAGCGTGTGAATCAGCATCATGTATGCTTGTTATTCCAGAGGTTACTGAATCCCCTTCAGGCCAAACCATTTCGTCGAGACTAGAGCGAGCAGAATCAACCAATCCTTTCTCCTCTTGCTCCATACGTGCCAATGCCTCCTCTTCGACTCCGAGTTGCTTCAGTAATGTGCGATGATTTGGCAGAGGGTCTTTTGCCTCCCAATAGGAAAGAAGGCCCCCGTCAACATAGCCGGGTGGGTTGCCACTTTTTGCACCAAGATAGAGGTCATCGTGGTGGTGTGCATGACCACAGCCGCGCATCGTTTCAACATGGATTAGTGTTGGGCCTCCGCCAGTCAATGCAAACTCTCTAGCTGTGGCGGCGCTAGCATAGAATGCTGCGGGGTCTGAGCCGTCGATAGTCCATGATGGAAGTCCAACCGCTCTGCCTTTGTCAGCCCATAGTTCAGCGTTATTCTGATGGGCGGTGAATGTGTCTAGGGCGATCTGATTGTTTTGAATCATGTAACAGATGGGTAGCCCTCTAGCGCCAGCGAAGTTCATTGCTTCCCAGAATTCACCGCTGCTACTACATCCTTCACCAACTGGTGCCAAGTGGAATCGATTCATTTCCAATCGTTGGCTTGCAAGCGCAATCCCAGTTGTAGTTGCAGATGCAATTGGTAATGGAGCAGTAGGTGGCAGAATACCCAATGACCAGTTGCCGATGTGTAGGTCACGACCACCAGCATCACTATGGCCGCCATTCATCAAAGAGGTAGATTTCCCGGTTTGAGCAGTAAAAATCTCTGTTGGAGTTTGCCCCATCGCCAATGCGAGACCAACATCTCGAATCATTGGGGCGACTACATCGCCTGCATGGCGCATTCCTGCTGGTTGGTCAATTGCTCGATTGAGGGCACTAGCGCAGGCAACAATACCCTCTTGCCATGTCGAACGGAAGCCCTTGCCACCGAATTTACCTCCATCTGGAGTCTCAAGACCATCCATGAAGAGAATTTTCAGGTGCTCGTCAAGGTTTCGTGTTCTTGTCATCCACCTCTGCCATTTCATACGTTGTTCTACAGTCACCGATTGTTGGTGAGCAATCCTTCGCAGGGCAAGTCGAAGGTCAATAGCGAAGCGCGCAGCACGTCTCTCAAGGTGTAGTGCGGCGCTGCGTCGAGGGATTATTTCATCAGCGGCGATATCTGAGGTGAGTTTCTCACTACCTCTGCGACCAAGATTCGCAACGGTTTCAGCCACTATTTCATCAGCGAAAGCGTGAAACTCTTCTCCATCCCATTGTTCAACCTCAGATGTCATTTCATCCCAGATGAATGCGAATACTCTGAGATGCCCGTCAAGTTGTTGTGCCACTTCAAGCATCATTTTTTGTCGGGCATCTGAAACTTTCAGAGGTGTTGTAAATTCTAGGTGAACAGCAGGATTCCAACCCTTACCCCAAATAGGTGGAAAGTTATCTTGTTGAGCCACGATTTACTCCCCCTAATGTCGGCGAGACGAAGTCAGCATTCAATCCATTCGCCATTTATCCTTCATCTTCTGGCAGGAAGCCCTCTAGAGCATCCTTTGCATCTTGAGCGAGAATTACCGCCTCTTCAACCCGAATTGAAAGTGTAGTGTCAGCCAATCTTCCAGGAATACCAATCTCCCAAAGAAGTTCTTGAATTAACTCAAGTGAGCGCACTGTCATGTTCAAAGCATCAGGATCAGTCGGAATTAGTCCCGTTTCTTCAGTCAAAATGGCTACCTTATCGGGCCGCTCGTCCAATACTGGGTCAATCACAGCCTCGATTGCTTCCTCAATCCGTTCCGCTTGAATGTCTAGTGCCTCTTCAAGACGACTCATACGCTGTGCTTCCTCACCTTCACCATGCTCTTCTGTAGCATCAAGAATAAGAGCATCAAAGGTGGTTCTTAGAATTGTTTTCAGAGTGTCAGAATCCAGATTATCAATCCCTTCTAATTCTCCTTCAACTTGTGTCATGATATTATTCAAAAAATCGTCATCCAATGCCTCATCCCCGAGCAGTTGCTCAAGAATCGGTAGTGACCAAGAAGGGTCTCCAGCTGTGACCTGAATGTCGAAGTAACCGCCCTTTGCTCCTTTGTCGATATCAGCGGGCGGCGGCACGAACAGTTTGTTAGCATGTTTCTGTAGTTGCCCCAACAGATGACTCATGTCAACAGGTTTTGACAATACTTCTGATACTCCCGCTTGCGCGGC
>NYYK01000019.1 GCA_002685895.1 Methanobacteriota archaeon
AGGGTTGTTTCTTCCCACCCACACTCTTCACCAATGTATCACCTTCCTCAACTATCGTGCAAGAAGAGATTTTCGGGCCAGTGCTAGTGGCCCTTACCTTCCGTACTCACAAGGAAGCGATTGCTCTAGCCAACAATACCCGGTATGGATTGGCAGGTAGTGTCTGGAGCCAAGACATTGACACGGCTTTGGAAGTTGCTCGATCTATACGCGCTGGTGCAATTTGGGTGAATTGCACTAATCAATTCGATGCCAATGCAGGATTTGGAGGATATCGTGAATCTGGATTTGGACGAGAAGGGGGGCGCGAAGGAATGTTTGCCTACATGCGCCCAGTTAGCAAATTAGCAGAAACATCCACCACTTCAAAGAGTGGAACAAACTCCACCCCATCAGCATCAGGAGCAGAATCTATCGACCGCACAGCAAAGATGTACATCGGCGGTAAACAGAAGCGACCTGATGGTGGATATACACTAGATATCAATGGACCAAATGGCCTAGTCGGAGAAGTAGGCAGAGGTAATCGCAAAGATATCCGTGATGCAGTTGAAGCAGCCTGCGGAGCAACAAAGTGGGCCAATGTCAATGCACATTCTAGGGCACAAGTTCTCTACTACATCGCTGAGAATCTCGAACAGAGGGGGGCTGAATACGCTGCACGTCTCTCATCCATGACTGGTTGTAGCGACGAAGATGCGGCCAATGAGGTTGCAGATTCTGTAGCAGAATGGTTCCGCTGGGCAGCATGGTGCGACAAGTATGATGGCGCAGTTCATGAGACTACAATGCACGGCCTAGTACTGGCAGTGAACGAAGCAGTGGGGGTAGTGGGAGTAACTTGCCCTAACCAACGCCCACTCCATGGTTTCACTCGATTGGTCGCTCCACTGCTTGCAATGGGTAATGCCGTGATTGCAATTCCATCAGAAAGTTATCCACTATCCGCTACCGACCTATACCAAGTCCTAGAAACTTCAGACCTTCCAGGTGGTGTATTGAACATTGTAACTGGAATTCACTCTGAGTTTGTTGGAGACCTAGCCGCCCACGATGGTGTTGACTCAATGTGGGTTGGGGCTGGCGATATTGCCGAGGTGCAAATCGCAAGCGTGACCAACATGAAGAGGGTGTGGAAAGCAGAAACCAGTTGTAGTGATTCTGAAATGCTACGTCAAGCAACCCATGTGAAGAATATCTGGCTTCCTCATGGCTTGTAAGAAAATAGAAGAACTAATCACGAATTGCGCGACTCAAAATCACGCATGAATGCCACTAGTGCTTCAACACTCTCTAGAGGGCAGCCGTTGTACATACTGGCTCTGATACCGCCAACTGAACGATGGCCCTTCAAGCCACCTAAACCTGCCACTTCAGCCTCAGCCAAGAAAACCGGCTCAAGTGACTCATTAGCCATTCGCCAAGTCACATTCATCACTGAACGTGAATCTTTGTCGGCGTGTGGCGCCCAGAAATCTGTACGATCAAGTTCGCCATAAAGCAAGTCTGACTTTGCTTTGTTTCTTGCAATTGATGCTTCAAGCCCACCGTTTTCCTCAAGCCAATTGAATACTCGGTCAAGCACGTATATCCCAAATGTGTTGGGGGTGTTGAACAGAGAACCTTTGGAAGCATGGACAGAATAATCTAGCATTGTTGGAATCCCATCGCCTACTTTTGATAGAGCCCACGGAGAGAGAATCACTACCGTAACTCCACTAGGACCGAGGTTTTTTTGCGCCCCGGCATAAACCAAATCATGAGCTGAAATATCAATAGGAACGCCGGCAATATCAGAACTTGCATCCAAAATTAGGGGTTTACCTCCACTATCTGGAAGGTGATGAAACTGGGTACCATACAGAGTATTGTTCGAGGTATAATGCACGAAAACAGCATCTTCTCTGATTTGGTATTCACCATTATTGGGAACTCTCTTGAATCCACTTTCATCAGGACTCCAGGCCGCTTGAGCATCACCTACTCGCTGTGCTTCGGCTAATGCTTTCTTCGACCAACCTCCAGTGAGGAGATAGTCTGCCTTCTCACCTTCACCTAGTAGATTGAGGGCAGTCATGTAGAACTGTAGTGAGGCTCCGCCTTGCAGGAAGAGGACGGTATAATCCTCAGGAACACCTAGGACACGGCGTAATCTTGCCATTGCTGAATCAACAATGTCCTGAAAGACTTGAGAGCGGTGTGAAATCTCAAGCAGGCCAAATCCACTACCATTCAAATTTGGCAGGGCAGCACGGCATTCTTCGACTACTGAAAGCGGCAGAACGGCGGGGCCGGCTCCGAAATTATGGATGCGAGATGCTCCTGTCATTGGGGGGAGGGTGATGAATCGGGTTTTTGATTGAATCGGAGACTACCCCCCTAGCAATCATCGTGAAGCGGCGTATTGAAAGTGAGTAAGCCAAGCCCAAACCGAGGGGAGAACATGGTTAGTGTCGGACTTGTGATGTTGCAGGGCGCACGTCATGCCCACATTGCCGCCCTAGAGAAGGCAGCAGACAATCTAGGGGTCGGCCTCGAAATTATCGAGTTGCGCACTCCTGAAGAGATAACTTCCAGTAACCTTGACGCTATTGTTTTCCCTGGCGGTGAATCTACCACTATGCGACTGACCGGTGGCGTAGAGGGAAATGGTCTCCTCCCCGCCCTCTTTTCTTGGTTACGTGCTAATCCTGACCTCCCTGTGCTTGCAACCTGTGCGGGTGCTATACTAATGGCTGATCCGCAAGATGGTGACCCTCCTTTGGTCAATGGAGTCATCAATCGAAATGGGTATGGTCGACAAGCTGACTCATTCCAAGCTGAATTGCAAACTCCCGAATTGGGAGGCTCTTTTCCAGGAGTATTCATTCGCGCCCCCCGATTCAAATCTGTAGAAGGGGCAGCAGTAGCCGTTGCTTACAACCAAGATGAAGTCGTTGCTATCAGAGAAGGATGCTGGATTGCCGCCACCTTCCACCCTGAACTTACAGATGATATCAGATTCCACACTTGGTTGCTAACTCAAGCAGGTGGTGATTCAAAGTGAAGTTAGAGGTACATCAGCCAAGCATTCCCCAACCTGTTGAACCCCCTACTCGTGATGAGGCTGAAGGCTGTATTCAATGCCAACTTGGAAGTAAAATGGTGCTATTCATCACGGGAGAATGCCATTGGCAATGTGATTACTGCCCACTCTCTGAAAATCGCCGTGAAATCGACCATATGTATGCCAACGAGCGCCGTTGCGAGATCGGAGACTGGACCGCAGTCATAGAAGAAGGGCGCGCCATGAACGCCACAGGAACAGGCATCACTGGTGGGGACCCCCTAATCGTGAGAGAGCGTGTCGAAGAGGCTTGCAGGGCACTGAAAGAGGCCTTTGGGGATAGCCACCACATTCACCTTTACACTAGCATCCATTTCCCTCCAAAACACGCTGAATCTCTAGCGGCCTCGGGCTTAGATGAAATTAGATTTCACCTTCTCGACCTCAATTTGGATAAATACTCTCCAACCATAGAGGCGTGTGCTACTGCAGGCATGAATGTTGGAATTGAAATCCCCTGTGAACCAGACCGAAAAGAGCGGTTGTACGAACTTCTTGAAGAGATGCGTGGTACACCTATCGAGTTCCTCAATCTCAATGAATTGGAAATTACTGTCGGAAACCACGACAACATGGAACTTCGTGGCTTCAATCTAACAAACGAGATGACGGCTGGTGTTGATGGGTCCACTGAATTGGCCCGTGATATTCGCAAACAGGTAACCCTCGCAAATCTTGGATTAGGCGAAGATGAGCAAGAANCNTACGGNTACTCTGTNAAGTTCTGTACCTCNANCTACAANGANGCTGGACAACTAAGAAGGCGCTTCATGAGGCGTGGGGAAACAAGTATCGCTCCACACGAACAATTGACTGATGATGGAACAGTGGTTTTTGGTGCAATTTATTGTGTCGAGGATGAGGCTGAGAACTATATTTCTGAACTGGTTGAAATCTGCGATGTTCCTGCTCAATTCCTTCATCATGACCCTGCAAATCACCGGATTGAAATCCCTCTGCTTCTAGCTGAAGGGATTGCTGATGAAATCGAAGCACCTGCAGCAATGGTTGAGATACATCCAACTCACGAAAGACTCGAAGTAGGTGTCATTTGGCTTAATGAGCACCGCCCTTAATCGTCGGGTTGATGAGGGGTGCGCTGGTCGCCATCATCAATGAGTGACGAAGATGAGGCGCCAATGGAGCCTGCAGAAGAGGTCATTGCAGAGGAAATAGATGAGATTGAAGAGCCAAAAGAGCTGACTTTGGAAGAACAACTCGCCGAGGCTCTGGTTGCTGCTGAAACTGCAGAAAAGGAGATCTCCTATCGAGACGCTGATATCGCAAATATGCGAAAGCGACATACTCAAGAAAGATTAGACTTGATTCGTTACGGTTCTCAAAATCTTTCTCGNNGACTCATCGATTTGCTCGATGATTTTGACAGAGCAGTTACTGCGATGCCAGATAATACAGACGATTCCATAATGGAAGGAATCACAATGATGCGAAATAACCTCGAGAAGGCGATTATAGCGGATGGAGCAAAGAAGATCGAAGTCACTGAAGGGCAGAAATTCGACCCAAAGAACATGGAAGCCATCACAACCATCCCGCCAAGCGAAGAACATCCTCTAGGTGTTGTTGTCCAAGTATTGGAAAATGGGTGGATGATGCACGACAGAGTATTGAGACCTGCTCGCGTCGTCGTCACGGCGGTGGAATGAGTGAGTGAAGAGGACCGTTGGTACGGTTCACCTCGAAAATTACAGGTCTTTGCTCTTGGAATCATGACTCTCTATATCGGGGGCTTTCTCTGCATTTGGATTGCAGCACCGACTCTTGAATTTGAAGCATATCCCACTGAATGTCCTGAAGATTCACAAAACTGTACTCGCATAGGGCCAAATCCGTATCGAGGAAACGGTGAAGTGAGCATCATTGTGAATGCCAGTAAAGAGGAAGTCATGGAAGAAATCAACGCATGGGTAAATGAACAACCACGCACGCAAATCGTAACCGAGTCACTTCAGGTTGGTTATGTCCACTCGGTCTTTCGCTCATTCACATGGCGCTTCCCTGATGATATGCTATTCCATGTAGAATGCGACAATGGAAGTGCAGTGATTTGGGTTCATTCCGAATCTAGAATAGGCGTTTCTGACTTGAATGTAAACGATAAGAGAGTACTCAACTTTGCTGAACACAGTGAAACACATGAGTGGTCTGGAAATGCCTGTGAGGCTTAGCCGACCACCTCAAAATCTCGACCAAGGAAGGCCAAACGGTGGAGCCANCCTTGGTCAAACAATAGTTCACTTACTGATTTTGGCACATTTTCTTGCATCACCAATAGTGCCGCCTCTCTTTCTGTAACTGTTGAAAGCATCTTCAGAGTACTACGAATTCGCCACCCCTCCCATGATTCACGATTCTCCAGTTCGACCTCAATAATTGGCCAGCCGGCATCTCGATAGAGTTCTGCTGTTGCACCATCGCTGGTGAATAGAAATCCTGGCCCTCCGTGATATTTACTAGCATGCTGAACCCACAACGGTGGGTCATTAATATCGGGAATCGCAACAATTTCAACATCTGAATCCGGATGCTCTGAATCTAGCCAACAGCGAATCATTTCCGCTCTTTCCTCCCAATTCCAAGGATTCTCCAGAGTTTCAGGTTGATTCGCTGAACCAATGGCGATACGACATAGACCACCTTTGGCCTCTTCTATTGCAGCATCCATTAATGCGGCGTGGCCTCTATGAAAGGGCTGGAATCTACCTAGTATGACAAGNGCAGGTTCAAGTGCAATCTCTGGAGCAGTTGGAACCTCTGGCATATCATCACCCCATTCGACTTCACTCATGAATCACCCTCCTTCACGGCAGAGGAGAGTAAGGTGCCGATGTTGAACCCACCGAAACCTGCGAGTAGGTAAGATGACCATTCTCGTCGAGAAAGAAGAGTGAGGCTCTCTTGGTCAATTATTCTAGACATCCTATGGAGAGATTTGGCCAAACGCTGGTGGCTTTGCATTGTGGATAGGATTAGTGGATCTTGTTTTTGGTCAAGTGTTTCGCCCAAATCTTCGCGGCGAGCCATCCAATCAAGGACCACTGCCTCAGCATACTCATCAGGAGTCATGCCTTGTAATGTGGAAAGTGCAGCGAACCATGTTGAATCGCTGTATAATTCATCCACCCCCTCTAAATCGCCATCTATGTAGGGCTCAAGATATAGGAAACCCCTTCCTTCCATACATCTCCATGTGCCCCTACTAGCCCATTCTGCCAGTAACCAGATGCCTTCTGCAATATTCTCTACATCGCCACCATCCACCATTATTTCTGAAGCTGTGAGCAAGGTGGATTTATTACCTTGAATTCCGCATGAATCTACCCAATCGAGAATTTCCGCCTCAACATCTACATCGTGCCGTCTTTCTAGCGATTCGTCTGCTTTAGGGCGCTCTTCTCTCAATTCCTTGCTCTCCAAAGTTTGTTTGAGTTCAGAAGCAGGCATGGCGAGCAANTTCATCCAAATTGATGAATCTACAGCCATCGCCAAGAGGTCTGCCATGTTGTTGGGTTGGTGTAGCCCCCATCAAGAATTCCCCCTCATCAACTACTGATACACGACCCATTCTAAACGCCGTATTGAAGAACCACCGCCATGACCGATGGTTTGGAGCAGCCTTGAATCGGGTTGGAAAAAGTTGGGTGAATTTGCATGGCAACAATCAATGAACAGATTGCTAGCGTTCAAGCAGAGATAGACAAGACCCAGAAAAACAAGGCCACTGAACACCACATTGGTAAATTNAAAGCAAAAATTGCNGCNCTNAAAGCAAAACANGAGAAGGTNGCCGCTCATGCAAAATCNAGTGGCCCNGNAAAGGGATTTGAAGTGAAAAAATCNGGAGACGCCAGNGTCNCTCTCGTTGGATTCCCNAGTGTGGGTAAATCNACCCTCATCAGCCAAGTCACNGGNGCNGAGTCNGACACTGGNGGTTACGAATTNACNACACTNACCTGTATTCCCGGATTAATGGAACATCGGGGTGCCAAGATTCAGATTCTTGACCTGCCTGGACTCATCAAAGGGGCGGCCGAAGGAAAAGGAAGAGGAAGGGAAATTCTTGGAGTCGTAAGAAGTTGCGACATGGTACTCTATGTGGTTGACCCGTTCCAAGATGCTCACTTCAAAGTACTACATAGAGAACTAGAAATTGCTGGAATGCGGCTAAATCAAGGCAAACCACCAGTATTCATCACTCGCCTAAACAAGGGTGGAATTGAGATTCGTTCAACTGTTGAACAAACTATTCTAGCCGATAATGAAATGCAGGACATTATTCGTTCATTTGGCTACACCAGTGCACTTGTTACCCTTCGGGTGAATGCTACTGCCGATATGTTGGTGGATTCAATGGCACAAAACAGAGTCTACTCTAAGGCAATTGTAATTGTCAACAAGATTGATCTTGCCACTCCTGAAGACCTTGAGAATATATACTCAACATTACCAGAAGGTTGGCCTATTCTGCCAATTTCAGCAAAGACTGGAGAAGGAATTGAAGAGTTGAAGGACTTCATTTACGACAACCTCGGATTCATGTCCATCTTCCTCAAACCACAGGGGCAAGAGGCTGACTTGATTGAGCCTTTGATTGTCAAAGATGATAGTACCGTCAGAGATGTCTGCGCTACTCTGCATCGTGACTTTGTGCGGAAATTTCGCTATGCCCGCGTTAAGGGCCCAAGTGCAAAATTTGACTGGCAGAGAGTCGGTTTAGACCATGCCCTAAAACACGACGACCTGTTGACCATTCTGATTCGCCGTTAGCCGAAAAATGCTAATCTAACGGCAAATTTACGACGAAAGTTGAGCCAACCCCAACTTTGGAAATCACCACCAATGAGCCACCATGCATATCGACAAAGTGTTTGGATAGAGCAAGTCCGAGTCCTGTACCCGCCCGTTGCCGGCCATCTGCACCCTTCACTTGTACAAACTCACGGAAAATCAGTTCTTGATCCCCCTCAGAGATACCGGTGCCGGTATCACGCACCAAAATGCTGGCTGAATCTTCAGAAATCTCACATGAAATCACTACTTCGCCACCCTCATCAGTGTACTTGATTGCATTTGATACTAGATTGAGAATGACTTGTCGTATAGCCCGCTCATCAACCTCCAAAATGCCAAGATTTGCAAGATTTGCCTTCAACGAGACGGATTTCTTTCTTGCAGCTGGGGAAACCATCGATAATGCCTCTTTGATAATTGGTGTCAATAGTGTTGGTGATTTGTTCAATTCCATACGCCCGGCTACAATCTTGGAAAGGTCGAGAAGATCTGTGACGATGGATAGAAGATGATCAGTGGAGGAGCGAATTGCTTCTAGGCTATCTTTCTCAAAAGAATCCTCTTCCGACTCTTCAAGTAACAAATCAGTGTATCCAATAATACCTTGGAGTGGAGTCCTCAATTCATGGCTCATTCCGCTGTAAAATCCAAGCCGCTGCTCATTCATCTCCTCCAATTCAGTTTGCAAGTGGACAAGTTCTGTGACTTCATGGAAAACAACCACTGCACCAACTAGTTCCCCTTCTCTTGAGGTCAAAGGGGTTGCAGAAAGGTGGAAGTGGCGAGCATCTTCACCCTCTCCTTTGGAAACTGACAATTCGTGGATTGCTGAACCACCAGAGAGAACTGAGGAAACAGGAAAAGTATCCGCTGTGAAGTGGACACCTTCTCCATCCCGCCAATCGAACTGGGCAGCGTACCCTGCCAAAGTCAATTCTGGGGAATAAATGAGACCTAGTTTTGTTCTTGCAACATCATTCAACAGAACGATGTAACCGTTGATATCAGTGACTGCTACCGCCGCGTTAATACTACTGAGAATGTTAGACAGTTGCTCTCCTCTTTGATGGAGGGCATCGAGCAATTGCTCTTGTTCAGTGGGCGCCTCTGACGTCATCTTCTCATTGTTGCGACCCGCTCAAGTCATATCAGAACTCCCCCCACTTGTGGTCTAATATCGATGATGATGTACTACTCTAGTAAGGAGAGGCTTGAATATGGAGAAGGGTATCGAAGATACCCGGAGGGGGTTATGTGGAGAGGCGGTTTCCCAATATAGGCAAGTTCGCGTTGTTGATTTCAATTTCACAGTTCTTGGGAATTCTGCTCAATGGAATTCTAGGTTGGTTTCCCGCTGGTCTCATCGGAACAGGGGCTCGAGGACAAAAATTCCATATTCTGCAATATCTGCGCCAAACCCTCAATCTACCTTACAAAGAAAACGGCTTCTGGTCGGATGCTGGGTCCCTGACTGGCCAAGAATATGCAATGCTGGTTCTGATGCTTGCAACTCTTGTGGTTGCAGTTATCGGCCTTCGCTCTCGCCCCTCAATCAGTGGCCCTCAAAAACAGAGTATTGAAGACCAGCAAGCACAACTTGAATCGGGACAAGTCTCAGTTTCAAGACCTGGCGGCTTGAGTGTAGTCAATCCAACAACAGCCGCAATTGTATCTAGTATCGTTGGGAAAGAGGGTGCGCCTGCAGCAGAAATCATCGCTGATGCCCTAGGTGAGATGACCGCAGTCGCTGTAGAAATGGGGGTTGATGATGTTCTCATTAAAGGTGAAATCATCCAAGAATTTGTCGATGAGTCGACTATCGACAGCAGGTTTACAACTAGGGTTGGAGATCAAGAAGATGACATATTTGACCTCACTGGCACAGGCATTCTGACAACCACTATTGAAGACGACGAGGATGAGGATTTAGGTTGGCTAGACGACTCCGATGTAGTGGAAGATGAACCAGAAATATCAGTGTTTGATCCTTCACCTTCAAGCGATGAACCAACTCTCCCAGATTTGCCCACGGTCAAGGCAACCAAACAAACCGTGGAACCAGTAAGTCCTCCTACTGTGAAAGCAGTAGCCCCTCCAGTAGTAAAAGAGGTAAAACCACCTACTGTGGAAGTCGTGAGCGACACACCATCATCGGATTATCTACAACGGAAAGAAGCGCAATTTGGTTCAATGCCTAGACGCCCTGTGGGACTTCCCAAGGCTGCTGTATTTGATATTGAATTAAACACTTGGACCCTATTTGGTAGGCCTGTGGAGGCATCTCAGATGTCTACGATAGTTTCCACTAAACCAAGCCGTAGCAATGCCTCAACACCAGCAGTTCAAACCAAAGCTCGCAACGCACCCACCCTACCTTCAATTCCAACACCCCCTAAGAAGGAGAAGAAGAGGGGCCCTAGATTGCCGAACATCCCTCAAATATGATGGGTGATGCCCTACTCGGCCATCCAATGGCAACTGATGCAACGGAGCAACTCGCTCGCGATGTTGAATCATTGCTTGACAGTGAACATGGTGAATTATTGCTTTCCGTTGGCGACTTTGTAAGACTTCGAATCAAACGTTGGGCACTGATTTTCTTCGCTGGGATGATGGTTGGATATCCCACTGCGGGGCATGTCCTAAGTTGGATGCTAAATCAGACTCAACTAATCCCTGATGAGGCCTCTATTGTCATACTACAACCGTTGGAGGTTGTCATCATCCAACTTCGATTGGCTGCCCATTTAGCAGTTGCCTTGGTCTTTCTTACTGTGATTGTTGAAGCAGCACTTCTTGCCGCTAAAAATGAAGAGTTGAAAGCGAAACTGCAAGGTGTCGAATTTTCACAATTATCCTCTTTGAGTAGCGTTGTTCTCGCTCTGCTGTGCTCTCTCGGATTGGCTACAGCTGGAATTTGGTATGTGATTGATTTTCTACTGCCACTTCTGTTGGATTATCTTCAGGCTGACGCCGCATCTATTGGAGTTACAACAACATGGCAACTATCTGCTTGGATTGGATTCATCGCAGGCCTCTGCCTAGGGGCAACCATTGGCTTTCAGGTACCCCTCATCACATTGATTGCTCTGCGTGGTGGTCTTGTTACTAGGCAAGAACTGAGCCAATACCGCAAACATCTCTGGTTTGCTGGATTCTGTGCTGGAGCAGTACTTTCTCCACCAGATCCACTCTCTATGTTCTTAGTTTCAGGGCCAATGTTGATTCTTTTCGAGGTGTCACTCATCATCGATAGGATACTGCCTTAATCAATTCCCAGAGCCCTTTCTAGCAACCTCATCAGCAGCATTTGCCACCGCAATTCCATCTTCAACATCGACGAAGGCCATCATTACGGTTCCAACTATAATAAGAATTGATAGACTTGCCACAGCGACCCTGCTATCGTATATGGTTGACAATATCCCATACATCATGGGTCCAATCAATGCAGCAACCTTGCCAAAGAATCCGAAAAATCCGAAGAACTCAGTGCTTCTAGTTTCAGGAACCATCTTGCCGAACAAACTTCGAGCAAGACCCTGAGAACCACCCAGAAGCAATCCTGCCATACAACCCAAGAGTAAAAATTGCATAGTAACTGAAAGTCCTAGGGGTCCCCAAATAATATCTCTAGCAGCTGAAGGGATTGCATCCAACTTACCATCACCCAAACTGGTCGGATGGTCAATACCTAACGCGATTCGTCGCTCTTCAGAACTATTGCGATCAGTCACAGAAGCTGAAAATCGTGTATCCCCTAGTGAAGCAAGAAAGTGTGTCACTTCTGCATCTGTAGCATTACCGACACCACCTTCTTCAGTCGGTAAAAAGTGGCCAAATTCAGATTCAAGGGCACGGTCGGAAGCACCATCACCAAGCACTTCATAGTCAAGCATTCGCACCTCGTAATGGTCTGTATTCCAATCAAATTGGAAGTCATATTCATCGTGATTTTCCAACTCCAATGGTGCGAATGAAAGCGCACCTACAATCACTAAGCACCAACCAACCAAAGCAATAGTTAGCGCTTTCTTGGTCGTGGTCCTGTTTGCTAACCATGTGAAGAAAAAGGCTGCTGGGAAAGCAACGAACTGAATTGCTACAATTGTGAGAATCAAATCAGTCATGGATAGACCTAGAACTGCAATTCCAAAGGCACCTGCTAATGCTGTTACACTATTGATTCCATCAATGAAGAGGAAGTAAGCAAGCATATAGATAAATAGAGTTCTAAATGAGCGCCAATCTCTGATTGTAACTGCTAATTCATTTACTGCTAATTTTGAAGCCGTACTAACATTCAATCCTTCAACAGGGTTTTCAATTTCAGGTTCTGGAACTGTTGCAAAGGTCCAAAGCGCGAAGCCGAACCACCACAAGCCGGATGACGCCATGCAGAATGGAATCACCCAATCACCAGGAACTCCCATAACCATTCCAAGGTGAACAACAAGGAGAATACCGCCACCAAGGTATCCATACGCGTATGCCTTGTTAGATATACCATCCATTTCAGATTCTTGGCCTTGATGTGGCAATAGAGCGTTATAGAATACACCCGCACCATTCAATCCAACATTTGCAAACAGGAACATCACGAATAGCCAAACCCACTGAAATGATATTGGGAGAAGAGGAGCCACAGCTAACAGAAATGTAGATCCAGCACCGAGGTAAGTGAGTAATTTCAACATCCGCTTCTTGATTTTAGTGCGATCCGCAATGACTCCTAAAGCGGGACTTACGATAGCAACCAATAGAGCAGCCCCTGTTATCGACCATGCCCAAAATGTATCGGAAGTCATAGTGCCTAACATCGTGTTGATTGAAATGCCATTTGCCTCAAGGAATAGATAGGCGAACCAAGGAGGTAGAATTGCAGTGGTTACACTTGTTTCAAAGGCAGATTTCCCCCAGTCATACATGCAATATCCACGTATTTGCTTGCTATCGCTCACATCAGCCATATTTCACCGAGTATGAGCGCGGGCTATGAGTATTACAGTTTAGAGATACAGCCTCCCTTTGGGTTCAAGTGTTGAACCTATAACGGAAACATGGGGGATTCGGTTTGAGTTGGTCACAACCACGTGAAAATTCTATTGATGCTATCAAAATGGGCATCAATCACTTTGACGGCGTAGAATTTGATTTGCGCCTCTCGGCAGATGGCGTGTTGATGCTTCATCACGACAACAAAATTGCAGGTGGCAAATATTTTGAGAACCAAACGGCTGATGAATCAAAATCAATTGCAGACACTTTCGATGAACTGATGAATACTTCTGAGTTCACTAGGCCTTGGCAAGAAGAAGGGAAAACTGTCTGTATTGAATTAAAATCACCCCATCCCAATAGTGGTGTAGCAGGTGGATGGAAGGGTGGCTCGAAGAAGGTGGATTACCTTGTTGATATGATTCAAATGGTGGATGAAGCCCTCTCTGATCTTGACCTGCCCGAAGGAACAACTGTGATTTATGCATTTGACAAAAAATTTCTGAGTGCTGTAAATAAAGCAGGTTGCCAACACCCTCATGCCATCCTAATGCCACGTTTACGAGAATGGAGTTCTGGGAACTTCAACAAAGCGTTGGCCACGCCCTCATTCATTGCTCATTCAATGCCACGATTAATGAAAAAACATCAGAAATGGGGGGCGCCAATGGTTCCATGCGCACTGGATTATCTATCCGGTTTCACTCGCCACTTAACATTAGGAACCACAGTCGGACTCTCGGGTCGTGGTTTAGAGAGATTGACCAAGAAAAGGAAAGGGTTTCCAGCTTTTATCTGGCCTGTACCAATTACAGAAGAAAGGGCAGTACTAGATGCAGGTTTGACTGCTATTACTGACACATCATCTCCGGAAACCACTCAACTACCAGATGGTAGTGAGAGGCGTACGAAACCTGCAACTGAACCGTTGTCGGATAGTGATTCTCCGTGGAATGAAATGTCAGAAGGAGAACATCGAGAGTTGCTCACTGAAATGAAAAAGCGATGGCTTTGGAGTCGCTCGGTTGATGAATTAGTAAACAGTAGCAGTGCTAATCAAATTCCTTGGGAAGTTCCTAGAATCATCGGCCACCGCGGTACAGGAAGAACTTATCACTCAATTGACTGAATTATTCAAGGCGTTGTACAGGTTGGTTTACACCGATGTATTTTGGCCGGTAAATTGGCACACCCCTGCCACCGCGAGCATTTCTCTCGTCAATAATTTGGGCGCTGATTCCGACAACTCGTGCCCAACCAAAGAAAGTGGTGAAATACTCTGGTTTGTGAAATCCTACAGCGTGAAGAAGTGCTCCTGAAGCAACATCGACATTTGCAAATGGATTGCTAATCTTTGGATTTTCAGCCAATACCTTTGGAGCAACTTCTCTCAACGCCTTCACAATCTTGTAATTTTCATCATCGGGACAGATTTCTCCTCCAAGGGCAATCTGTGCTGCTGCTCGTGGATCTTCTGCTCTAAGAACGGCGTGTCCAAAACCGTAAATCGGTCGCTTTGCAGCCAATTCACTACGGACAAAAGCCTCAATCTTTTCTGGGTCACTTGTACCGATACGTTGGACAAACTCAAGACAAGATTGGTTAGCCCTTCCGTGTAGAGGTCCAGATAATGCATTCATTGCACTCGACATAGCGGCAAAGAGGCTAGCTCTACCACTGGCCACACACTTGCCTGAGAAGGTGGAGAGGTTTCCCCCCCCGTGGTCCATGTGTAATACAAGGAAGGTTCGTAGAACTCGAATCATATTTTCTGCCTCAACTCCTTCAATTCCTAGAAGATGAACGAAATTCTCAACCAAACCGCGCTCTGGATCGCTACCTGACTTTGGTAAACCATGGCCGCCACGTAGTAGGAAAATTGAGGCCATCAATTCAGGCATTCTAGCAATAAGGTTGAGGCTGTCAGCCCGCACATCACCAGTAGTTTCAGCCATACCTAGTGCCTGAATGCCTACCGACAACCAATCCATGGGATGGCCACCGCCAGGAGTCATTGATTCCAATATTCGCAGAGCACCGGCCGGCATCTCTTCTGCACGCGCCGCCAAATCTTTGGAGAAATCTTGTGATTCCTGACGATTTGGTAATCTTTTCTCAAACAATAGGAAGATGATATCCTCTGGAGACATTTCGGCAAGATCGCTGATTGGATAACCGACATAATGAACACCTTTGGTAGGGCTGACAAAAGAGGTTCTGCAAGTCCCAACAGGTATACCTCGCAATCCTGTATCAAGATGGCCCTCGTTGATTTCAAACAAGGTTGGTTGTTCTTCGGAATCGCTCATTCACATTCGCCCCGTCTAGGAATCTGTCTCATACATATCAATCGTATAAGTGCGACGCTAAAGTATTCAGCAAGTGTAAATTGTGAATCAGCCCTAATGTTCACACTGTCTAGAGTATTATTATTCTGCACCAACAATTACAGGTCGTGACTTCTGCCAAACACAAGATGGCCCGTTGGAAGAGAATGTTCAGCGACCGCGACGATGGGTGGTGGAATGATGGTGTGAACTTCATCTGTCTTCCCGAATGCGGACGATGTTGTGACGAACCAGGTGGGATTGTTTACCTCTCTCAAGAAGACGCTACGAGGATTGCCGTACATTTCGATATGGAATTAAAGGAGTGGCTAACCAAGTATTGTAGAACCACACATGATGGACGCTTCGTACTCGAATCAAAGCCTGAAGATGGGCGGTGCATCTACCTCACGGCTGATAAGACCTGTAGCATCTATGAGGTGAAACCTTCACAATGCTCCGCATTTCCATTTTGGAGAGAGAATCTTGTTTCTGACCGGGCGTGGGAGAAGACAAAACGAATTTGTCCGGGTATTGACCATCCCGAGGCGATAGTAATCAATGGTGATACGATTTGGCTGAAATTAGAAGAAGACCGACTTGCTGAAGAAGGATTCAGAATGGTCTAAAATCACTCCTCTTCTGAAGAGACAGGCTTGAGAACCCTTACCGGTCGCAGTATGGCTTTGGGTTGGCCAATAAGGTCATCTGCAGACACATCGGATTCATCAATGTCCCACTCACCCTCAGGAACGTATTCCTCGATGGAATCCAATTTGTAAGGGCGGGATGGCTTTTTTCTTGGGAGAAGTGCTTCGCCTGCTTCTAAGCGTGAGATTCTAGTTAGTTTGCGCTCAATCTCAAGCATTCTATCTGCCATATCAACAAGTTCCTTCGGCTCGGCGCCATCAATATTAGCAGAGATATGTTCCATCTCTTCATGTAGTGAGAATAGTTCATCCTGATGCCGGCGTAACCTTGATTCCAATCGGTCAAGGAATCCCTCGCTCATCATATCTAGATTAGGAATTTCGGCACGGGGTGCTTCTAACTCAGTAGGTAAGCCGGAAGATTCGATTCTTTCGCGGGCGTCATCCAAAGCACTCTTTTCTCTTCCAAGATGTCTTTCTATTAGGGAATCTACAGCATCACGACTATTATCGGGTATTAAATTTGGAGGCTGGTAGTCATCAACTTGAGATTCCAAGACACTGACTAAATCGATGTTTGGTTGTTGCTCCCTTGGCAAAACGTGATCCAACACCTCACGTACAATCTTTTGACCAGTAGCCTCACTATCCCATGTGATTAAACCGTCATCATCTCGCATAGGCAACTCTTGACCTGCAAGAATACTCTCAATATCTGTGATACCAAACGGTTCCGCTCCGGCTTCAATGGCTAGCGCCACAGCTTCAAATCCTGCCGCAGCAGAGCTCCAATCACCTGCTGCAGCAGATGCAATGACTCGTAATTGCTCATCAGAAAGTGAAATCCCTCTCCTCAGAACTCGGTTTCTCAGATATAGTACCAAACTCAACTCATCTGGTTGGGAGATTTCCACTGGCACGGCCGGACCCAAAGCACCTTTCAAGATGCCCGAAAAGGAGGGCTTTTCAAGAGAAGTGATTACAACTTGTACACCTAGATTCAAGCACCAGTCAATCATCAATCCCAAATTATCTTGCTCCACGGGGCCCGTCACCATGTGAAGGTCATCAACTAGCAAGGCACTGCACCCCTGCACTGCTTCGGCCCAATCTTCAGGTAGCATCTTTGGAAATGAAATACCAGAAATAATACGGACTTCTGTGTCTGGCATTTGGTTGTAAAAGGAATTGCCCAAGGCCCAAAGTAGATGACTCTTGCCAACACCATCTTCTCCTATAATTATCAGGGGATTGGTTCTACCTGCTGGATGAATAATGACCTCGCGTGCCGCAGTACTTGCTAAACGATTTTCTGGCCCCGCTTGCCAATTATCCCAAGAAAAATTCTCATTCGGGATGAAAAGTGATGGCCAAGCAGGACGATGTAATGCTAATTCCTCTGCAACAGGTTGCAGTGGTGAAGAGGTTGCCGTTGGCGTCTGACCTGTCAATGAGGCATGTTGCTGAACTGCAGCACTATTTGGTCGCGCATGACCCCTTTGTTGTGATAGAATCTCACGCCATACAGGGGTTGCTCCATCACTCTCAACCACTGAGTCGGCGCTTTCACCAAGAGACCAAGTGGGGATATTCAGCGAAATTGGTTCTCCTGCACTATCTCGATCGACCATTGGCGCTTCCGCTTCAACCCCTTGGCGCATCCTCTGAATTCTCTCTGCTGCGATAGTACCAAAATCGCCAGTGCGCTCTTTTACTGCTGCTGCTGTAGTTCGTTGAAATGGGCCATCGTACAGATTCTCTGTGGGTGGCATATGCCTCTGTCGAATATATCCGCCGAGAGTCGGCGATACCTTATCTCCCTCGCCTTCAGAAAGGGCTCTTTCAGCCTCACTTTCAGAGAGTAAACGACGACTTTTCTCCAATTGTTGTTGGAGAATGGTCCGTCTACCCATTACTGTCACCAATTCTGCTACAGGGAGTCAGATTATCAACAATGCCCGAAAATTGTCATCCCTCAAAGTCTTTCAACAAATTTTCAACTTCCTCAATCTGCTCAAATTGAATTAAATTTTCACGATATCTTGTGGCAACTTTGGAATCAACTACTGAACGCTCTTCTTGAATGTTAAGCCGTTTGATTAAGTCATCGATAATTACCGATTTCTTCTCCATAACATCTAGCATTATCATGCCTTCTTTTGAATCGGCCTCAATCCTTTCTACTAAATTTCGAATAGGATGACCTTTGTCAGATAGAGTGCTAATTCTCTCTAGGACCTCTAACTTTATTCCAGAACTGCTGACCATCTGCTGACGATCTGCATAGAGAGCCTCGAGTTCTGAACCGACCAGCATCTGGGTGAGTGTCCTAACCTTTTGAGCACGTCTTGCTGAATCCCTCACATGAGGGTTTGCCACTTCATCAGGAGTTGTTGCCCGCGCATTCACATGGGCAGCACTATCTGCTGCAGCACCCCATTGACGCACATGTAAGCGAGAAATTGATGATGATTCTGTGCTCTTTACTTTGTGACGCACCGCTCTTGAATTATCTACTGCGGCACCCATGCTTCGTGTTTCAAGGATTTGCCAATCTCTCTCTTCATTAGTAACCCAATCCCCAACTTCTCGGAACTCGTCCTTCTTTGAATTGAGGGCGGTTACGGATGCATCAATTGCTTCAAAACCCGGTTCAATCAACTCACCCTCAAACTGTTTGCTGTTGGCCGCCGCATAATGCATTGAACCTTTCTCAAGTTGCAGAATATCTGGCTTATGGGGCACCTTAAGTCGACGTTCTGACTTCGAGCGATAATTGACTGTTGGTTGAGTTGGTCCCTTTTCAACTTCAACTATTTGCTCAACTTCTTCCTCAGGAGATTCCTGTTCTTCAACTGATTCATCAGATACCTCTTCCTCATCTAGAGATTCACTCACTATTGATTCTCCATCCGTTGAAGTTGGAGAATCTTCCCGATTTGCAGATGGGGCAGTCGCCCAATCGGGTAGTTGCAGGTTATCCTCATTGCTATCGACAATTGATTCCGAATTAACTGTAACAGAAGTATCCTCTTGCCCATCGGCTATAGCAACTTGGGATTCATCGTCATCAATGTTTTCAAGTTTCATTTCATCAATCAAAGAACGGGCAGAAAAAGAAGTAACAGGTGGATGGAATTCAGCGGGTTGGGTTGATTCATCTCCGCCCTCACTTACTGAAGGAGTTGACAGGCCCGCTTGCTCGGTACTGCTGAGCAGTCTTGCTGCTGCCTCCTTGAAATCATCCGCTGCCTCGTTAACAACATTGATGGTTTTGGGTTCAGGAATCGTTGTACCTTCAGTATCTTGGCTGAAAGAATGGCCTTCTACAACCGCTGGTCTTTCAGCCCATTCTCTTGCTCTTTCAATTGGGATTTGATCACATTCTCGCAATATCAGTGCTCGCTCTCTTCCATCCCACACGTCAAGGTCTGCAGGAATCAAGACAATGTCGTCGGATGTTGAAACGACATCCAGCAAATCCCGTAGCATCCCCAACAACCGGCTAAAGCCATGAATTACGCTGAGATACTCTACACCATCTATCACAATTACAGCTCGTGTGGCGCCCCAAAGGAACTCGTCACACTCCCTGCGAACTGATTCAAGCCCTGGGTGAAGGGACGTCACACCCTCAATCTCACGCTCAGAGAGCCAACGACAACAAGAGGCGGGCACTCCAAACTGTTCAGTGAGATATGATGGTGGAGAGCGTGATATCACAAGGAGGGGGTGTCCAATTGCACCAAGATGGGTAGCGATTTGCAATACTGAATCTGGAGTTTGATCATCAACAAGATAACTACTACCTGATTCTAACTGTTCACCGGGTTTATACTCGATAATTATTGGATTTTCCTCAACTGAAGAGTCTTCTTCCTCTTCTGTTAGCGTCTCCTCGGTCATAGTCCAATCTCGCTTCTGTTTGTGTCGCCACCAGTGTGAATCACTCTTGGTATCAATAATCCAACCCTCAATTTTCTGACCTGAAACGGCATCCTCTTCGCGGATATGCAATTTAGCCTCGGGATGTAAATCCGAAATCAAACCAAGGTCTACATCAGTGTGAACAGAGATTCGCGAATCGTCATCAGCCCCACACTGTCGTAACTCTGCCAAAGCGGCATGACCCATCAATAATGAGTCATGCTCAAAAAGCGCCATCGCTGGCTTACCTTCGACAATAACCAACTGTGCAACCGTTGCTGGAGAGGTGTCCTTCTCAATTCGAATATAGCCATCCCCGCCATCTCTATCGAAGTCAATTAGAAGCAACTCAAGGACACCTGAACCGCCTCTACGCACCTCCTTGGTGACACCCTTGGGTAGTTCGGCCATGCTAATCCCCAACCTGCGTCTCACTCGACCCTCTCTTGAACGTGACCCTTGAAGAGCGCCTCTGACGTGCTATTCTGCAACTTCGTACTGATACGGAGAAGTTTCTGTTCAGTGACCTAAAGTGAATAAAATGTAGTTCATCCGCGCGCAACAGGGATGAAGGGCACCCCTAATCGGACTTTATGCAGGACCTACCAGATGGAGCGCACCATTGGTCGGTCAACCCTGAAATCTCCAAGGTACAATTGCAGAATATGACGAATGCAGTATTTTTCTCATTGACCGGTTTCATTTCCCTACTTGTGATTTTCAAAATACTGAGTATGATTGGATTGATGAACTTCTATTCTGGAGCTGTGTTCACTATTATTATCGCATGGTTTTTGTGGAATATTTTTCTGAAAACCAACAGCAGGATGCACCTTCTCAATATGGTAGCAATAGGGGAAGGGCACCCTTGGCATCCGAGTGAAGAAATTGGAGTCACCTCTGTCTGGGTCAGCGATGGTGATGAGTGGCACCTCATCCCGAAAAAGGCACGAATATTCGCTTCAGCAGACCCTATACTTGAACGCACACTCCTGAAGAAAAACGACGAAAATGGGAAAATCCTGCTAATATGGCCAAATACACTCGATGTAAAAGTCAGTAAAGTGATTTCACTGGTGAATCAAGCATTGGCATTCCAAGATGCTCAAGATAGGGGAGAAGGGGAAGTAGATCCAATTGAAACTGCGCGGGCACGCGAAACGCAAGAATTCTATCCCGTAGAACGAAAGTGGGAGGAGACCACACCTGGCTCTCTCACTCCACAACCAGGGGCTCTGATTAGACAAATGAAAGGAAAGGGTTTCGATATTGTTGAAAAGGACAAGGAATAGACTCAAGAGGTTTTTTCTTCGTGAATGTTAATGCGACGAACCCCGCACGTCACAATGTGGAAACGTGGCGTGAGCGCTTGGAGTCTCTTGACGACGAGCAGAAAGCATTGCTTCTTGGTTCATCTCTTTCTCAAAGATTTGCCTCGTGGCCGCTCTCAGTCAGCCATCCAGCAATTGTTGGCGCATTTTACGGACTGCTACTGACATTAGCCCTCATTCTCCCATATGGTATGCGAAATGACTGGGATGTAGCACTATGGTCAAAAAATACCGCATTTATGGGATTAAGCATCGCTCTTGGAATGGCAATTGCTGGTCAAATATCTTCATTGATGAATCGTATTGTTCAACGACCTCCAATTGCTCCACCTAGAATCATTCTGTTCTCTGCGCCATTTGTCGGCTTTGCCGGACTAATCGGTCTGTGGATGGAAATACTACCACAATTCCCAGAATTAATTGCATGGATAATTTTACTCTTACCTGGGCCAATATATGTCCACCTCTCATGGGCGCCCCGATACAGAATGTTGACCATGCTTGAAGATGGAAAAGATCCGTTCAACCTATCGCATAAAGTTGAGGTCGGGCATCGGGAAAAAGAGATGGAGTTGGAAGCGGCTGTTGAAGCGCTTGATGATTGACTCATATGAGTCCAATTGCTTTGCCAGCGACCTCATACGCCCTTAGAATAACATCGAGATTATCATCGCTCAAACCTGTTGACAACTGATTGCGAACACGCGCTCCATCTCTTGCTACCATCGGGAAGACGATAGCTCCCACAACGACTCCAAGTTTCCTCATCTCCACCGACAATTGCTTCGCAGTTGCAGATTCGCCGCACATTACTGGAATGATTGGCGTAGTCGACAGTCCCAAATCGAATCCGAGCGATTCCATCTCCTTGCGGAATCTATCGGTATTGGCCCAAAGTCTCTGATGATGCTCAGGCTCATCCATCAAGACTTCAATTGCAGCCTTCTGTGCCGCCGCCACACCGGGCGGCTGACTACCTGAGAGCAACCATGAGCGTGAATGGTTCAATGCGTGGGTACGTACCTGCTCGCTTCCAGCAACTATCCCTCCTTGAACGCCCAAAGCTTTGGAGAAGGAACCGATTTCAAAATCGACACGCCCTTGGAGTTTGAAGTGGTCGACGATTCCCGCTCCACCATCACCAAGAACACCTTCACCGTGACAGTCATCAACAAAGACCATGGCATCGTGTTCTTCTGCTAGATCTGTTATTTCATCCAATGGGGCAACATCACCGTCCATCGAAAAGACACCATCTGTGATAATCAATTTACGCTCACTGCCCGAGTGTTCCTTGAGGACTTGCTCGAGTGCTGCAACATCATTGTGAGGATAGACCGCCCTGCTTGCCTTGGTCAGCCTCACACCGTCAATGATAGAGCCGTGGTTCAATTCGTCAGAGATGATGACATCCTGCTTACCAGAGACAAGTGTTGGAATGAGGCCAACATTTGCAGTGTATCCTGCTGAATAAATGAGGGATGCCTCTACTCCTTTGAATTGTGCAACTTTTTGCTCCGCTTCAAGATGGATGTCCATCGTTCCACTAATCGCACGTACCGAGCCGCTACCAACGCCGTATTTCTTGGTCGCTGCAACTGAGGCGGCTATCACTTTTGGATGGGTCGTGAGATTGAGATAATTGTTAGCAGAAAGCATCAACATCTCCTTGCCATCTACTTGACAAGAAGGCGTACTTGCCGATTCAAGTGTGGGGGGCTCCCACTGCAGATTTTGAGATTGCAACTCCTCAAAACGCTCCCGCATCCACGGAATATCCCTTGCCATTGTTTCACTTGAGGGGGGCTCGCCCCTTTTGCGTTCCGCACCCTAAATCAGGTCAATAATGACAAAATGTCACTTCACTGTAGTTTAGAAATCTCTGTTGCAAGCACTGGAAGTGCCTCTTCCCATGTTGAAACGATGCCNTAATCTGCGACCTTGAAGATTGGTGCTTCGGCATCCTTGTTGATAGCAACGATGTATTTGCTGGTACGCATGCCTGCAAGATGTTGGATTGCGCCACTAATACCTACAGCAATGTAGAGAGTTGGATTCACTGTCTTGCCGGTCTGGCCAACCTGCATGGTGTGTGGGATTGCATCCCAAGCATCGACNGCAGCACGACTAGCCCCGACTGCAGCACCTAATCCATCAGCAAGTGAATACAACTTATCGAAGTTCTCTGGACCACCCATACCTCGACCACCTGAGATGATGATATCTGCATCAGACACGTCTAGCCTCTCGCTAGCCTTGGCTATTGCTTCTTGAACTGCAATTTTCACATCTCCGCTCTGTTGAACGGTTGCCGATTCGGCNCTACCACCGTCAGCAGCGGGAGGGAANGTGTTGGCTCGAAGAGTGATTGCACAACTTCCTGCAACAGTGACATCCTGCATCGCTTTTCCTGAATAGATAGGGTGGGTCATGTTGATNCNACCTGAAANGGCCACGACATCCTGCACAACCGGAATGCTTCNGCGNGNAGCAATNCGAGATACTACATCTCTTCCCTGTGCGGTTGCTGCACCCATAATGACACCATCACCGGCAGCCGCATCCAAAGCAGCCGCCCACGCTCCGCCATCAAAAGTCGAAAAGCAATCTCCGTTTACTGAGAGAACCTTNCCTACGCCAGCAATTCCTGCTGCTTCATCTGCTCCAGTACCACTTGGACATAGGATGGTTGGAGATGCTCCCAATGAGGAGGCTGCCCCNACCAATTGACGGGTCACAGCGTGAAGTTGGTTTCCTTGAGTTTCTGCAATGATTGTGATATCCATTTTCATCCCCCCTACAACACCTTCGCCTCGTCTCTAAGAAGACCGACTACCTCTGGCACACTGTCTGAGCCATCGAATGTCTTACCTGGCGGCTTTTCTGCCGGAGAAGAGTGNCCATTGAANGTGACTTGTGCACCACCGACATCGCTAGCAACAACATCGATTTGTGCTTTCTTTGCCATCATGATTCCACGGACATTTGGCCTGCGAAGGTCCGATTCTGTTTTTGTGAAAGTGATGACTGCTGGGGCAGATACAGTGACCTTCTCACTGCCGCTAGCCGCGGGTCGGAGATAAGANGGGCCAGTGGCGTCAAACTCACTGACCTCAACAACACACGCCGCCCCAAGCATCTCTGCGATACCAGGGCCGGTTGAACCTTGATTGCGATCTGCGGATTGTTTCCCGCAGTACACCAACTCTGCTCCAGATGCCTTGACAGCCTCAGCGAGTGCTGATTGTACCTGTTTTGAATCTAAATCATCCCAGCCATCCTGCCAGATGCGCACTAATTTGGTAATGCCAAGGGCTGCTGCATCCTTCAGAACCTTCTCCGCTCTTGCAGGGCCAAGAGTGATGGCAGTTATTGAGCCACCATCTGCTTCAACATGCTGCAGTGCTGCCTCCAGAGCATATTCATCGTATGGGCTAGTCACCCAACTAGTGACTGCGGATTCATCCACCCTGCCGCCTACAACAGCAATCTTAGCATTGGTGTCAGGTACCTGCTTCAACAATACGGCGATTTCTACCATGATGCGGCGACCTTAGATGCCTCTATGAACATTTAGACTAAGCAATAACGGGGCTACGCCCCGTAAAATCGATTCAATAGGCTATATCATCACAACGAGCGAGTGAAGGATTGTATGCCAGTGATATGTCGCCCCAGTATCAGATTGTGAATATCATGAGTTCCCTCATAGGTCTTNACAGATTCAAGATTGGCCATGTGNCGCATGATGCANTACTCATCTAGAATNCCATTTGCGCCGTGCATATCTCTCGCCATTCTAGCGATCTCCAGCGCAATATCGACATTGTTCATTTTAGCAAGAGAGATGTGCTCAGGAATCCATGTACCATTGTCCTTCTTCCGCCCCAANTCAAGTGCCAACAACTGCCCCTTCGTAATCTCTCTGAGCATCCAAGCCAACTTGTTCTGAATCAACTGGTAAGCCGCAATAGGCTCATCGAACTGTATTCGACTGAGAGCGTATTCCTTTGCCGAATTNAAGCANGCTTGAGCAGCGCCTAGTGCGCCCCAAGAAATACCAAACCTAGCGTTGTTCAGGCATGAGAACGGCCCCCTCAATCCCTTAACATTGGGAAGAATCCTGTCCTTGGGAATCTTGCAATCTTGAAACACAAGTTCNCTTGTCACACTAGCCCTGAGTGAGTATTTNCCCTTCATTTCTGGAGCAGAGTAACCTTCGTCACCAGTTTCTACGATAAACCCACGGATCACCCCGTCAAGTTTAGCCCAGACCACAGCCAAATCAGATATTGTTCCGTTGGTAATCCACATTTTGGCGCCATTCAATAGATAGTGGTCGCCTTTATCCTCTGCTCTAGTGACCATTCCGCCTGGATTTGAGCCGTAATCAGGTTCTGTCAAGCCAAAACATCCAATCAATTCACCAGATGCCATCTTTGGCAGATATTTCTCCTTCTGTTCCTCACTGCCGAAATCCCAGATTGGATACATCGCTAGAGAGCCTTGCACACTTGCGAATGAGCGAAGACCTGAGTCTCCCCTCTCGAGTTCTCGGCATATCACGCCATACGCAGTGTAAGAAAGACCGGGACAACCATAGCCTTCCAATGGGGCACCGAGTACACCCATTTCCCCTAGTGCAACACGCCATTCATCGGGAAATACGTCATCGCGACAGGCATCTTCGATCTTTGGAAGAACCTCTTCCTCGACCCAATCTCGAACCATGTCACGCACCATTACCTCCTCTTCAGTGAGTTGCGAGTCGACATCATAGAAATCTAGAGCCTCATACACCATCTCTGTCACCCTCGATTTATCGGCGTATGCCTTGGCTCATCAACCCTCCGAATGCGCTTTCCGCTTCGTGGATTATTTCTTGCCTCGCTTGGCAGCACGGCGAGCCTTTGACCACTCTAGGTACTTCTTCTGCAATTTAGGCGAGGCTATGTAGAGGAGGCCAAGCACTACACCGGGAACTGCTATGATTACAAGCATGGGTGCAAGTGCTGATACGATATTTTCAGAAATTGTGCCTTCTGGTGGGTAGTAGTACACTACTCGGCCATAGGAAGTTACAGCATATCCAGTTTCCCCAGTGTCAGCCCATCCGCCTACAAGTGATTCCCCTCTCATGGCTACATCATCAACGTCTGCATTATCCAACCAAGGATATGCAAGGCCCAACTCATCGTTGCCACCAGTGATATCCCAATCAATCCATCCAAATGGTGCTGTTTGAAGCAATACATGTCCGTCATCCCTTGCATGGACATCGGTGAATTCAGCACCGATATTGACATGCTTGACTACAACAAAGGAATCTGAGGGCCGATTTGAATTGATTTCGACAACACCAACAGATTGGCCCTGNCCTGCNGCATAACAACGCTCTCTTNCNGGATGNGGGCAGATGACACCAGCCCACCTCACCCCTTCACTACCTACNAGCCAGTGAANCTCATGTTGTTGGTCGATNATGGCTATCCCATCGGANTCTGTGGTCATCACACATATNGAGTGCATTTGGTGATGNCAACTCAAATCGAGAACATCAGATGATTTACTGCCATTCAAAGGAATATACTCTGCGATTCCGTTTCCATCCTCACGAAATCGCATGATGAGGCCATCATCACCACCGAGATAAGCCCAATTGCCAGAGGAATCCCAAGTAACGGTGTTCAACTGAGAGCCCATCAAATTAGCAGTAGAACCCGGAACATGTGTGATAGAATGATCCTCTCTAGTATATCGAACCAAAGTGCCATCGTCACCAACTATCAATGCCGTCAAGCCCTGCGGATGCCAATCAACATCATTTAGGTCCTCTCCTTCATCAGAATATAATTCGACTTCAATCGTGGGGTCGGTAGCAGAAATATAGTGTGCAAAACCAACTACGCCGACCAATAGAACATCTTCACCATTGGGTGAAACAGCAAGTGCCTCGATTCCCAAATCAAACTGAGCAACCAAAGAGATTGTAGAAACCTCCACCACCGATTCAGTATCTTGTGCTAACGAGTTTGGCACCAGTAAAAGAGCGATGACGAGTAAGAGGCTCAAGCGCCGCATCAATGAGGGCACCGGCTTCGCTGATTTATCCTTCGCGGCTATAATGTCAGGCGGATTGATGAATAAGGTTGAACTGATGAAGCCTCCCGCGACCTCTCATGGAGACCTTTGAGGTTAAGCGAGGAATGGTAAAACAGGTGAATGCGGATGGTGGATTAACGGCTCTAGCCAACAACTATTTTGAAAATGTGGAATCTACAGAAGANAACTCATTTGAGGGGTCTTTTGGGATTCTAGCTAAGGTTTCTGGGCACTACAATGANAAGGGCAAATTGGTTGTCGATGTTGAGCAAATGAAAGGTTCTGAACTGTCAGATTTTCTTTCATCAGATGGGGGCCGTGAAAAGGCAATGGAATCACGCCAACGATGGTCTGGTTTCCTTGATGAAGCAACTGGCTACAGTGCAAAACAACGTGGTGACAAGGCGAAAGAGAGTGCAAAAAAGGTCTCCAAGG
Organism: Methanobacteriota archaeon; assembly: GCA_002685895.1. Taxonomy (GTDB): domain Archaea; phylum Thermoplasmatota; class Poseidoniia; order Poseidoniales; family Thalassarchaeaceae; genus MGIIb-Q1. The sequence continues at coordinate 27,689 of NYYK01000019.1, forward strand.
CAAAATCCGCTATCTCTCAGGCTCGCCACTTCATGGATATGAGTGATGTTGAGGAATCCCTAGCACAACAAGCCGAAGAACTCATCACAGAAATCGAGGAAGCACTAGAAAATGGTGATAACTCACGGGCTGCTAGCCGCGGTGATAAACTAGGCAAGTTATTCTAAGGTGATTTACAATGGAAACTGATGACCTAGCAACACTCTCCTCTGAACAGAGGGAGATGGTCACAACGATGTTTTCTGGTGTTGACGAAGTAATTGGTGTCGACCATCTAGTAAACTGCCTAACAAATTCAACATCTCACGCAGGGGACGGCATTATTCGGGCTTATGTTGGATTCGAGCCTTCAGGAAAGGCACATATTGGTTGGAAGGTGGTTGCACAAACCCTCCAAAGACTACTCGATGCAGATGTGAATGTCCTGATATTTCTTGCAGATTGGCACGCTTGGGTCAACGACAAGTTTGGCGGAGACATGGACAAAATCAGACTTACTGGCACCTACATGGAGGAAGTATTCCGTTCACTTCTAAGTCATCCAGAAGAGGGCGATGGAGCNGGACAACTTCGCTTCCTNTACGCTAGCGACCTGATGGACTCCGGTGACTATTGGGCGCGAGTTTTGAAGTGTTCCAAGAACATGAGTCTAGACCGTGTAAGGCGGACTTTCAGCATCATGGGAAGATCCGAGGATTCGTCAGATGGTGACCTTTCCAAATTCTTCTATCCAGCGATGCAAGCTGCTGACATCTTCGAGATGAACATCGACATCGCTCTTGGCGGAATGGACCAACGAAAGGCGCATATGTACATGCGAAGGGTTGCTGACCGGCACAATTGGGTGAAAGCGACTTGTGTCCATACACCTATTCTCTCTGGCTTGAAATCGTCTGGAGCACGAATGGAATCCTTCGACCACAAAATGAGCAAGACAGACCCAGGGGGAGCACTCCTACTACACGATGATGCTACAATAATGCGTAAGAAGATGCGTAAAGCGTACCTCGACCCACAAGACGAAAACTCGCCCGTGTACGAGTTGATTGAGCACATTGTTTTCCCAGAATCTGGAACCTTGACAATTACTCCCAAACCAGAGTATGGAAACCCATCCACTTGGGATGAACTAGGGGTACTCAAAACAGCTGTAGCAGAAGGAGAAATACACCCATTGGATCTCAAATTCGGAGTTGCCGACGCGCTCACTGAGACTCTAAAATCCCTCAATGCACACTTTGAAGAACATTCTCAATTGCTTGAACAGGTAAATGCCATCACCACTTCTTGAATTCGGGGCGAATGCCCCTATTATCCCCTATTATGAGCACAATATTCGCCATTTTGTTATTGACAAATGAAAATTACATTTAATAAGGTTATTAGACAGTTTGTGGCTCTATGGGGGGGCAGAGTTCTAAAGTGGCCGTCGGGCCCAAACCAAATGGGTTTGGCATGAATGATGTAGGAATCGATGATATCGCGATTCATTTTCCCAAGATTTACTTCGATATGAAGGATTTTGCGGAAATGCGAGGTGCCGATTACGGCAAGTTGAGTCGAGGGCTTGGACTTTCTGCCATGTCTGTTCCTGATATTCACGAAGATACCGCTACAATGGGTGCAAATGCTGTCACCCAACTAATTGATCGAAATGGTCTCGACCCTCGAAACATTGGCCGAATGTATCTCGGAACAGAGTCTGCCTTGGATGGTGCAAAACCAACCGCCACTTACATCCTCGATATGTTGACTCAGCGATACACGCACCAGTTTGGCGAAGACTGCTTCCGCAACTGTGATGTTGTTGACATGACGTTCGCTTGTATTGGAGCAGTCGATGCTCTCCACAATACTCTCGATTGGGTCGCCCGTGGTGGCGATGAAGATGGGCGCGTTGGGGTTGTGGTCTTCTCTGATAACGCAAAGTACGACTTAGAGTCAAGTGGAGAATACACACAGGGTGCTGGAGGTGGTGCAATTCTAGTGCGTCACAATCCTCGTCTGATTTCCATTCCTGACACCTGGGGAATTTCTACCACTCCTGTCCACGATTTCTTCAAGCCACGCCGAGAGGTATCGCTGACCTCGGTCATTACTCATGTTTTGCAACTCGCCAAAGAAACAGGACAGAATCTCAAAGAAGGTTTGGCGGAAAGAATGGTGAAGCACCTTCCCGAATCGACTGTGCGCCGACTCGGAATCTTTGCCCACGGTGAAGAGATGATTCATGTTCACAGAGATGAACCTGTTTTCGATGGTCAATTCTCAAATCGTTGCTACCAAGAAGCAGTCAAGACTGCATTCCTTGATTTCCGTCGAAGAGCAATCAAGAGTGGCCGCTACAACAGTGAAACAGATACAATCCTAACTGAACAGTGGGTTCGTATCATCATGCATTTACCATACGCATTCCAAGCTAAGCGAATGTTCCCAGATGTATTCCGCCATGACAGGCGTAATGAGGCTGTTTGGCAAGAAATTGTTACTGAAATTGGAGACGAGCCTACACGTGAAGAGTTTGAAGACACCCCTGAAGGTGAAATTGAATGGGATAAAGCGCAGGATGTTTACCGCAGAGCAATCTCCAAGACTGAACAATACAAGAAGTTCCATGCCGAAAGAATCGAGAAGGGTCAGCGTGCTTCAAGCCTTATTGGCAATCAGTACACTGGCTCAATCTTCCTTGCTATCATGTCTACATTTGAGTCTGATTACGAAGATAACGCGAATATCGAAAATAATTACTTTGGCCTCTGTGGTTATGGCTCGGGTGCAAAAGCCAAGGTGTTTGAAGGTAAGGTTTCACCAAGTTGGAGAGAGGTTGTCTCTCGCTGGAATTTGTTTGAAAGAATGGCAGGTAGGGTTGCAATCGACCGCGTTACTTACGAAGCGCTCCACAAGGGACTAAGAGAAGACAGTGTCGTCGAGCCAAAGGGTGAATTTGCCCTAGTGGAAATCGCATCAGAAGGTGACTACGAAGGTGCTCGTACTTACCGCTGGGTCGCATGAACCGTTATTTGCCAAAATAGGCGCTCAAACTTCGTAGAGATGCTCTAGATATTCATCTGGACTGAGCAATTCATCTTCATCAAGTCCATCGGGTCTAATATTCATCAGCCAACCATCTCCGTATGGATCCTCATTAACTAATTCTGGGCTATCTTCAACCTCACCATTCAACTCAACGATATGGCAAGCAACAGGAGCATCAATGACATGCCTACCATTTGATGTTCTTAGTGTAGCCAATGTCTCTTCTTCTAGGACTTCGTGACCACTGGCACCCGCATCACGTGCTCCTGTGCCAACCTGCTCTGTATCCCCATCTTCAGCAGCAAACTCATCATACTCATCAACACTAGCTGGTTGAGCGAGAACGACTCGAATCATATCTCCAAGTTCCGCTTGCAGAAAATCACTGATTCCGATTTTGAACAGGTCTCCAGTTTCCTCATCTGATTCTAATTTCATAAACCAAAGATGGTCTTTGGAATATTGTCTATCATCAATAATTTTGAATTCAATGAAATCTTCAGCGTCCGTCATAAAATATACCTCTTGAGCCGCGCCGACATTGGCTTCATATTTAATTATTTGAGTCAACAACCCTATTTTCAAGCCCCCAAAGGCGGCGGGCGACCCGTTATGAACAAGAGGCGTTTGGCCAAACCATAGGTGCGATGCATGGACTTCCGAGAAACTGACGAACAAACCATGATTCGGAAGATGGTAAGGGACTTTGCTGAGTCGATTCTTCCACCCACCATTGAGGAACGAGATAAACATCAAATTCCACCTACTGAAGAATGGAAACGATTCTGCGATGAGACCGGACTTCAAGGTATTACTATCTCCGAAGATTATGGTGGAATGCCAGTGGATGATGTCAGTGAAGCGATTATTATTGAGGAACTCGCTCGAGTTGACCCTTCATTTTCAGTATTCTATGCAGTCCATGTAGGATTGTGCAGTAAAACAATCACACTACATGGCACTGATGAGCAAAAAGATCAGTATCTGACTCAATTATCCGCTGACAAGGTTGGTGCCTACTCTCTTTCAGAAGCAGGAGCCGGCACAGATGCAGCCGCCCTCTCCTGCAAAGCAGAACTCTCTGATGATGGTAGCCATTACATCCTCAATGGAATGAAGATGTGGGTCACTAACGGCGCCTCGGCTGACATTTATGTCCTCTTCGCAAAAGTAGTCGGTCATCCAGATTACGGCTCCAAGAAACATGGTGGGACAACTGCTTTTATTGTAGAGAAAACATTTGAAGGATTCACAGTGGGAAAGAAAGAGGATAAACTTGGAATCCGTAGTAGCGATACCTGCACCCTAATTCTTGAAAATTGCAAAGTTCCAGCAGAAAATGTTCTAGGGGATGTCGGAAAAGGATTCTCAATAGCAATGAACGCACTTGACAATAGTAGAATAGGAATTGCTGCACAAGCCCTCGGTATTGCACAAGGCGCATACGAAGCAGCCCTGAAGTATTCCCAAGAAAGAGAGACCTTTGGCAAACCATTAGCAGCCCACCAAATGATTACCTCTTATCTCGCAGATATGGCCACAAGGGTCGAGGCCTCAAGATTGCTCGTCTATCGTGCCGCAAAAGCCAAACAACTGCACTACGAAGAGGGTGCACCCCGTCACACCAACGAAGCGAGCATGGCCAAGTTGTTCGCTGGAGACACTGCCATGTGGGTGGCTGAGCGAGCTGTACAGATTCACGGTGGATACGGATATGTAACAGAGTTCCCTGTTGAAAGATTCTTCAGAGATGCCAAAATCACCCAAATTTACGAAGGTACACAGGAAGTACAACGTTTGGTCATTGCACGAAATCTCAAACTTTGAATTTCAAGGCCAATAGAAGCGAGGCCATTCTGTCGGCTCGCCGTCTTGCCATTCCAATTGCTTGAGGCGTGCTTCCACCTCTGCAAGAGTTGGCAAGTCTTCCTCAATCTGTATTCTATGTAGCCATTCCTTCAGTCGGCCAAGTTTGATTCCCTTGCTTAGTCCAGTCATCTCAGCAATCCAGTATCCATCTGCCAACGGTGCATCTCCTGCTACATTTGCTGGCAAAGAAGCAAGCAACGTAATTACTTCCTCAACCTCGCTAGTTGCAAGTGCTGATTCACAGGCGAGTTGTTGATTCAATCTGCTTCCAAGTACCG
>NYYK01000020.1 GCA_002685895.1 Methanobacteriota archaeon
TAAAATACGCTTGTTAATGATTATACATATACTTTTACTTATAGAATTATTAATTAATATGAGTGAATAAGTGTTTTTCCCAAGATACAATTTTACCCATAAAAGCACTTGCCATTACTGTTAGTGGACTTGCAAGGTATAATTTTCCGGGACCAGATCGCCCTTGGAAATTTCTATTGATTGCAGAAATAGTAACCTGTTCTGAGTTGTTAGATACCCCCGGTCCTGCGCCAATACAAGCACCACAACCAGGGTCAATAAGNTGGATTCCGACTTCTCTAAACATCTGATTCCACCCCATCTTTTCTGAATAATCCTTGACTGCTTTTGAACCAAATTGGATATAACACTCAACACTTTTTGGTATTCTTATTCCGGCTTTCAATGCTGCTTCAACAACTTCAGCATAATACTGGAAATCATCAGCCTTGCCAGCAGTACAAGAGCCAGCATAGGCGATGTCAATAGGTACATCTCCNANTTCAGNAATGTAAACACCATTGGTAGGGTCTCCTGGATTAGCAACCATTGGCAATATATCATCCAAGTTGATTACATGTACCCCCCCATCATAATGAGCGTTTTTATCAGGGAGTACGAAAGCCTGTCTAACATCATCTTCAGTTAGATCCTTTCTCCGTTTTGCATACCATTCTACGGTTACTTCGTCCGGTTCACAAATACCTGTTTTCGCACTACATTCCGTCGCCATATTACACAAAGTAGCACGTTCGTCCATAGAAAGGCTGGCAAGCCCAGAACCACCAAATTCCATAGATCTGTCAAGAGTTTCAGATTTTGTTGCGTATTTCCAAAGAATGTATAGCATCACATCTTTAGCAGTACAACCCTCATTCAAGGTACCTACAAGTTCAAAACGAATACTTTCAGGTACTTTCACAAATGCAAATTGATTGTGGGCCAAATTAGCATATTCGGTTGAGCCAACACCATATGCTAGTGCATTTGCTGCACCACCCATGCAAGTATGGCTGTCAGTTGCTTGGATGAAATCTCCAACATCAATGAATTCTTCTCGCGCCACTTGGTGGCAGATTCCTGGGCTCACACCATCTATTGCACTGTAGTCTCTAACTCCTGTATGCTGTTGGAAAATATTTTGTATTTCTCTCAAACGCCCAATTTTTTCAGCAAAGGGACCAAATCTCGCAACTCCTGTAGCATAGAGAAGATGATCCTCAAAGACAGCAAATTTAGTTGGGTCTGGTAATACATAGTCAGGACCATATTCGTGTATTAGAAATTCATGAACCTGTGCGGTAGTAAATTCATGGGAGTATCCACCATTTACCTCGGCAATCACGGCATCACCAGGTTTGACATACGCAGTTNTTCCGTTAGTTGTGAGTAGTTTATTNGCAATGATTTTCTCACACATAGTCATCGATTTTTCTTTGTTTTCAGGTATTGGTAACTCAATATTTCCTGATTTGAATTCTTTTGCAAAGGAGAAAATACCTCCACTTTCAACAATCATTTTTGTAATTGGGTCGTATTTATCTGTAAATTCTCTAAGATGTATTGATTCCCCACTTTGTAATCGCAAAAGCATTTGGTGGTCTCCCATCAATTGTCCAAGGTTGATATTGTTCCTTTCGTGTATTGGGGCAAATGATGCCGCAATAACAATTTGAATCCCAGCCCACTTTTCAGCTTGAGCCGCAGTTTCTCTGCTACTACCAGTTCCTTTTCGATGCCCCGATACAATGACTTCAAATTCTCCATCGATGAGTGCATTTCGCCTAAACAGGCGCTCCCCATCATGAATTAATCCAGCATAGGCATTCTTCGCAATTTCAGCAGGATTTGAGTCAAAACAAACCCATGCGGGAGTCATGGCATCGGTATTTATGTCATCTAAGAGATCACTAATTTGAAGATCTTCCATTCGAAGATCAAGTCCTTCATAGAGTTGTTTCTGAATAAGATCGAGATTTTTTGTCAGAAAAAGAACTCGTTTTCCAGGAGTAAGGGAAATCTCACGAGGCGGCCATTTTTCTCCCATAATTCATCCCCTGCCCTATGGGCAGAACTGACGAAGTAGTGATTCTTTATCACCATTATCAAANGAATATTATNCTCTCAANNAACTACNNATTCATACTTGAAAANNAACCGCTAAACCTTAAATAACCCCGGCCGNACGNCGTTTATAACTTTCCCTTANTATAATACATTGGGAATGTAGATGGAATGGATTAANATGGCGAAACCACCNACTCAAATTGAAGATATTGTAAAGTGTCCNGAATGTAATAGTAGAAATTTAGAACAAGACCAAACAAGAGGCGAAACNGTNTGTCAGGATTGCGGCCTTGTNNTTGAAGACAATGTAATTGATCAAGGNGCAGAATGGCGTGTTTTCAGCCCAGAACAAGGCGATCAGAGGGCTCGAACAGGCGCTCCGATGACAGTGATGCTACACGACAAGGGTCTTTCTACAGATATTGATTGGCAAAATAAGGATTATTCTGGTAAAACAATTAACAGCAGATTCCGTTCTCAATTCTATCGAATGAGGAAATGGCAGAAGCGTAGTAGAGTATCTAACGCAACTGAGAGAAATCTTGCTATGGCTTTAGCGGAATTAGATCGCATGGCAAGCCGCCTCGAACTACCAAAATCAGTTCGTGAAGCAGCTGCAGTGAATTACAAGAAAGCAGTCGAAAAGCGTTTGATTCGAGGCCGTTCGATTGAAGGTGTTGCAGCAGCGAGTCTTTACGCAGCATGCAGACAATGTGGTGTTCCAAGAACGCTCGATGAAATAGGTCAGGCTAGCAGAACTGGACGAAAAGAGATTGGGCGCACATACCGATTCATGGTTCGTGAACTAAAGATGCGAATAATGCCAACAGGCCCTGAAGATTACATCTCAAGGTTCTGTTCCGGATTGGGTCTCGATGCAGAAGTTGAAGCAAAAGCATACGAACTCATCAAAGCCGCTCAAGAAAAAGAATTGACTAGTGGTCGAGGGCCAACTGGAATTGCCGCATCAATCATTTACATCGCAAGTGTTCTTTGTGGCAAGCGTAGGACTCAGCGAGAGGTCGCAGAAGTTGCTGGTGTAACTGAGGTGACCATCCGTAATAGATACAAGGAATTAATCCAAAATTTGAATATCGAACTTGATATTTGAAGTCAGTCATCCAATAACCACCTTTCGTGATGAAAGGGGTTCTCCAATATACAAATTCGATATACCTCATCCGTCGATTTGATGGGTTAAACCCTTTTCGTTGAATTCATGGAAGCACCAGCCCGTGCAGCNCGGCGCCTCCTTTTTGGCTTAGGAATCGCTCTATTGCTAGCAACAGCCTTCGCTCTGATAGACGGCCGTTTACCTCCNTCGGAATGTCCAGAAGACACATACAACTGTACAGCAAGTAATGACATGGGTTGGTTGTTACCTGCTGCCACAGTGGTTACTTTACTAGCGGGCTATATCCTTCATCTTGGTATAGAAAAAGGAGTCAATTCTCCATTATTGAAATTGTTCCCCTCTGGCGGCTCATCAGCTCAGCGAGAGGCACTTTTGTCGGATATTTCTGATTCACAAGATGAGGACTCTCTCTCTGATGCTTGGGCAGACTTAGAGCAAGGTTTGTTATCTTCTAAAGAGAAAGAAGAAGAATGAAATCCATAGAAAACATTGACCCCCTACTTGTTATCCGAGGAGTTAGGTGAGAAGATGAGTGACCTACCAGAACACCTGTATTACACTGCGGATCACGAGTGGATTAGGNTTGATGGAGATGAATTGGTAGTAGGTATTACGGACCACGCCCAAGACGCATTAACAGATATTGTGTATGTTGAACTTCCAGATGTTGGTATGATTATTGAAGAACAAGACGAATTTGCCAGTATTGAATCTGTGAAGAGTGTCTCAGGTATTTTCGCCCCTCTTTCTGGTAGCATTTCCAAAGTCAATGAAGAACTTGACGACTCCCCCGAATTAATCAATCAAGATCCGTATGGTGCTGGCTGGATTGTTCGCATTGTTCCGACAGATTTGGATGCGGTGAATGGACTTCTCAATGCATCATCATATCGTGAATTGATTGGAGAGTGAAGATACTATGAGTTCTGCCGCATCTGATGCGGCGGAGTATACCATTTATGTCGATGGTTCTTGCCAAGATAATCAAAACGTAACAGCAGAAACTCCAGCCGCTTGGGGGGTTGTTGTTGTTGTGGGGGATAATCAAAGAGGCAGTGGTTCAGGAGAAGTAATTACAGAATTAAGTGGNTTAGTAATTACAGATGCAACAATGGAACTTTTTCTTGGGGCAAAGGTGGGCTCAAACAATACTGCTGAACTCAGTGGTGTTGCACATGCCCTAAGATGGATATTGATGGATGGCAGAGTTACACAGGCAATTATTCGCGCTGATTCACAATACGCTTTACAGATAGCTCAGCAGAATTGGAAAGCAAAAGCAAATCTCGATTTAGTAAAAACAGTTCAAGCATTGTGGGAAGAAGTATCATCGCAATGTCAACTTACAGGCACTTGGGTCAGGGCTCATCGTGGACATAAGTGGAATGAGAGAGCAGACCATCTTGCATTTCGTACTATGCAAGGAGAACAACCCTTGCCACTAGATTTTTGGAAACCTGGAATGAGATAATTACCCATTAGGATATTATTCCTCTTCGTCATTATTTAATGGCCCAAAAATCACTAACCATGCGTAAATAGCATGCAGGAACATTAACGATGAATAGAGTAGAATAAGTAGGGGCGCAGGAGCGGGAATGGAAATTTCCCCGTTTGCCAAGTACCCTAGTAAAAACACAAAACAGAGTGATAATATAGCCTCATAACTAGCATGTGCCACAATTTTTTCTGGTTCACAATGATATAACCGCAAATAGGGAATTACTCCTGTTGTCTCAAATTGCCAGCGGTATTTGGCAACATAGATGAAACCCAATCCAATTAGTGCAATGACACCCCGTGAAAATGATTCTTCTTGCCAAGGACCTACTGGCGCATCCCATTCAATGAATGATTGGAGGACGAAAATCAAGCCAAGTCCGAGTTGCCATCTCCACTCAGGTTTCTCTCCCATGTTTGAGCCACATCCATCATTCGCTTCAAAGGAGGGGTTCAGGCATTGACCCATTTCCAGATAAGTAATGTTTCCAAGCCTCTGCTCTCTCTTCATTTCTNATTGCCAATACTTCCCAAAATTTTGCTAGAGAGTCAGGTGCTTCTGTTGTAATTTTATTGGCTATGATACTGAATGATTGCGTATTAACATCCTGCATTCTTAGAAGTAATTCCCTCATTCTAATTCCTGCAACTTCATCATTTTCAATCCATAATGGTACAAATATTCCTTGGGAATCGGAGGGATCTAATTCAAGATAATCTCTAAGACAAGATTGAACAAATAAACGTTTTATCGAGTTTTCAGAATCTTGAGCCGGCTTTATAATTCTTTGAAGAAATGCGTCAGTATCAATGCTTGCTAATTCCTTCAACGCACTCACTGATGCAGATCTCGCACCAATATCATCTGATTTAGCGAGGTAATCAATTAAAGAAATCCCTTCTTCAAATGATACGCGTAATAATGAAGGTAGAATATCTGAAATTGCCATTTTCACACGCGGCTCTTGTCTAGTTTGAAGTGCAGTTAATACCAACAATCCTGAATGCTGTGATACTTCCAATAATCTAGGAACACAAGTAACTAATTCAGCAGCAACTATCTCTGGTTGCGAGCGCACCATTTGTTCAAATCGTTTTGCTAATGCCATTTGTTCTACTAGCGCAGGCCTTTCCAACATTATTCTCATCCATTTTACTAGAAGAATACGCCTTTCCTCACCACCCTCTTCCATTACATCAAGTAACCAATGTGCAGCATCAATGCCCCCTGAATTATTTTTCAATACAATTGTTGAATCTTTATTTTCATTCCAATCAATTTGGTGAGGTCCAGGTTCGGGTTGTGTGGGCCAATATCCGGGCGGACTGGATAGGGCGATGCTCTCAAGAATATGATATCCTTGATTTTCAGATAGGCCGTCAATTTTCCGACAGATACCATTCAACAGTGCGATTCCAATGTACCAACGAGTTGTATCTGGCGCATCCCTATCCAATGCTAATGCCAACCAACCCTCACAAATTCCAAACATGATGCTACGAGCAACATCGTCGATTCTTTTCAACAGCCATTTTTCCCCTTCTTTTTGGGGGTCAGCTGTTAGGCTGAGGCGATGTGGGATCATAGATTCTCTACAATTATCTAACAAGTTATTGAATAGAGATTTGTCGATGGTGAACAGACCGTCAGCTTGNTCTATGACTTGAGAAGCGGAGTGGGGACTAACTAGGGGTAATTCTTGATCTAATAATGGAGGGGGAGGTAGTGGCCAATTATTCAGAGACCACGCCATATCTTCGTTAAGCATCTCTAGACAGCGAGTGTGAATTATGGAAGCAGTTTTTTGCCGTTCTCGGCTGAAATCCATTGTAATCCCATCAGAAAGTTTCACGAATAATTTTGTGAATTTTGTACGGAAGAAGGGCCCTATTAACTGGAGTAACTTCAAGAATTCTCGAATCATCTCTTCTTCTTATATCTTGTAATAGTGGATGTCGACTCTTCTTGTGAAGAGTCATTATTGTTGGCTTGTCGATGTCCATCACTTCACGAACAATGGCAACAAATTCTTCCGATTCGACAGAAAATTTCCCAATTTCATCGATAACAATTACTTCGTAATTATCCATGGCTTCTTGAATTGCAGGAACCGCAACACTGGCAATAACTTCGGGGTCAAGGCCTAAACCAAGAATTCGATTCCGAGAATCTATTTCTTTGTGGGCAATAATGCCAGTTTCACCNGATTGAATATTTAGACACGAATAGCCGACTCTAGCGGTTCCTTCCAGGATTGGTATTGTTTTCATACCCCCAACAATTTGGAATGAACTCGGAACTTCACCTCGCCCTCTAAGTTCTTTACCCCTCTCATTTTCTAACATCTCAGTTACTTTGTTCATAACGGCACTTTTACCTGAACGTGGTAAACCGGTAATGCCTATTTTTGGATGAATACCCATAGAAACCCCTCATTTATTTGTGCGTTGCTGAGATTATTAGCCTCTACTAACCTTTACGAGGGCGGTGGCATCATAAATACCTATTCTAGTACTTACGTTCCGGATTCGGGCGCATGAATTGCTTTCAAGCAAGCCGCGACCCGATTTCGTAGTTCCCTGAAAGTAGGGGCAGTAACTCCAATTCGTAGTTGTTTACATTGTTGTTAGCAGCCCAAGCACGAGCCCATGCATCGAGTTTTTCTGAATTTAGTAAATCACATAGCCAATGCAATGCATCTTCATATCCATTATGAATATTAGATAACATTTCCATAACATCTTTTGGAAGTTGTAAGTGGTTTACAGAATTACCAAGAACGGAGCCAGCAGGAAGAACAATCCATCGTAGTCGGCGTGTTTGTTGAGCATTGACAATTGCCTGACATGCAAGACGTGGTAATTTGGGTGCTTGTATACTGCCTCGCCACAGCGCTTGCTTTCTTTCCGGCGCACTGCTGTCAATCTGTGAATTGAATGCGGGGTGATGAATCCAGACATCTTCATTATTGCTACGGAAATGAATCCCTCGAATGAAGGGTACACCTCTACTCCCTTTTTTCCAAGGATAGATATCTTCTGACCAACTTGTTTGATCTACTTCACCAACTCTAACTCTTACACACTCATCCTTTCCTGATAACCAATGGTTTGGGTCAGAAAGTCTAGGTGCATCTGCAAGTTCGTCTATTATGGCCAGTAATTCTTCCCTCTCATCCCTATTTATTGGTAGTCTTGGAACGGACCAATCACCCTGACTCCATCTTTCCCACCGTTCTTTATCCAAAGAGATACAAGGAACTGTAGCTTCAAGGCCATTTCCAGAGCAAAGGTTGCTTTTTTCTGCGGGCCCAAATGATAGCAGCCCGTCAGTTTCCCCACCCACTGTCAAACCTAGAACAAGTACGCCTTGAGTAACTCCCGCAAATAATNGAGCAGATTCAGGGAAGGTCCAGATAGTGGTCCATTCATGTTGACTCACTAGTAGAGAACGTAGTGGTGCACTACTCTGTTCTCTGAGCAAACTGTCGGGAACAATTAATCTGATTCTCCCTCCAGTTTTTACAATCTGCAAACTTCTCTCAATAAATAGGCGATATAAGTTAACATTGCCACGCAGTGTGGAAAACCGTAATGTCCCATCTTTTTCTTTCAAGTTACGGAGTTCATTACCCAATTCTTTTCTCAGCGCACTACCATTTTCATAGCCACGGAACCGATCTTTAATTCGTAACCATGGTGGGTTTGTTAGGAGTAAGCGCGGTTGTTCTGTCCAAGGCCATTCNCCTCGCAAAGTATCACTAATTATTATTGCAGAGTCCAAAAGTTGCTCCGCTTCAGTTCGAGCAAGCATGCCCGCCTTAGGTTGATCATCAAGTGCTGCTAATTCATAACGCACTAATTCAAGATAAAGGCGGCGTAGGCTGGCAACACGAGCAGTTTCACAAACATCGACAAGCTGAAATTTAGAGAGCAGGGTTCTCGTGTCCTCCAGTTTTTCTTCATCAGTAAATTTGGTGATGGCTTCAGAGTGCCAACGAATAAGACGTGCTGGAAATAATCCCCCCCCGAGAGCAGGATCTGCAAATGGGAGCNGAATGCCACTACGAGTTCTTATTTTGTCATTAATTTCCTTGAGAGTTTCTTCATCTTCCTCTTCAATTTCCTCTTCTTCAATTGCATTAAGATTCAGTTCATCAAGATGTAAGCGAAATCCAGGTGGGAGCGCATCAAGACTAATTTTTGGTTGTGTACTTCTAGTTGAAATGGGGGGTACATCAGTTCTTAATTCATCAGCGATAATGGCATCGGCTAGTGCAACGGGTGTAGGGTGTGCACCTCTGGGGCTTCTTCCATCATTCTCTGCATCAAAGCGGCAGAGTAGTTGGTCTAATACGTGGCCTGGATCAGTTAGCAAACTTGCTGGGAGGGTGGGCCAATTTTGAGGGAGAACTGCTGCAATTGGCTTATGTTTGCTAAGCGCTATTTCCCAGCAAGATAGCCAAGTATGGAGTTGCTCTTCTCTTGAAGCACATTCTCTATCAAGGCGAGCGTACCATCCACTAACATTACCAGATCTCATGTCAAATCACTATAATTTTTCAGATTGCACCATTAATTCCAAATTTGCTCATGCCTCGTTTCTCACTCATATTCAGTAATATCGCCCCGAACATGTAAGGGTGCGTTCTCCTCTTCAAGAAGTAGTTCATCACCAGCAATACTCATCTCTACTATAGTACGTCCTTTTGCTAACCAGTGCCACCCTTCAGTGACCCAATCATACAATTGGTCCAAGCCATTGATTCCAATTCCAGCAATATCAGCAATACGCTCCAATACAACCACTTCTGCAGGATGATATTCCCCATCTGCGGCGGCTAATAAAACAGAATCTCTAAGCGCTATTTTTAGTGTATTAGGGGTTGCTTTTTCTAGTAATTCTTCTATGTTCCCTGTATTGCGTAATCGTTTTCTTGTCTCTTCTCTAACATCTGGTTTTAGTAGCACTCTTCCCATGAATGCCTCAAGTGCTGCCATCTCTTCACGTACCAACGCTCCATCAGAATTTGCTAGATGAGCTAATAGTTCAATATAGACTTCTTTTTCAGCAGGTGAAAGCATATCGACAGCATCGGGCAGCATGCCACTCATAGGCCCACCTCACTCAACATTTAACAGGTCTAGACCAACTTGCATCCAGTCAAAACCCTCTAACACCCAATCAAGTAATTTATCNACGATTTTAGCATCTAAATTCAGATGCCTAGCAATTTTTTCAAGAGCAATTTGTTCATCTTCATCCACAGTTCCATCTGCTGCAGTCATCAAAGCAGCATCTCGTAATGCTAGTTTACCAGATAATTCACCTAATCCCTCTAGACATTCATCAAGTGTGGGCGGTTCCTTGAGGTAGGNACGAATCATTTTCCTCTGTGCAGGGGAGAGAAGAGCGGTACCAAGTCGTTGTTCAAAGACTGTCATTTCATCGATTGTCACTTCGTCATCAATGTTGATCATATAAGCCAATAACTTGGCATAAGCAAAGCGTTCGTCGCGGGGTAACTCGTGCAGAGTGTCCGGAAGCATGGCTCCGCGAGACAGCACAGGGATAACAACCCTGCGCTGAAGGAGAGCGGTGAAAAAACTCAATCCCTACTTGATTTTCTGGCTAATGCAATGATACTAACTGCGCTGAGTGTCAGCAATATGCCAAATCCAGGAGTACTACTGTTCTTAGAATCCATGCGCACAAAGGTAGCATACCAGTCGATACCATGCGTATCCATCATCGATGTATGGAGCGCCCATGAGTCACCGACTGAAAGTCTCCCATCTTCGTCAACGTCGTTCCATGTCATCTCCCACCAACTACCCAACCCCGTCATGTTTTCAGTACCGTTGGAGAGGGCCATCGATACCAGCACCTCTTCCTCGCCGTATGGTAGATCATCTGCATCTCCCCCCGAGATTCGCATTTCGATTTCAGAAAGATCGGTTCCTAGTAGTTCACCAGTGGTTCTCACATACCATGGTTGGTAAATCTTCGAACCGTGAATGGTTCTTGTTATTCCTTCAAGTTCTCCATCAGAATTCACCTTGCCTGAGGAGTGAAAGTATTCATCCACGGAGTTTTCCACCAGCCAATCTTCTACTGATTGGGAAAATGGATTATGTCCGCTACCTTCGGCGGATGGAATCAAACAGACGGCATAGTTGTCAATGTTCTTGATGATAATTTGATCCACCGTCATATCTGTAGAAACCCACATACCATCTTCGTCGATGTATACGGCCCACTCCCAAAAGGAGTTGCCCTGATCATCGTACATCGCGGTCCCATTGACATCTTCTATGAATATGCTTGATTCGTATTGAGAGGTTGCGTAGGTCATGTTCTGTGTGCTAAATACATTCATCATCAATTCTAGTGCAGTATAGTTATCATACCATTCGTCGTTTATTTCGTACATGAAGTTCGATTTATTTCCCTCGACATCGTAGAGTGTAAATTGGGTGTTGAAGCACTGCGATGCATCACACTCCTCCGTGACTGTTTCTGAGTTTGCTATTGGCGTAAATGAACATACCATGAGTATTACAAAAACAAATAATATTGCGTTATAATTACTTGACCTCATAGTTTTCCGACAGGGTACCCATACTCAATACTTCTTAACCGAGTGATGCTAGCATCAAATGATGTCAAACTACCTCTTTGCAATGGGGTCCACTTCAATTATAGAAGATATTCAAGCATCACTTCCCAGTAATTCAGATGAATGCACAGTGGGTGCACAATCTGAAACCGTATCCTATCTAGTTGTTGAGAGAAAGGACGATAATCCAGAACCAAGTATTCATTCTGTTGAAAATGAATTAGGAGAAAAAGAGAATTTTTTCTTTAAGGGATGGATTGTTGATCATGATAAGAAAGCCGTCGCTTTAGGTGCTAACGGATTCAAGGAATATTGTACCTCACCTGATGGTGACACTATGACATCATCCCCTTTCGATGCGGAGGGATCGTTTGTTCTTGCCGCATGGGATGAAAACAAACTCCTTATTCAAAATGATTTATTCTCACTTTTTCCGGTAGTTTATTTTTCAACGCCAAATTTAGTGGTGGCATCTGATTCATTATTTGTTTTGTCAAAAATTAGGAAGTCTTTGGGTTTGCCTTGTACTCTGAATAAAAACGTAGTTTACTCAAGGGCATGGACGCATGGTCTTGCGTGTGCAGTAATGTCACATGAAACAATGGTGAAAGGAATTAATTTGCTTACACCAGGTTCCCATTTGTCTGTAGAAATCAAATCATTTAA
>NYYK01000021.1 GCA_002685895.1 Methanobacteriota archaeon
GGATCTATGCTGAAATCCCTCTAGTTCTTGTTCACTAATTGCAGTGCCAATCTCGGAGGGTCGAGAGGGTGGTTCAGTATGCTCAAGGGGTCCGCTCACGGACTACCCTTTGGTTCAATCTAGATTAGGGAAATAAATTCCATCTGGAGCAATTTGAGGAATGAGGTATTGCTCGTCGGTAATCAAAGCAAAAACCTGAACATCCATACTCTCTAGCAAATCTCTTGAGCACGGCTCCCATTCATTTGCAATCCCATCACAAGTTGCAGTGTCATTGAGAATACCCATGTTACTGACTTGAGCCCAGTAAATATACTCGATAGCCATGCATTCATAATCACATGTTTCATCATCATAATGATACCACGCATCTTCAGGATAAGTGCTTGGGTGGTCAATAAATTGGCCACCACGTGCCTCGTCCATAGCACTAGTTAGTAGAGATGAATCGGGTTGAAATCCAAATGCATCAGAATAAATGTTGGCGTGGCCACGGTGATTGATTGTGTGCATTATTTCCTCCACGGTAGCATCTGAACCCCAATGGCCAGTTTGAGTAGGATCAACTTCTTCTGCAAATAGGACAGCACCCACACCTTGCCCATGATAGTTCTCTTCAAAATCTCGGTATCCTGGTGAGTCATCGTAATCGAACATAGGAATCATTGCACTGACATTTTGAAGGCGGCTGAGTAGTACTGAATCGTCAACTTCCCCATCTTCATCATTATCCAGTAATTCGGCCAATACAGAAGCAGCATGGAGAACCTGGTCATCTCGCAATCCTGATTCAGCATATATCCCCAAACCGTATACATCTACATATTTGGTAAAGCAACCCATACCACTTTGGTTGGGATTAGGGTTTGCTTGAATTACAAAATTTGAGACATTTGACGAAACCTCTGATTCAAGTTGCTCTGTGTCACAATCTTGAGTTGGATTATTTCCTGAACCGCCATCAGACCACCCAAGACCGCCTTCATTTATTTTGAATACCTCAGTCAAATTGAAAGGTTGCTGACCATATCCCTCTGAATTCAAATCAACCCATGCCTGAGCGTATTCTAATGCAGAATTATCACTTGCCCAATTATCTTCTAATTCTAGGGCAACTGCTTCGTATGCTAAATCGTCGTATTCATCATGAAAGCATCCTACTGCAGTACCATAATTTTGAAGTTCATATTCAGCAATAAATGAATAAACCGCTGCTTGAAATGGGTCGTCAGGCCAATTCATATTTTCACAATCGGAAAATACATAATCAAATTCGCCCGATTCCCAAAGTTCAATCAATGCAATAGAACTCAAAATAAGAAAGAAAACAACGGCAGGCACAATATATTTCCATGGTGGTTTCTTGGGTATTATAGGGGCTATTTCATCCATAGAACCCCAATTGCCAACTATAAAAGTAGGAGGTTTAGAATCAATATAGTTAGTTTCTTCCTTCCTTTCTCTCATTCGATTCCACCCATTCTACAGACTTCTTGGTAGTGTGCCTCACTAACAGGTTGAACACTAAGCCTCTGCCCTTTAGCTAGTAGTGGCATCCCTTCCAATTGAGGATTTGCTTTGAGGTCCGGCAATGTAACGATTTCATCCATTGATTGAATCGCTTCAATATCGACCATCATCCATCTAGGATTCTCAGGACTTGCTTTTTCATCAAAATAATTTGAAGAAGGGTCTTGAGCAGTATGGTCGGGATATCCTTCTTTGCATACTCGGGCAACACCAGCGATATGGGGTGGTTTACAATTTGAATGATAGAATAGCACCATATCTCCATTTTTCATATCGTCTCGCATGGTATTGCGCGCCTGATAATTCCTAACGCCATCCCAATGGGTGTGACCATCCTCAACTAACTGCTCCCAAGGATAAACATGAGGTTCAGATTTCATGAGCCAATGGGATACCATAGCACTGCGGGTGGGCTTATGCTTGAAAATCTTGACGCGCTTGACCTAAGTGGTTAGGGGGCCTTTGTATCATCTCACTTTATTTGAAATCAAGGTTGTAGTGAAGGCCAACATTTACCTCTCTATTAATTGAAGCATAAATGATTAATTGAGCAAGTTGCACCATATTGCGTAATTCAACAAGTTCTCTAGAGGGTAGGCAACGCCGCCAGATTCTATCCACTTCTTCATCCAAGAGTGCCAAACGTCGTTTTGCTCGGTTCATTCTCCAGTTACTTTTGACAAGTCCCACATCATCACTCATTGTCGAGCGTAATTCAGAGCGATCGTGAACCAAAGGAGCGTGTTCCTCTAGGTTAGCCAACCCTTCTGCTCTCCAATCAGGTAGTGATGATTTTGTAGGCACCTCTTCAGAAAGCCACTCTATGACTCGCTCTCCAGCGCGGTAAGAGAAGACCACTGCCTCAAGTAGAGAGTTACTGGCCAATCGATTTGCGCCGTGTAGTCCAGTACAGGCAACTTCTCCAATGGCGTATAGCCCTTCGACCATTCGGCCACTCGAAGCAGTAAATGCAGGGTCTTCGTTGTGCAAATCTCTCTGAAACACCTCGCCCCATTCATTGACTGCAAGTCCACCAACTATGTAGTGTGCTGCTGGTGCTACGGGAATTGGGTCAACGCCTATTTTCAGTCTGTTTTGACTCATCTTGTTTGCAATGTTGGGGAATCTATTGGCAAGATGTTCCGAATCAAGGTGTTCAGTGATCAGTAGAACGTGTCGGCGTCCACTCCGCTTCAGTTCAGCATCTGCTGCTCTTGCCACGATGTCTCGCGTAGCGAGACTTCCTCTTTCATCAGTGTGGCGCATGAATGAAAAATCATTTGGATCAGCATTGGAATCTTGCTGTTTAGCAGCCCGCCATTCTGCGAGGTTTTCTGCCGTCATCAAGACAGCACCATCACCTCGCACTGCTTCAGAAATCAAGAATGGCTGCTTACCATTGTTAGTGTAAGCAGTTGGATGAAATTGCACGAACTCAAGATTCCTGACGGCTGCTCCTGCTCTGACAGCCATGGCAATGCCATCGCCAGTAGCAACGGATGGATTGGTAGAGTGCCTCCATAATTGCCCCGCACCGCCAGTAGCAAGCAGAACTGCTCTACTCGGTAGTGTGAATACTGAGCCACTTGATTCAAGACACCAGAGCCCGACCACTTTTCTCTGTTCAGAGTTCCTATCATCTAGAATCAAGTCTAGTGCAAGGCAATCCTCGTAAATGGTTACATTTTCTTCGGCTCGGCATGCTGCGATGAGTGCCCTCTCAATTTCTGCTCCAGTGGCATCTTTTGCGTGCAGAATTCGCCTCTCTTTGTGCCCCCCTTCCATGGCTAAGCTGTAAGCGCCCTCCTCTCCACGATCAAAATTGACTCCCTCATTTATCAAGTCCTGAATTCGCTCACCTGCCTCATTGACAACCATTCTAACGATTTCTTCATCACACAGACCTGCTCCTGCTGAAATGGTGTCCTGGACATGTGCCTCTAACGCTGAACGGTTTGATGAATCAAGAACTCCTGCAATTCCGCCTTGGGCGTAGTTGGTTGAGGAGTCCGATAGCCGTTGCTTGGTGACTAATGCAACGCCCTGCCCAGCTCTAGCGCAACGGATGGCGACAAACAGGCCAGCAATCCCTGAGCCGACGATGGTGACATCAACCATGACAGCCCTCCGCGCTATGCCCCCTTGCTCATATGAATTGAAGATTACTCCCCGGCATCATGATTATTCGATACGAGAGCACATTTCTCATCGTTCCTTTGCACAAATCCTATCAGGTTACAGGGTTGCCTTATGGTCGTGACGAAGGCGAAGCCGTTGATTCTCGCGGTTATCGGTGTCCTCTTGCTTTCGTTTGTGATTTACAATGTGGAAGTTGGTCTATACTATTTTCAATATCCAGATGAATTGGTTCACTACAAGATGGAACTAACAGAGATTTTCAGTGGAAGTTGCAGTAAGGCGAACATAAATGAAGATTTATCAGCGCATAAGGGTAGCCATTGTCTCTCACCAATCGGCACTTATCATGCTACTGACATCTTAGTGGTTGGAGTCGGATTGATTTCTTCAATCTCAGCACCATTAATGGCGCTGAAACAGGCAGGTAGATTGAGAATTTCTAGAGCTATGTCAAAAAATCTCGCTAGGCTTCGATTTATGTTAGGTCTCAGTTTAGTATCTGTTGGTATCGCAGACGCAATTGGGTTGTTGACCGCAGAAGGTGAACCACTTGATTGGGAAGGTGTATTCGGTTTGCCAATGCCAGCGTTTCTAGTAGAAATCACTTTGATATTGTTAGGGATTTCAATCATCAGAAAAGCACTAAGGCGCCTAAAATCCAAGTCAAAACAGAAGTTTGCAGAACCTTGGGAAATGGCAGGTTCAGGAGATTTCCGCGGCTCTCTTGAGAGGAGCAGCAAATCCCCCAAGAAAAAGAAGGGCGTTATGACGGTAGGTGATCTACGTTCAGCACTTTCTTTGGACCAGTATGAGGATATTTTCCAACTTGGCACTAGCGCGGGTGATGATATGTCGGTTGGTCGCCCATGTCATTATTGCAATGGTCAGGGTTGTGCTCAATGCGACTTCCAAGGCGAATTTTTCTGATGTATCACTTCTCGGTGCCTCAAACATAACTTTGTGTATGGATAAATGACTATTCTATGGAACGCTTGACGGCTCTATAGTTGAAGTGATGAAATCGCGCTCCCGCGCGTGGCAGACCACTATCATTTATAGCCCCTTGAAAGACCCCGAACTTTCGTGGTCGCGTTTAGCGACCTAAAAGCAGGAGATGGGATACTTGCATTTGAAAGCAATAGAAATGGAGAACTTCAAATCATTCAAGGGCGAAGTGGTGATACCGTTTGAAACGGGTTTTACTGGAATAACAGGACCAAATGGTTCTGGTAAATCTAATTGTGGAGATGCTCTACAATTTGTGCTAGGGGCTAAGAGTTCGAAGAGTTTACGTGCTCAAAATGTTTCACAACTTATTTTCAATGGTGGCAACAGTGGAAGGGCGGCAAAAAGTTGCAAAGTAAATCTAATTTTCCATAATCCAGAGGATGCCACAGGAAATCGTCGATTGAAGGTTAACACAGATGAGGTACACTTGACTAGAACTGTTAGGCTGGGACGCAAAGGAAATGCAAACTCTACATATTATCTCAATGACAGGCTATCATCTGCTACCGAATTTCGTAGACTTCTCACTGGCGCAGGAGCGAGGGGCGATGGATACAATATCGTACTCCAAGGTGATGTCACTCATCTTGCCACCATGACCAGCCGTGCACGAAGGAAGGTATTGGAAGATGTCGCAGGCGTTACATCCTACGATGATGAGATCCGCAAGGCAAATCGTCAAAGGGACAGCGTTGAACAATATCTTGAACAAATTACCCTGCTAGAGGTTGAAATCAACAAGAGATTGAAGACACTTGAAAAGGAACGAGAGCAGGCAATGAAGTTCCGCGACTTGCAGAAATCTTTAGAGGAAGCGCGTAGGATATTGATGCATTCTCGGCACCGTAGCAGATTTGAAGAAATTGAATTAGTTACTGAAGAGAGGGGTGAATACATCAATCGATTGGAAACAATTGGAGATGAAATCAACGCTTCAAACGAAGAAGAATTATCAATCGATGAAGAATTGGTAACAATCCAACATCAATTGAATGAAGTCCTAGGTGACGATGGCAAGAGACTTGGTGAACAACAACGCCGCTTAGAGGTAGAAGTTGAGACGCGCAAGGATCGAATAGGTGAATTAGGAAAGAACATCGACGAGGCTCAAGATGAGTCTGAAGTCCTCACTGCAGAGCAGGATGAAGCTAAAGAGGCACTTGATAAACATGAGAAATCACTTGAATCTGCTCGAGCAATTCTCAAAGAGGCTGAGGATACTCTGAAAGAGGCAGCGGATGCAGAAGATGCGGCTAGAAAAGCCCTTGATTCTGGTGATAAGGTGGTTCACGAACTAAACCGTACCTTTGGTAAATCTACCGAGGCTGTTGAAAAAGCCCAGAAGCGAGCGAATGATGCTACTCTGAAGGCGGAACTCCAAGAACTAAGTGTCAATTTAGCCCATGAAAGGCTTGCAGAGTTTGAAACGGCTCTCGATGAGGCTCGACTAAATCGTGATGATTTACTACTACAAGGTGAAGACCTAGATGAGAATGCTCCTGAACAAGACCGCACAAAGTTAGCTGCCGAACTGTCAAGAATCCAGAGGCAAGAGAGAGGCCTTCTTGATGATGTTCAGAGAGCAGAGACTCAATTACGAGATGCTGAATTGGCACTAGTCAGGGCACGTGGAGAACTTGAGAATCACAGTGGTAGCAAGGCTGGCATGGCTCGTGCAGTGCAATCAGTACTAGGTTTGCGAGACTCAGGAGAAGTTCGTGGTATTCTTGGTTCAATGTCCGAACTGTGTACACCAAAGGATAAGCAGGACGAAGAGGCACTCGCTTACGCCATGGGCGGAGGGATGAACAGCATCGTGGTGCGTGACGATGAAACGGCAGCATCCTGTATCTCATGGTTGAGGAAGAATAATGCTGGCCGCGCCACTTTCTTACCCCTAAATAGACTTCAATCTAGGCGTCCTGGTGGTCGTGCAGTGATGGTTTCTAGACAGCAAGGTGTTGTAGGTTTTGCATCTGAATTACTTGAGTATGACGAGTCAATTGAACTCGCAGTTATCAATGTGGTCAGAGATACATTGATTGTTGAAACTATGGATGTTGCCCGCCGCCACATGGGTGGTGTTAGGATGGTAACAAGAACCGGTTCAGTGGTTGAGGGTAGTGGTGCAATGGTTGGCGGTTCAACCCGTAGCAACAGACCCCAATTCGGTGGAAAAATGGCGGGTAGTTCTGCTGTTGAAAAGGCAGAGGGCGAAGTAGATCGCATGAGATTAGTTGCTGAAACCAGTCAAGCGGCCCTCTCAGAACTTCGTCGTAATGAACAAGCCTTGCGCCAACGTATTTCTAACATGGTAAATGATGAGCATGCTTTCCAAGCAAGGGCATGGAAAGAGGATTTGTCTCGGGCTGAAACTGCATTCAACGATGCTGAAAGCAAGGTGAAGGGCTCTAACAAGAAGTTAGCAGAGGAGTTGAAGAACCAAGAAAAGAAGATTGAGGCTGCCGAATCAGCGAGTGCAGCCCATGAAGCAGCAATCGAAGCAAAGAACGTAGCATCTATCGCTCTCCAAGAAGGTAGTCCACAGCACCTCTCACTACGTCTACGAAATTCCCAAGAGCAGCGCACTGAGGCTGAAAGGGCCAAACTTGCAGCCAAGAGTACTCTTTCTGGGGGTGAAACGCAATCGGTGTTGCTCTCCAACCAAGTCAAAGATTTGCAAAGAAGAATTGATGAGCAACAATCAACCGTTACCAAGGCTGAATCTCGAATTAGCGAAATGAATTCAGAGATTGAAACTTTCCAAGAAGAGCTTGACACGGTTACAGAAGCGCACTCTCAAATTTCTGAGGAGCACAAGGAACTTGATGACAAGAGAATAGCACTACGTGAGGATAGAGCAAAATTACGCACCCGCCTTGAACAGAGGAATCGTGATAGGGAATCCGTGAATAAGCGAATTAGTGACTTGACCCTTCAAATTGAACAGAAGAAGAGCTCTCTCAAAGAATTGGATGTAGAGATGAAGGAACAGAACATCAAACCTCCAGCAAGTGATGCAATCTTGCCGACAGTTCAGGAAGCAGAAGCTAGTGTCAGGGCTCTTGAGCGCAAGGTGGGCAACCTTGGTGATGTCAATATGCGAGCCATTGAGCAGTATGATGAGGCACAAGAGAGGAGTGGTGACCTNGGNGTAGATGCNAAACGNCTCCGTGAGAATCGNGAGAGTTTNATTTCNTTAGAAAATCAACTTGAGACTGAGCGGACCGACCGCCTTACTTTTGTGCTGGAGATAGTCAATGAGAACTTCAGTCGAGTATACAAACTCCTTCAACCAGGTGGCAAGGGCGAACTTCGCTTTGAGAATCCCAAGAAGCCATTTGAAGGTGGCTTGGAAATGTGGGCCCGACCTCCCGGAAAGAAGAGCGGCCTTGGTCTGCTTTCGGGTGGTGAGAAGTCAATGGCTGCGCTCGCCCTAATTTTCGCTATTCAGGACTATGAGCCATCACCATTCTACTACTTTGATGAAGTAGATCAGAATCTTGACACATTCAATGCTGAAAACATAGCATCTCTATGTCGCTTAAGAAGTGAACAGGCTCAATTTATCATGGTGACTCTAAGAAAGGTCAGTTTGCAGTTGGCAGACCACCACATTGGAATCACCCATGCTGGTGATGGTTGTAGTCGTAGGATTNCCGACTTTGGCCGTGAACAGGCAATAGATGTGGGTGATGCGGCCTATGAGGAACTTGAGGCTCAGAAAAAGATGCAGGAGCAAAAGAAGGCATTGGACAAACTCCCTGCAGTCTCAGAAATGCCGAAAGCCCCTCCTGAAATTGCTACACCAGCAAGTCTTGGTGGCTTAGATATTGAAGACCTTCTGTCAACCGAAGTGGCCGAGGAAGAGGTGACAGAACTCACACCTGAAACTGAGTTGGAAGGCGAGGCTGTAGAAGTTGAGCAGGGTGAAACACTCACATCCCTAGCCGAACGCGCAGAAGATTCGCTTGAGGACATGAATGAGAAACTCGAAGTGGCTATTCCCATAGAACAGGCACAGCGAGAGATTCTTGATGCCCGGGATGAAGAGGCGGAACCAGAGGANCTCGATATTGATGGGATAACTGAAGATGCGGAGTGATTCCAATGAGTGATATTGATTCACTGTCGTTGCGGGACGATATCATTGCTGAAATGATAGGTCACGATGGCTCTCTACCACTTCACAAGAGTCGTTATGCAGACCACATTCAAGAATTAGTGGAGATGGAGGAGGCAGAACATCATGCGCTCAGTCACCCATTTGACCGAAGTATTGCACTAGTATTGCAAATGTTCCAGGATGCTTCTCTTGACCCTTGGAATATCGATCTTAAGCGCTTCATTGAATTGTTCAATCAAAGACTGGCAGATGCAGAGGATATCGATTTGCCCACTTGTGGGCGATTACTACGCATGGCTTGGCAGATTTTGCACGGCCAAGCGGCTAATCTGTTGGAAAGAGCAGAGAATGCAGATCAGGAAATAGATGATGAATGGANCTACGTACCAAGTTGGCAGACTGAATTTTGTGATGATGATTTTACTTTCACAAATACTGTACTAGCTGGTGAAGCTGCCGATACGTTACCAGCATTGTTCGATGGCCGAATCAAGCGTGATGGTGGTCGGCCTGTAACATTAGCAGAATTACTCTCATGTCTTTCTGAGGCGCACGAAGATGCAGAAGAGAGGATATTGCGAGAAGCATCTAGAGCAAAACATGCGTTGGATGTTCAAAGTGCGATTGCCAATGTCAAAGGTAGAGTGCATCAAGAGAATCTTGAGGAAGAGATTCGTCAAACTTGGAATGCAATCCGTGAATTGTCACCGTCTGGTGGGCCGGTGACAGTAGTAGCAGTTGCAAAACAACTTGAATCCCAGGGAATTGATGCTGGTTGGAATCCTGAAGATGCCGAGGCCGAAGGTGGAATTGTTGGATTTGTTTCCGCCCTATTCCTTACTCATCGAGGTTACACCGATATTTGGCAGGTGGAATACCCCAACGGAGATATTTTCCTACAAGACAAGTGGCCTAAAATGGCTTCATTTGATGCTATAACTGCAGAAATTACACCAGAGGTGAGTGCCTGAGCGACGCGCCGGAACTCAGCACATTGCTTGAGGCTACTCTTTTTGGAGCAGGGCGCTCACTTCCTCAAAGTGAACTTGCAAACCAATTTGGCATCACTGAAACTACTATCAGGATGGCTTTATTGGATCTCCAACAATCAATTTCAGTGCGCGATGAAAGTGCAATTCAACTAACCGAGATAAATCGATATTGGGTGCTTGAAGTAAAGCCTGAACTTGCTAATCATATCCCTCAAATTGCTCGCACAGAAATACCCAAGAGATTACTAAAAACTGCTGCGCTGATAGCCTATCATCAGCCAATGGCACAAAACAAACTAGTTGAGATGGTGGGTCAAGTGACCTATGAGCACGTTTCCGATTTACGAGAATTGGGTCTAATTGACAAACGTCGGGATGGTAATACTCGAAGATTGACAACAACTCGAAGATTTTCAGAATATTTTGGGTGCCCTCATACTGCTACTAGTGATGTGGCGTCATGGTTCAAGGAACAAGCTAAGGCGATGGGGCTTACGGGTAGCCAACTTGCTGAAGCACTCTCAGGTGATGAAGAAGATGTTCTAGAACCGGTAGAGGGGGAACTCTTGGTTGAAGAAATAGTTGAAATGGAGATTTCTCACACTTCCGAAGAAGAATGATTTTCTTGTTCGGTGTAAGCACTTTTTCAAGAATCACCCACTGTTATTCGATATTCAATAGGGTGCATTCAAGTAGTATGGGTCGGGCGAGGTGGAATTATGGCCGAGGGTCAAGTAAAGTGGTTTAACCAGAGCAAAGGATTCGGATTTATCGAACGAGAAGAGGGAGACGACCTCTTCGTTCATATTTCCCAAGTTGAGGGTCGCATCGAAGATGGCGACAATGTGGAGTTTGAGATTGGTGAGGGTCCAAAGGGTCCAAACGCAATCAACGTTCGCAAAATCGATTGAGTTCAAAACTCCTAAGATGGTGCTCCGGCACTAGATATTCATCCATTGCGGACTTGTTCAAGGGCCGCTTCAATTGCAGTTGCAGTAATTCTCTCGCCACTTGCTCTTACCATTTCGACTACTGCATCTACCTCATCATCGTTAGCTCCAGCAGTAACGGCCATATTTCGTGAATGTAACTTCATATGTCCTGCTTGAATGCCGACTGTTGCTAGTGCACGTAGAGCGCCTAGGTTCTGGGCTATGCCTGCAGCAGCGATCACTTTTGCCAGTTCATCAGCAGTTCTAGCGCCCATTATCGCAACATTTGCCTTTGCGGTGGGGTGTACGCGCACNGCGCCACCNACNAATCCTACAGCCATTGGCAGTTCAATGGAGCCTACTAGATTNCCTTCAGCATCCTTCTCCCAATGNGTTAGAGAGCCATACACACGTTCGTGAGAGGCGTAAGAGTGCGCNCCTGACTCGATTGCNCGCCAATCCTGCCCACAGGCNACCGCAATAGCAGAGATGGCATTCATGATGCCTTTGTTGTGGGTTGTAGCGCGGAACGGGTCAGCAGCAGCGAAATGATATGCTTGGATGATGCCATCAATGACTTTAGCACCATCTTCAGCACTTTCTCCCTTATTTGCCATTTCTNCAGGAGTGAAGGTTGCACTTACACGAGCGAGGCGATGGACGGCCAGGTTAGAAATAATGCGTAGAATGACTGTTCCTCCGCTTATTGCCTCAACTTTAGGAGCAATTGTTTCAGCCATCGTATTGACTGCATTTGCTCCCATTGCATCACGGCAATCTACGAGAAGATGCACGATTACCATAGCCCCAGAATCAGTATCGATTACGCGTGCTTCCAGCCCTTTACACCCGCCTCCAAATTTGACTAGAATAGGGTCAACTTCGTTACACGCAGAAACCAGTTCATCCGCGGCTTCCAGTAGTGCATTCTTAGCCGCAAAAGGGTCANCACAATTTACCACTTGAATCTGTCCAATCATGATAGGATCTGTATTATTTGAGATGAATCCTCNNTTGGAGTGGCATCGTTTTGCCATGTTGCTGGCAGCGGCCACTACCGATGGCTCTTCAAGGGCAAAAGGAACGAGATAATGTTCCCCGTCAACAATGAAGTTTGTAGCNACTCCAACGGGCAATGCAAGGGTGCCAATCACATTCTCAATAATGCGATCAGCTGCAGCCTCAGAAAGTTCACCAGTTGCTGCAAGTGCATCAACGGCTTCTTGGTCAAGATTGGCCAGTTCTGCAACCATTTCGCGCCGCTCTTTCACNCTCAATTTATAGAATCCTTTCAGACGGCTGTTATCGACAGGCATCGGCTCCCCTCAAACTCTCTGCCCTTGATGNCCTCTCTAAAGCATTGCGAGCATAATGGGCATTGAGATAATAGTGAACAATGTTATTTTCTCTACCTAGATTGCTGTGAGGTTTGGCTGATGTCACTCAATATTTGTTGAATTTGATATTNCACTAAAGCGTTAATGAAGCGTTAATCTAGGGGNATTAACATATTAACGCTTTTTTACACCCGTTATTAACGCGTTAATGCGGAATTAGGATGCCGGAATACTACAATAAAAAATGTCAAATCCTACCTTCGGTGATACATTCAACGCTTCTGAACGTGTCATTTTCAACTCCTCTGACGCGTAAATATGTTAAGGGGACTTTGAGTTCGGCCCTATTATGCAATACAAGGCGCCAGAAAGAACGAATTTACCAAACCTCTTTGCAAACCCATTTGACATCATGGCATTGAATGGTAAAGATATGGAATTACTAGTTGGTCGTGACGAACTGTTTGAAGCATTAGCTAACAATATCAGGCTCATTTCACCACGAGTTGTTGCGATAGTTGGAGAGAGGGGCTCTGGGCGTACTTCTTTGATCCAATCTGTAGCCGCAACAACTGAGTCGGTGCATACCGTTTTTTGGCCTGAAAAAGATGAGGTTACAACGATACTTCATCAGATGTATTGCGACCTGATGAAAGACTTCGAAACACCCCCAGTTCACAGCGTTTTAATTGACCGTTTAGAGGAAGAATTATCTGGCAATTCTGGATATCTTCCATTAATTATTTTCGACCATAAATTCCTCCCTGGGCCAGAACTTGCCGAAGTCCTAACAAAACTGATGCCTGTTCTAACTCGCATACGCGCTTTGACGCTCATTTCTCTAACTCCAGGGCAGAAAGCAGGGTTCCCTGAAGAACTACTCTCTGAGATGGATGTGACGTCACCCTTAGGGCTATTTTCAAGGAAAGAAATGGCCAGCTTGATTAACAAAAGAGTTCGCAAGGCTAGTAACTCTTCTTGGACTGCTCCACCTGCCCTGATTGACAAGGTAATGGATGTCAGTAGTGGCCATGTAGGTAGGGCTATGCGCTTTCTACGCGATTTCATTGACTACTCTCGAGGGATGCCGCTTGCAGATGGCCGTAAAATCGACATGAAGGTGAAGATATCCCCGAATCCTACAACCGAGGTTGAAGACCCCACTTTTCAGAGAGTTGCAGAGATGGCTCCTACTACCAGTGAGGTGGAGGTCGAAATCCTAGATGTAACCGAGGAGCCAGAACCAGTTACAGAGCCCTCTGCTAGTGAAACAGATGAATCTGAGGACGAATGGGCCCCTCGTTTTCCCTCACTTTCTGAAGCAGCTGAATTGTGGTCCGGAAATGATTCGGACGAAGAATTAGAAGATGAAGGAGAACCGCAGTTTGATTCAGATACTGAAATGGGAATTCATGATGCTGAAGAAGAACCACCTTCAGAGATTGGGGAACCCCACCTAGACGAATCTNTACCTGAACCGATAGATGAAATGCCTATCGAGCAAGAAGATGACACAAATGATGATCCCACGCCTTGGAAGCAGGAATTCAGCGATTTACAGGGAGGAGCTGAGATGTTGGAGATGCAGCCTGGAACTGCACCTACCTCTGGTGGTGGCAAATTAGGGGGGCTGCGCTCACGCATGCAGAGCACCAACATCGGACTATCAGCCGCCAATAGAGACGTTCCAAAGCCTTCAGTTGGACCGATGGAAGCTAAACCAAATGAGAACAATAGAGACCCNAATCAATTGCATAAAGTTGAAACAAATGACAGAAACATTGCTCTTATGGNTTCAAGATGGTGTGGATTCACCACTACCCAAGGGAGTAGCACCACCGACCCATACTCAACCAGCAGGAGAGGAAGGGATGCCTTCGCCTCCAAAACAGGCCCCACCACTGGATGAGAAGGTGATTGATGAGACAAACCCAGCCGAAATTCTCGCTGCCCTCTCTAACATGAGGAGGGTCGCACCACCAGTTGAGCCAACAGTTACTCTTGACATCAATGCGTTGATGAATCTTAGTGCAGGTGAATTAGTTATTCTAGAACAAGCGCTTGAACGGGAGATATCGCCTTCCGATGAATTGCTCCAGCAAGAGTTGGTTGTAGGTCGCCCTCGCCTCTCTCAAATATTCAATGGATTACTCAAGTTTGGTATTCTTACTGTTAGGAAACAGGGGCGCAGCCGTCTTTTCAGAATCAGTGCGCCTGCGAAAGATCACTTGGCCAATCTAGCCCCNGGGGGTGAATAAAGATGGAAGGTGACTGGCGAGTTTCTTGGAGCCATCAACTCGAGGGCAAGGTCGGCACCTTAGCAGCTCTCAAAGAGGGGGTAGTGGTTGCTTGTGGGGGTGTTGTCAGAATGATTAACGATCTTGGTGATTTTGTCTGGAAGCGAACCTTTCAATTCGATGTTTATCGTTTGGTTAGTGATGGTTCCAACATAGCAGTACTATCTGGCCCTGGATTTCATTTACTGGATTTGCGGACAGGCAATCCACTCGGGGAAGGNCGTGCCGTTTCAGGTGGATTTAGGGATTGTATATCACGNCCCGGTGGAGGCTGGTTGCTGGCCGATCGAGGTGACCACATCCATATGTTCAATCGGGATGGAAGAGGTATTCGCCGGCTTCGCCCTGGTAGAATCCGGAAATTGATTGGTTGGTTAGATCGAGAGCATCTAATCATCATGGACGATGATGGACACCTCCGATGCCTCCGCTTGTTCGGCGAAAATAGCCAGCGGATTATCGAAGAGCGAAGATGGTCGTGGGCAAGTAAAATGTCAAACGGCAGAATACTCATTCAATCTGTTGAGGGTAGTATCTACGAAGGCGTCCCAAATCCATTTGGTTGGGATTCACTTGAACAACTGGTTGAAACAGGAGTAGACCCACTAGAAGCGGTGAGGACTGGAGATGGTTGGTGGATGCTAACGATGGATGGCGATTTGGATCGCATACCTCCAGCTGAAAATGCAGCGTGGCCGGCAGGCGAAAGCATTGCTAGTAATGACACGGACATCATGGCAACTGCGACAAGAGATGGATTGGTTCGTTGGTGGGAATCGCCTAGACTTATCTCAAAACGGAGCATTCTACTCCGCAAAATGGTTTCAGAAGAGCGTCAACGCATTGATTGGGAACAGCGTCAAGTTGTTTTCGAAGCGGCAAGAGATGCTGAAGAGAATGGATTGCTGACCCATGCAGTCGAGTTGTACTCCTCACTTGGAAGGCAGGAGGACGTACGAAGAATTCTCGCAATGAAGGAGGCGGGGGGATGAATACTGAGGTTACCGTAGACTTGGTAGAAAAGTATCTTTCACTTACCAAACAAGCGAAAGAGAAGGCAACCCCACTACACAATGAAGGAACTCTAGAGGCTACACGTCTTGCAGATATGATGCGAATGTGCGATGACTATACTGCTGATGCAGGACATTTCATGGAGCAAGGGGATTTGGTGCGCGCTTTCGGGGCAATAAATTACGCCCACGCATGGCTAGATGCAGCTGTAAGGATAGGACTTCTTGACGGTCACGATGATGACCAATTATTCACACTGCCACCATGATTATTCACCCCAATTGCTAAGAACGGTGAAAGTTGGGAGCGAACGGTTCACGAACCGAATGGTGGGTGCAATGGTCAGCGAGACAGAAGAAGGTGGGCAAGTGGCGGATTATCTTGACAGGATTGGAGCAGGGCTGATTCTTGATAATGCTGAGCCGTTATCATACGATTATATGCCCGATGTTCTTGTTGGAAGAGAGGATCAATTGAGCCAATTGGCGGTTATTTTTCAGCAGATTGACGACCATACGGTATCATGCCGTGTGGCGATTACTGGAAATGTAGGATGCGGTAAGACAGTACTTTCTCATGTCTTCTCAAGGGATTTGCAGAGATATCTCGGCTCAAAGAGGGATCTCAAGATAGTCCACGTCAATTGTCGTAATCATCCTTCAAAATCACAAGCGTTGCAGCGTATCGTCACCAGTCTTGATTCAAGACATCCAGAGAGAGGTTTTGGTAGTGGTGAGATATTACAGTCAATTCGCAAGCAGTTACAGAACAGTAGTGAACATTTGATCTTGATACTTGATGAAGTTGACCATCTACTACGTGCGGACAAAGGCGACCTCCTTTACCAATTACTAAGAATTGACGAAGGTCGTGAGAGCCGAGGCACAATTTCGCTTATCATCATCAGTCAAGAGCAGGTTCTCGACCAACTTGAGAGTGCTGTATTATCTCGCTTTGGGCGCAGTAATCATATTCGATTGGAGCCATATAATGCATTGGAATTAGCGGCTATCGCAAAACAGCGAGCCTCTCTTGCCTGTAAAGAGGGAACAGTTTCTGAAGGCGTACTACGAACAATAGGTCAGCGTGCATCTGAAACTGGAGATGCAAGAGTTGCCATCGAATTACTTGAGAACTCCGTTAAGCAGGCNGAGAAAGCTGGACGAGCAGAGGTNTTGGCCAATGATGTGCGCTGGCAGGCGCGAGAAATCGGCCGTACTGTTGAGCCAAGTGTNGTTGATGATTTGAATCGACATGCACAGATGATTCTTCTCGCCCTCTGCCGCCGCCTTCGAAAAGAGGATGAAGTAACCACTGGCGATAGTGAGAAATTGTACCGCGTGGTTTGCGAAGAATATGAAGTTGAACCCCGCAGCCACACAACTTTCTGGAAGCATCTCAAGCGTCTTGAGGCCTTGGAATTAATCGAAGCGCGCACTGATAACCGCAGTGAAGGCCGAGGTAGAACCCAGTTTCTTTCCATGCCTGCTGCTTTACCAGGAAGTCTTGAGAAACGCCTTGAAAACACCATTGGGCAGAGTTGAGGTCGAAAATATGCCCGCCCTTACAGGGCGCAATTGCCTTATATGGGCCGCTTGTCGGCGGGATGCTGAGTAACATGGCTGTAAGAGGAGACGCTTCATTCAAGGCGGCGGTGAACGACACCGACCCTGCAAGTAAAGGGAAGTCGTATTCCGTCGAAATCAAAGGTGCAAACTACAATCATTTCCTTGGAAAAAAGATTGGTGATGTTGTTGATGGGCAGTTCGTTGGGGAAGGCGATCAATCTTTACTCGGTTACACACTACAGATTACTGGTGGCTCTGACAAGACAGGTACACCAATGCGCAGTGACATCGCTGGTGGAAACCGTCAAGCAGTTTTGGTTACAAAGGGCATTGGATACAAGGCTCACAAATTAGTCAGAAAGAGAGGCAAACTCTACCGTTATACTTACGATGGCATTCGTAAGCGTCGATATTTCCGCGGAAACACAATCACACAGGAAACTAGACAGTTGAATTTGAAGGTCGTTGAAAGCGGCAAGAAGTCACTGGCGGCCTTGTTCCCCAAAGACAGCGAGTCCGACAAGTCGTGATGAGCATGCATAAGGAGAGGATTTCAACTGGCGACCAAACTTCCTCGCCAGCCTGAAGTCAATATTGGATTAGTTGGTCATGTCGACCACGGTAAAACTACCCTTACCCAAGCTCTTTCAGGTACTTGGACCGATACTCATTCAGAAGAAAGAAAGCGCGGTATTTCCATCAAATTGGGGTATGCTGACACAGCGTTCTACAAAACTAAGAAGGGTGAATATTACACCACTGGGAAGAGACCAAATGGGAAAAAGGATGACGAGAAGGAGTTATGTCGCGTAATTTCCTTTGTAGATGCACCAGGTCACGAGACACTGATGGCCGTTATGATTAGCGGCGCTAGTATCATGGATGGCGCTNTNCTACTAATTGCTGCTAACGAAGATTGCCCCCAAGCNCAGACCCGNGAACATTTGATGGCNCTAGAAATTGCAGGCATTGANAATATCGTTGTCGTACAAAATAAGATAGATATCGTCTCCCGTGAGAGAGCAATGGCCTCTTACGGCGAAATCAAAGAATTTCTCAAAGGAACTATCGCTGAGAATGCTCCAGTGATTCCAGTCTCAGCCCACCATGACGTCAATCTTGACATATTAATCTCGGCAATTGAANAACATGTTCCGTCCCCTAAGAAGGATTCAAAGGATGCTGGCGTCCTCCATGTTGCCCGTTCTTTCGACATCAATCGGCCCGGTGCAAGACCTCCACAACTCAAAGGTGGAGTCATTGGCGGAAGTATAGTTAGCGGNACATTCAACGTTGGAGACAAGGTTTGCGTAGCACCAGGACGGAAGATTGTGCAAGGAAAGAAAGTCTCTTGGGAGCCAATCAAGACNAAAATCATCAGTCTCAAGGGAGGGGGAAATGACCTTGAAACAATGCANGCGGGNGGNTTGTGTGGTATGGCCACACCNCTAGATCCNAGTATNACTAAGGCGGATGAACTATCTGGGCAAGTCGTAGCACGAGANGGTGAATTGCCCCCNATTTGGAATGAAGTTGAACTAGATTTGACTTTACTCAAAGAGATGGTCTCCGGTGAAGGGGNCTCTGCTGATCCNGTTAGNCCTCTNCAACCCAATGAGATGTTGATGGTCAACGCNGCCACCGCTACTTCTGTAGGCGTGGTATCTTTTGTCAAAGGAACAAATGCGACACTTACATTGCGTCTACCAATTTGTGTCTCCAAAGGAGGACGAATTACTCTTTCACGTCGAATTGGCGCGCGCTGGCGCCTTATCGGTTATGCCACCATAAAGTGAGGTGGGAAGATGGCGAAAGTATTGGTAGATACTTGTGGTTGGATTGCAATCATTGAGGCGGGCTTGAACATCGACCATTCTATGGCAGACATTGTAGGCGATTTTGAGCCAGTGCTACTACAAAAAGTACTCAAAGAGTTGGAGCGAATTCAATCAAATTCAACTACACCCCTTCTACTCGAATTACTGGTATCGCGCTCAGAGATAATTGATGGGCCCGAAGAAGCAAATCATCCCGACGACCAACTTGTGATTGTCGCCTCAACTGAGAAATGGCCTGTGCTNACAGTTGACAGGTTGTTGAAGCAACGTTTGATTGAGATGAACTGCGCTTACATCGAAGTGATGGGTGGCCAAAATCTCAGACTTGTTACTCTATAATCGAGAAANCNCCGCAATNTGTGCGTGGGAAAA
The DNA here is from genome assembly GCA_002685895.1 of Methanobacteriota archaeon. Taxonomy (GTDB): domain Archaea; phylum Thermoplasmatota; class Poseidoniia; order Poseidoniales; family Thalassarchaeaceae; genus MGIIb-Q1. The sequence goes on from NYYK01000021.1 coordinate 19,154, forward strand.
AATAGATTTGAAAAAGCATCTTGAAAGGGTGCAAAACATTCTATTCGACATAGAGATTATATTCGCGTGAAGCAGGCCGAAGGACATGGCGCATCTGGTAGCCAACTCCCAACGCTCGGCTACCGAACCAATTAACGAAATAGTTGAGATGCTTGTCAACATCGGTGTTGAGCAAAATGTGGCTAGTGTTCTAGTTGCTCTAAGAGATGCTGGATTCCAAAGTAGCAAGAACTTACAGAAAGTTTGCAANCTTCGTCAGCCCGAAATTAGCATAGCCATGCAACAATTGCTCACTAATGATATGGTGGCCGTTGAGCCACTGAAGAGTGGTGGTCGTGGCAGGCCAAGACACCGTTACAGTTTGAATGGAGAGTTTACAGACATCATTCAACNATTCATAGATGAGGCTGAAACTCATATCAATCAGTTGGCAAATGACCTCGCACGTCTAGAATCAGTTTCTAAGGATCTAACAACTGCGGCAATGCCCNGNAAATAGTGGTTCAAATCTTCAAGGGATTTCATCGAAGTGGTATCCTTCTTCCCACTGCTTCTCACCTAAAACCACTTCTAACTCAAAAGGAGTAAGGAGCGGCTTCGCATACCTAGTCGAATCATCAATTGCAATACGCGGACAAGCGGTNTTGACAAAAGCATCAACAGGATAGAAATCTATCAGTTCAGGTCCAACATGCTCCAAAGCGAGTAGATATCCCTTCTTACCATGCTTTTCCAGTAACCGCTTCAGCCTCAACGCCACACCGCGCCGCATTTGGCCCGGCTTCTCACCAATTAGAATGCCAAACGATTCTGCCTTGTCAGAGGCGATAATCAAACCAAATCTCTGCCTTAGGATGCGCTCAATCTTCTCAAGCGACATCTCTCCTGCATCTCCCGTGTAGGGGTCAAGAGTTGCTAATGGCTTACCTGTGTGTAACACGAGCCCGTGTGGGTGGAAATCCCCAGAGCCTAGGAATAGGTAGTGGCCAATCGAGTCATCGTCACCTGAGTAGTTGCACCCAAGAACTTGTCCAGGGAAGGTCAAACGTTTGCCACCCGTGGGAATCACAACCTCAAATCCAACCTCTTCTAGCCTCTTTTTGAAATCAGGAAGCAGGTGTAANTGTTGTATTGAGCCNACAAGNCCTAATTTTGCGTCAGTCAGAGGGGCGATTCTNCCNACTGCGTCTAGGAACCTCCCTTTCGCTTCANCCTCACCGATTTCAATAGGNCCTTGGGATTCTGCTAATTTCTCTTGTGCGANGGTTCTGTGCTCCTCNAGAAAGGGGATNACAGGNGCCAATTCAGGNTCCCCATCNTATGTGACNTTGATGAATTGAGTTTCCATACCCGAATCAATGTTCATCTGGCTATGCCCCATATGTGCGACTAGGTCAACCCGCATCATCTGCATCTTGTGGTGTACTAGGTCACAGGCTCCATAGCAGGGATCTGCGGCAATGATGACTTTTGCGTCAGTTTCAGATTCTAATGTATCTATCATCTCTAGGGCTTGAATCTTCAATCCTTCAGGAAGTTGTAATGCGACTAAACGATGGTCCCCTGTTCGAATCTTCTCAACTAATTCTTCGAGTTGGAAATCGTGTCTATTCAGGTCCATTCAATCACCTCAGTCGAGAAGAATGACCTGTTCACCTTCCATTCTAACTCTAACAAGAGAGCGAATTGGCCAACCAGTTTCAGCGACAATTTCACTGACGATGGAACCTTTTTCGAATACTGCAACCACATCTTGAACGATTGCTCCAGCATTTTCCACTGCAGTTAGAACAGCGCGTAGAGTTCCACCCGTACTGATGACATCATCAACAACAAAGACCCGCTCATTGGGTTTGATATCATTGATGAAAATACTACCTTTTGAATAGCCTGTGGATTGATCAATAATAACTTCACCAGGCAGTTCGTACGCTCTTTTTCTACCAATGACCAATGGTTTTCCTGTAGCGATGGATAGGCAAGCAGCGAGAGGTATCCCCATCGCTTCAATTCCTAGAATCAAATCGATAGCATCCCAATCAACCATTTCCATGACAATGTCACGTGCCTCTTCCAACATTTCTCCAGATTGCCGAGGAACTCCATCAGAAAGTGGATGGATGAAGTAGGCATACTCACCTTTCCAGATTATTGGTGCGTCGACAACACTTTCGCGTAATCGATTAATCCGCTCATCGGAAGATTGGAGCGGAGACATCCGCCTTCCTCAGACAAGTCCTTTGAGTTCTTCATGTCCGCGCTCAACAACAATGGATGAAGGTGTTGGCAACTTACAGTTTGCTTTACGAAGAGCATCTTTTGCCACAGCNAAANAGGCAGGATGGGTTTGAATCGTGATGACCTTCTGATTCTTCTGNACTCGNGCGGCGGTTCCAACATTCTTGCCGAAAGCACAACGCATTCCTTGAGANACACGGTCAGCACCAGCCCCTGTAGCTTGTTTGTTCTCTCTCAGGATTTGGTGAGGGTAGACCCGAATTCGCATTGAGTAACCCTGTGGCCCGGCTACAGCGCGAATGGTTGCATTGACAATAATACGCGCCGCTTCAAGAGCGGTGTGTCGAATTTGACACGCCTCATCTACTTGAAGAGTAATCTGAACAGGGAACTCACCCTTTTCACCAGCAGTACGATTACCCATATGGAAGTTGGTAATCCTGTTATTTGGAACACCACCGGTGTATTCACGTCGAGTATAGGATTGCCCCTTGGCTTGACGGTACATCTTTGCGGGCTTTCGTGCCATACTTCATTCCCCTGCCATAGGCAGGGCCGGCGACCGCCCTTCCATATTTAACGCCATTCACTTCATCCAAGCATCATTTATCCGTTCAATAAATAGCCTGTCTAATGTTTGGAGGGTTTGATGGCAGACTCCCTAACCCCCTCATGGTTGGTCACTTTGGGGGCATATATGCAAGAAGAGAGCGAGAAGCAGTGGTTTTGGTTTGGCGTTTTCATTGTCCTGATGGTGGTTGGCGCATTTTGGGTTGAGGCATCTCTGACGCTACCAGGCGTGGGAGAGGATCCGCTTCTGGGTGAAGGGGAAACAATTGAAGATGTTGTTTGGAATAATGAGGGGACTGCTGCCCTAATTCTCGTAGGAAGAGGAGATGGAACTCCGCTACATCTTGCTGATTCTACTGGTTTGCATCCAATACCTGTCGGTGATATGATTCCTAACTCGATTTCAACAAGCGGTACAGGTTGGCTAATCGCTGGAGATGACGGTTCACTTGCTAGTTCTGACGGAACATCACTATCCCCAATTACCCTAGACTGGGGTGTAGGAGAGCCGCTTGACATCATGGCAGCTGCAAGTAATGATGGGGAAAGCGGTTTTATCATCTCAAAACATGGTTCGCAGACTCGTTTGCACAATTTTGTGAATGGGGGGGTTTCTGAAGGTAGTTCACCCCCAGTTTCTAGCACGATGATGACTGATATCTTTCTATCAAGCGATGAAAAACTTGTGATTGTCATTGGGTATGATACTGCGCTTGGTAATCCTACCTTTGGACCAGCAGGCGAAGTTGTGATTCGTGTTGATTCTGTTATGGGACAAGCACCATCCCTAACTCTGTTGCATCACGGCGCTGGTGGGGCGATTCATTCTGCCGGCTTTGTCAATACAGGTGACTGGGGCGATGATGTCGAAATGATGTTGGCGGGTGGAACCAGTACGATGTTATTGTTGTCTGATTACACCATTGTTGAGTTATCTGGAGTAGGAGGCTCAACTGCAGCAACTATCGATGAAACAGGTGCATTTTGGTTTGCTCGTGGAGATTCCAATGAACTACTTAGCATCACATCAGACTCTGAAAATGTGGCCGTCCACGAGATTTCTAATTCGGTAGTGGTTGACGCAGAATTCGGTGCGCTGGGTGGCAGTGAGGTTATGTTCTACGGAACTGGAGTAGATGGCAATGTGGGCGTTCTCAGTTTCGACCCAGCCGCAAATCACGATGTTAGCCAAAGCCTCGCCCGGTTCGGCGATCTAATCTTTGTCATCATCGTTGTGTGCAGCATCGCAATAGTTGGTCACATGTTTTGGGTGAACGACTTCAAACCTTGGTGATTACACCGCACTCCGACATATTGCTTGCTGGGTGAGATTAATTGTGAATTAATGGGGAAGCCCCCATTTTAGCCGATTGAATCGGTTGGCTTATTTGATTCCGCACCCCCCGTCAACATCCGTCCGTAGGACGGAAGAGTGGAAAACAATTCCAGTGGAAGTAGGGGTAGGTATGTCGACACCGATGATGGAACAATTTCACGCCATCAAGGAAGAACATCCTGATACGATACTTTTCTTCAGAATGGGCGATTTTTATGAGATGTTTCATGATGATGCGATTCTTGCAAGCGAGGTGCTCGGAATAACCTTGACAAGTCGTGAGAAGAATTCGGACAATCCTGTACCCATGGCTGGAGTGCCATGGCATTCTTTGGAAACCTATCTTCAGAGGATGCTCAAAGCAGGCTACAAGGTCACACTCTGTGAGCAAGAAGAAGAGTTGCGCCCAGGCCATAAATTACTCCAGCGGGTAGTCACCCGAGTCTACACCCCCGGCTCACTATACGAGGAGAGCCTCATTGGTGAGGAATCATCAGCCCTTCTTGCAGCAGTGATTTTCCAGAGCAATGGGCTTGGTTGGTCTGTAGTCGATCCAAGTACCGGTCGCGCTTGGTCTGGCGAGTTTGAGGGCCCCGGTCGGTTTGAGAGGCTGCGCGATGAATTGTTGAGATGGCAGCCTCGTGAACTTGTGATGTGTCGCAATGATGCTTCTCATGAGGAGGTAACATCACTTCTAGCTTCAGTTGATAGTTTGACGCTTTCAACTCATGAGGTGCCGCGCAAAGCGCGGCTTGAAAGTTTGAAATCAGTGCTTGAAGTCGCTGATTTAGGTCATATTGATCTTGATTCCAAACCGATGGCAATGGAGGCTTGCGGCATGGCTACCTCCTATCTTTCACGACTTCACTTGACAGCAACAGTTCCTTTGCGAGAGATTGAATTTGCAGAAGAACAGCGTTTCATGGTGCTTGATGAGACTACGCTTAGAAATCTCGAGGTTACTCACACCATGGCTGGTGACAAGCAGGGTAGCCTGCTTTCTTCAATCGATGCAACGCGTACTTGGATGGGGCGTAGAATGTTGCGAGAATGGCTGTTGATGCCGTTACTTGATAGAGAAGAGATTACTAAGCGACATTCTGCTGTTTCTAGCCTTGTCAATGCAAATAGGCGGCTAAGGGAGTTGAGAGATGCTCTGAAAGGAAGCCGCGACCTAGAACGGCTCTCAACTAGACTCGCCTATGGTCGATCCAATGGAAGAGACTTGGTAGCAATCTCAGACAGCCTAGCCCGCTTACCAAAACTACACTCACTGCTGACCGAAGGTAGTGATGAATTGCTA
>NYYK01000022.1 GCA_002685895.1 Methanobacteriota archaeon
ATAGCAATACACCACTTGGGTTCAGGCATCTGCTCCCAAAGCCTCACAATTGGGTCTGCAAACTTCTTGGAGATGGGTCCATTGACAAGAAGAATATCACATTGGCGTGGAGATGAGCGGAAAAAGACACCAAAACGTTCTGCATCAAAGCGACCGCCACCTGCAGCAGCCATCTCTAGTGCGCAACACTTGATTCCTAGGTGAAGAGGAAATAATGACTTACGCTGGCCCCAGTTGAAAAATCGGCCTCCAAGAACACTAATGAATTTCTTCATACTACTAGCTTCCAACGCAGCATCAGTAGTATCACCAACTACATCGATGAGTGCTTGGCTATTGAACATGGAATAATTCTGAACTTCGTCTGCCATTTTGTCACCTCAAATGTAGATTCTCCCTCTCTTACGAAATGCATGCCAAACGCCTAAGCCCATTAGAGCAAGGAAAATGGTCACTGTAACCACACCCCCTAGGGCCAATTCGATGGTGTTAGGGTCACCAGGTTCAGAATGAATGGAGAGTAATCCGCCAAATGCCAAGAACATGAAAGCGATGTCAAAAACCAAGAATATGATGGCATACCAGTAATATTGGAAATGAAAATCAATCATTGCGTCCCCAACTGGATCTGAACCACATTCATAAGTCGAATCACCACGACTGTGGAGAGTATGATCAGATTCCAAGCCATCCAAAAGAAGGGAACGTAATTTGTTGGGATTATTTGGATCAGGGGTGGGTCTTAGGAACTTTGAAAGAAGAAAGGCGCCGAAAGGAAAGCCAATTCCAACCACCGTCATTATTGCTAATCCGAGGTAGGCTGTCGGCACACTCTCTACTACCATCTGTCACGCCAACCCCGAAACCACTGGTTCGTTAGTGTCTTCGACTTGCAGAGACCCCATAAGGATAACCAAAGCCCCTTGAGCCCCGAAGGGGCTCTAAGGGGGGGGCAAATTATTGATGAAATGTTGATAATAACATCAGTACAATCGATAGTGCTTCTTTGTGGAATTCTCACAATATTCTAGAATCAATTACGGCGAGCACGTAGTGATGAATACATAGCGCCAAATATCAACAAGCCAAGGATACTGAGACCTATTGCCTGCAAGTTACCACCACTACCGAATAATCCCATAGATGGTGATGCTGTAACTGAAATGTCAACTGGCTGGGCTGAAACCGGTGAAGAGGCGGGCTCTGCTGTTAGAGTAAATTCAAATTTGTCGCTCTGTTCAAGATTTGTTGGCGGTTTCACTACGATTTCAACCACTCTTGTTTCACCCGGTTCGAGAATTACCTCTTCTTCGGTGATTTCAATTGCCCACCCTCGCATTGGTTCGCTACTCAACAATCGCACAGTTTCCTCAACGTTTCCATTGTTAGTCACATTAACTGAAATTATAGCAATTTCTCCATATTCAATAGATTTGTCAACACCACCATCAACTTCGAAGGCAACTTCATGGTTGGTACGTATTGTAAGGGATATCTTGACTGTAGACAACTCGGCCGCATTACGACTTGAGGCTGCTGAAATTTTGATTAGACCGCTGGCACCATTCTCTACCCCCTCTTGCACATTAATGACCACGCGCAGAAGTTCTGATTGATCCTTCTCCAATTGAATTGAATTGCCAATCAATGTACCATTAGCATAATAGATGTCAATTGTTGTTTCAGAAGCCAATCCCTCAACTGTAATGAGGGCCTCTTCGGTGTAAGATGAAGAGCCAATATTAGTAACAATTACCCACACTTCAACTACACCTAATGGTGGTAATTCCACTTCTTGCATATCTGGAATTTCCCCTGGGGATTGAAGAGCCATGCCCATACGATACAGATGGTTAGATACAATAACTTTCAAATCGAATCTCTCTTGTACTGTTCCATCATTAACATTCTTGATACGAACTTGGAAATCTTCTGATTCGAATTCGTCTTCTCCCTGAACTGTAATCTCAGCATAAACAGTCACTGAGTTACCAGCCCCCAGTGATACACTAGTTACCTCTGAACCTGCAGCGTCTGAAAAACGAGTTGGCCAGTTGGTTGATTCACATAGATTGGGATTTGATGATGGAGGCTCATCACATGCGGTCAAAGTGTACGAATCTTGGATATTCCCGGTATTAGTGAAAGTAATTGGGAAGCGTGCTACCTCTCCCGTCTTTCCAAACTGTTCAGTAGCTAACATCTCTGCTGACATTGCTCGGTGTGCAGCGACCGACACGGTGAGAGTATCGGATCCATAGGCCGTACCACTAGATGAAAATAAGGTGACGTCAAATGTAAGTTCGTCGGTTGCAAGGGCATCTTCTGGTGCTGTAATCTCAAGTAGAATAGTTCCGCTGGAACCGCTCGAAGAGTGGCGCCCTTCTAGTGAAATTGAACTTGACCCCAACGCGGCAACCCAACCCGTTTGTGTCGTGACCCCTAAGGAGAACGTCTCTTGGCCATTTCCAAGGTTGGATGCGGTGATGAGTACAGAACGAGTCGCACTCGGCTCAATATTGTCTATTCTTGAAGATTCTAACTGCACACTACCATCCTTGGTTTGTCCAAGTTCAACTTGGAATAATTCACTACATTTCTGGCTTGAACCATCGAGTCCGACTATATCGAAATCAACTATACTTCCAGCAGGAAGTGAGTCATCGGGCGTCACATCAAACTGGAAGATTGCCTGACCGTTACCATTGTTATATGGCAATAATTTCGTCGAGCCGCCACTCGTTGAAATCCAATTCTTCTGACTATTTACTGAGAAACCTATTGTCCAATCAGTATTACCCTCATTGTAGAATGTAATAGAGTAACTCTTAGTCTCATCGGGATCAATTGAAACGCCTTCATTAGAAAGCAATGCACTGCACTCTTTCATTTCAGGAACATCAAGGTGCAATTGGATGAAATCTGACGCCTGCTCGGGAGTTTGTGGAGTGGTAACCACCCCTTTCAGATAGAAACAATGTTCACCAGCTTCTGTACCCTCAGGAACTGTTACTTCTACAGTCACAATCTCGCTCTCTCCAGATTCAACCATCACTGTATCTGGATCGACACTTGGGCTCAACGGAGATTCACAAGTTGCGTTACTCTCAAATGATAACTGAATAGTTTCATTCTGAGCCTGACCTGTGTTCTCTACATTGACTGTCCATGTTACTGGATTGCTTCCTTGAAAATTACGATTTGGCTGTGATGAGGTTAAGTCGACTCCAGTTATCGTGCCACCTGAACCTTCACCAACTGTAGTAGTGACTACAACATCCCCCGTCTCAGGTGCATTGAGGGGCGCAGTACCCGTCCCAGTCACAGTTGTTTCACAACTTTCTCCAGATTCAGCATTTTGTGGAACGGTTACCGTAAGAGCAACCACTTCAGAAGAACCACCCGAGATTTGACCAGTTACCTGCTCAATTGTTGAAGTCCAACCTGTGCAATCTTGACCTTGAGATGTGGAAAGTTGGACGGTCATATCCTCATCGCCAGTGTTCATGACAGTGATATCATAAGTTCCATTTTCACCTGGATTGATTTCTTGAGTGGTTGGGCTTGAAGATAAACTGATTCCAATTTCTGCTTGAGCTGTTGGAACCAGAGTTAAAACAAGCATTGTTGAGAGAATAATAACACCTACGCGAGCACCGAACGGCCGGTTGCGCATAGTGGTCGAAGACCACCCCCCCTTGATGAAGATGCGGCTTGATTGAATTCTTNCTGCTTCNGATGACANNGCTTCATTCCACCTTCACGAAATTTTCTNCCGGNTTNTTACAAGTCCTNCACATCTTTAGNGCNGAAACNCCGCACTGCGAGTCTGAAAGNTGGTATCTNGANCCNCANTNTGGNCAAGCCTGCCACCCCTTTGGAGGTAGCCCAACAAGGCATACCCAGCACTTGTGGTTCGGATCTTGTTCATCGGCATCATCTTTCTCGGGCTCTGTCGGCACCGAAGTTTCTTCTGAATCCACGGGCGGTGTAATGCTCTCGACTACAGCGGGATTCTCATCTAACTCTTCGTGGACTGCTTCTGTGGAAATCGAAGTGTCTGGTTCTGGCTCCGGCATCTGGAATTCTTTGGCATCTGGAGCCTGTGCTGGTTGCGCTTGAGGTGGAGGGGGAAGGGGGTAGGCACCTGTGGCGGGTGATACAGGTGCGCTTTCCTGCGGTGGGGGCTGAGGTAACACCTGATTATTCTGAGGTGGTGGAGTAACCGTTTCCGCAACAGGAACTACCGGAGTTACAGGGGGAACAATTGTTACAGGAGATTGAGGGATTCCAACTAATGGTGACGCCTCTTTCTTTGTTGAAGCAATAACAACAACTACCCCTACAATAAGTGCTAATATCATTATGATAGCAATCCCCCATACCCAAGCAGAATTGCCAGATGCAACCTCTTTTGCTGGATTAACTGAAGCATTCAAATCGAAACTATATGATGAGCCACTGACATCATCCGCAGATTCCAAACTAAGAATGATTGTACTTGGGGCCGTATCATCTGGAGTTACATCAATATTCAACGTTCTAGCCTCGCCGGGCTGCAATTCAACCATATCCGCGTTAGTGATTTTAACCACCCATCCATCGGGCCCAACTGCAGTAATTCGATGAGATAATATTGAATTACCATCATTTGTAATATCAACTGAATAAGTCGCCTTTATGCCATCAACAAACGATTCTGGCTCAACCAAAGAACTCCATAGAACCTGCTTAGTTGCAGCCGTCTTGAGTGTCACAGTATCTGCAATCTGCACATCATCAACAATGATTTGCATTGTGACAGCAGGCTCACTGCCCGCTTCAGTTGTAGCTGGCATCACCACTAAACACTCTATCCGTTCACCTGAACCGGGAGCAATTTCACCCACGGGATCGCATAACCCTGTCCAAGCACTTGAGGGCATCAATAAATTGGTCGTAGGAGTCCATTTCTGAGAGCCGCTGTTTGTAATGAGCCAAATGAGCCTGAATCCGGGCATCCCCACTGGGTGGTTGCCAAGTCCAAGAACACTTGATGAACGAGTTCCATCACTGAAAACTATCTCATCAAAACTGATACTTGGTTGGGGTACTGACTGTACATCGAGATACCCATTCCATGTTACCCGATAACCCGAACTATCAATCATTATCAATTCAATAGGGCCACTTGCAGCCAATCCATTTCCTTGAAGGGCAACGACAATTGATTTTGTTTCAGTTGGCTGAAGAGTCATAGTTGGTAATTGATTTGAAATATCCCAGCCACCAGGTAGTTCTGCTGATGCCGTCAATGATAATGCGATGTTCCCCTCATTTTTTACCGTGAAGCGCAGATTTAACTGACTGTCGGGACGCAAAGTTCCAAATGTCGATTCATTATCAAGAGTAGCGTTTTGATACCCTGAAACTACAAAATTTAGATCTAATTGCCAAATCAAATTGTTATCTAGTTGCGAAGTGGCTACCAATGAACCAGTGAGTGCAGTTCCTGCTGAAACCATCTGTCCAGTTGGAGGAACAAGCGTCACGCCGACGATTTTCGTTCCAGACATTGGTATGTATCCTGATGAAGCTGATGGGGTGCCAACCATTGAACCAAGAGAGTCGAATCCTAAGTGCCAACCTGATGGTGCCAAGAGATCCAAATCCCAGCCTTGTGGCCCATTGCCCTCATTATACATCGTCACATTGAATGAAGTATCTTCAACAGGGGAGACCACCTGCTGATTGAAATTAGCGAATCGGAATCCAGAAAGAACCGGGACATCCAATGTTAGTGTTATCGGGTAATCAATTCCATTGTCTACATCCCTTCCTGTGATAGTGAATTGATAAATTCCCGGTTCAGGAGGGGCAGGATGGACCATAGTCAAACCAACTGCTTCATTTCCTGAGCCATTTAGTAAAAATGTCGTTTGTGAAAAAGATTGAAACCAATCAAACGACTGCCCATCACTCGTTCTAATCGGTTTTTCAACCAAAATTGTGGCATTCGTAGGTATCAGCGCAGTATTCCTAATTGTCAAATTCCATTGCGCTGTCGACGTTGTAGAATCACTGACTTGATTTATCACGCTCTCAGTAGTTACTCGAACACCCGGTTCGGTAACACCTATAGTCTCAAGATAGATATTGTTGGATTCATCCAATTCCTCAAACGCGTCTGTAGGGTCAACTCGCATGATGATGTCGTTGTCACCATTCACAGTAGGAGTCCACTGCCAATTTACTCCCCTAACCTCCCCTGGCCCAAGAGCAATTGTGTGGGTGGTGAGTGATTGCCCCCCAGCAGTAGCTCGCACTTGCAGGTCATCCATGACTCTGCTTCCCATGTTTGTAATTTGCACACTGAATGTGACCTCTTCATTGACTTGAGGAATTGGGTCTGAAAGTAAAAATGACTGGGGGACAAAAGCGGCATCTGGCGATAAGTCATCTACTCCCGCACCACGGATAGCCAATGCATAAGTTTGCTCCGATTTCTGACCACCATGGCGTACATCAGAGACGCTAACAGTCCAAACACCCTTTTGGGCCTGGTCAATCAATACAACCTCTACATTGTTTGTATCATCTGCGGAACCTCCCGAAATAGAACGCCCATTCTGAAATACATTCCCCAAGTATGTAGTCGTGCCATCAGGTGCTGTCACGACCAAATCCAAATCATTCTGTAATTGTGTAGATGCCCAAGTACTACCACGATAATCAGACCATGACAAGACAACTTTGAGTTGTTGCCAACCATGTGTTAGATTGAATGAGTAATCACGGGTGTTGCCACTGCGTAGGTAGTTTCGATCATCTACCCAGACACCTGTATCGCCAATTGTGTTAAGCGAGCGGGCAAGATTGATTCTACCCCACCCCTCATCGTTGTTAGGTATATCTCGACTATCCATATCCTCAGCACCAAGGATAAGGAGAGATTTCACCAGTGCGCCCTGTGGTTCAGGTCGTTGTGCTATTTCCATTAGGTATTCCCGAATAAGCGCCGAAGCACCAGCAGCGTTAGGGGCTGCCATCGAAGTACCAGAATATTCCAAGTACCATTGACTACTCCATGTAGCTGTCGAAATATCAGAAGCATCTTGTGACCGGCAAGAACGAACCCAAGAGCCTGGAGCGCTTACATCGGGCTTGAGGCGCCCATCATCTGTAGGCCCACGACTGCTACTGGTTGCCAAAGTATCAGGTGCGCTACCACCTCGGTTGTGATGGTTACCGACTGCTATCTGATTCTTAGCGGTCGCTGGTGGTGAGATTGTTCCTGAGCCATCTCCATCGTTACCAGCTGAAAATAAGACTGCTAATCCATCGTATGACCAATATTGGTCGTAATAATTGACGCGATCATCGACATCGACACTATCTGTAGTATATTGGCCGAAATTAGTATGTGCGCCCCATGAATTAGAATGAATTCTAGCACCATTGTCATAGGCTGCATTTAGAATATAATTCATGCTAGGGGAATAAAACTGGCCATCACTATCTCTCTCCATTGCTTGGAAGTAAAGGTTGGATTCTGGAGCCACACCTGCGAAACCACCCTTCGAGCCATCCCCAAGAACTGTGCAAGCCACATGAGTTCCGTGACCCGAGTGTGTGTCTTCTGTAGATGAATCTCCGCTGACAACAGAGACTACCCCATTGATTCTATTATTCATATCACCATGATCTTGGTCAAGACCTGAATCGGCTACTGCAATTATCTGCCCACTTCCGTTGAGTGGCGTTGCAAATGCTGAAACTACTGATGAAATTTGCATATGGCCTCTTGAATTATCATTATGAAGTTCAAATCCAGGTGGCAAACGAAGCCAAGATACTGCCGGATTTGCTGCGATGAATGCGATGTCACTTGTTGCGACTACGCCCTCAAAACGACCGGCATCGAGAATGTCACCAACATCCATTGTTGATTCAACAATATCACTGACACTCCATTTCCAATCGTCGATTACAACATCATCAACAGGCAATCCATCATGACTGGAACGCCACCCTTCAATCCTGAGTAATATCTCTGATTCAGTGGATGTTGCTAGTATCTCATCAGCAACAAACATCGCCAAAGGTACTGGATGAACTGCTACAACTGATGGCAATGATTTGAGAGCATGTAATGAGGAGGGGTCGCCCTGAACAAAGAAGCCGGATGGAGGGATATGTGCTCGAATAATTGCGCCTCTGAGTGAGGAAATTTCCTCTTGTGCAGACCAGAGACCAACTTCTCCATCAACAATTACCATTACGATATCAAATCTAGCCACAGCAAGATCTGGAGGCAATGGGTAGGACAATCGCAAACCGTACTCATCAAACACCCCGAGTCTTGTTTCTGCCTCCATTAAGCGAATCTGTTCATCTCCTTCAGAGAGTATTGAATTTTCCAACCCCCTCACGCTATTGGGGTCCACCTCTATTTTGGTATACTCAATCGTGGGAATTTCTCCCCAATCATTTACCTCTTCAGTTTGCTGGCTTGGGACAACTGAAGCAAGTGGCAAGAGCAACATCAAGAGCAACATCAGAATAGCATACGAGCGGTTTGACATAATGTCCCCTCTATTGAGGGGACAACAGAACCGCTATATCTCTTAGGGCTCTAAGAATGATGGTTGATTCAACCAAACTTTAGACAAGTATGGTACTCAAAACCAATGGCGTTCTGCTTTGTCAGTAAAATATTCACTAGTCCAATCACCAACATTATGAGTCCAGGATTCTGTCAAATCTTCACCATCATAATATGAATATTCTAACTCAATTGTGATGTTATACTGCGCCCAAACAGTCGCCCCACCAATAACTAACTCGAGATCATCGCCTGCAATAGAGGTGTGAGCAGGAATTTCAGAACGATGAAAATTGGTATTATTCAGAATCTCTCCATCAACATTTGTGAAAGAAACCGTAACTGTCACTTCGGTAATCGGCTTAGTACCATAATTGTGCAATTCTACTAGCACCACATGCCCTGGCCCACTCTGCATGTAAACCGTATCAACACTCACTGCATCACGTGGAATCACCCAGAAAACTACTGCAAAAGTTGTGAATATTAAGAAGGCCATGAAAATCGATGCTATTACTACATTGAATGGTGTAACTACTTGGCTAACTTTTTCTCCAACAAGCCTAACTTTCTCTAACGCTTCATGCGCAAGTTCGACCTCATCTTTAGAAAATTGTTGGCCGCCAACATCAACCAGTTCATCGTCATCTGGAAGTATCTCTTCCTCGAGTTCTGGGTCGTCAGGATCACCGACTAGATTGAAGGCACCTTCGGGTTCTTTTTTTGCCATCTAATCACCTCAGAATAATGTGAACAACAACGTGCACGCTATTGTTGAAATTGGCTCTGGGAAGAGCCAATGAGTGGAAGAACTATCAAATCCGGGAACTGCATTTAGCATTGTCAAATCACTCGTTAGACCATTGATACCAAGTGTAGATGCTGATGGAATGATGCTCGTAGTCTGGGCATCAATCAAGACAGCTCGCGCATCGAATGTTTCACCGCCCAATTCTAATTGAACTCTGCCGATGGCGGCTATTCTTCCACCTCTAACATCACTAACTTCAACGATTGGATAAACATCACCAATCCAATGAACATCGATTGTTGCGCTCTGTAAATTCTCACCAATTGCTTCCACTTGTAGCATATAGAGATTAGGTGATGATGGTAGGTCGGTTTGTTTCACATACA
Organism: Methanobacteriota archaeon; assembly: GCA_002685895.1. Classification (GTDB taxonomy): domain Archaea; phylum Thermoplasmatota; class Poseidoniia; order Poseidoniales; family Thalassarchaeaceae; genus MGIIb-Q1. The sequence goes on from NYYK01000022.1 coordinate 9,722, forward strand.
ATCTGCCAAGCCCCCCTTCGGATGAAGAAACAGAGATGCCAAAATTGGCTGTTGGAGCAATTGCAGTATGACTCGCCATATCTTCAGCGAGGAGTAGCATATCGCCTCTAGTATTGATTGCTCGACCTGCTGCTGAGATAAACAAATCCATCCCCCGTCCTGAAGATGCATAATTGAGCGTAGGCATACCTTGGAAGCTAGTATCTTGGGTAATATCGTAATTTAAGGAAGGTTCAACATCGAGAGTCATTGTACCGGGAATTTCTCGGATTAAGACCGTCAGTGGCCACCATTCACCATCAGAGAAGATTTGCTGTTGCATCATCATAGAATTGACACTCATTCCACCAATCTGTTCATCTTCAGGCACCGACATCGAAAGATGAACTCGTTGACCCAAAGCAGCATTCAAATCAACCTTTTTCGGAATATCATTAAGAAGCACTTCAGAACGAGTCGCACCTTCTCTGTCGAGCAACATTGCGTGCACATAATCCAATCGGTGTGACATATTATAGCGAGAGGTCAGCATAATCTCGGGAATCAGCAAATCGTTAATTCGTTCTAGATCTATCTCTACCTGTAGCGATGTATACTCATCAATCTCAAGCCCCACCATTGTGAGAGCGAAATCTTGTCCTTCGAAGCCTTTGATGTCGAAAATGAATTCTTCACGAGTGGGCACCCAACCCTCAAGGTCGATTTCCACATGGTATTTGTCCCGCACAGTCATATTGGTGTATTCAACAAAGAAATTCGTTTGTGGGGGTAAATCAGGCAACCAAGTACGTAGGTGGAAGGCGGTACTATTCTCATGTTCACCTGCACGCATGGCAACTCCATGCACCCATTCGGGTTCATCTAACGTCATGTTTCCTTGACGCAAATCTGCAATCAAAGTAAATGGTGCAGAGGTATTCAATTCAACTCCCGCGGAGAATGATTCAGTTCCTGAACCATCACCAGTGAGACTGGTGGCAAAGCCGCTCAGAAGATCGTTCACGCCCCTACCAACATCGGAAAATCCTGCAAGGAAGAATCCCACTCCTGCAAGACCACTTTCGGTGGAAAGGTTTGGCATTGACAACTGATTCTCTCCGTTCGAAGGTGGAATCGAAATCTCAAGATTACTTGGCAATGGGCTAATCAATATTTCACCATTGATTCCCTTTGTGGGATCATCCCAATCAGTCTCATCCCTCAAGAGTAGACCAAGATTTTCTCCACCTTCTGACAGCAATTTTACCGCGGGCATCCCATCTTTACCAGATGCACCTTCAATCGCTGGTTCGGAGTATTGAACGGCTTGTATCCCACTGATTCTCGCTGATAGTGATGCTTCATTATCATCCACATTTTGCCAAAACATGAAATGATCTCCATCCATGGTTTTCATATCAGTAGCATTACCCATCTGAATTGTGATACTACCAATTGCAGTTTCACCTTCCCAACTAACTGAAGAACCGGTTTCCATGGAAAAGTTCTGAGGGAACTGCTCAATCAANATAACCTGTTGTTGAGGTCCTGAGGCGCCAGCATAGAGTATTTCACTAAGTCCTGAGTCACTATTCCAAGTGATATTATCCTGAGACATAATCAAATCAAGTGATGCTGGCTGATTCGAGATACCAACTGTTTGGAAAGTATCTGTAGTTAGTGAACCAGAATCATGTTCCAAATAGATGAAACGTAAAGGGTCTGCTCCTAGAGTTCGCAGAGATATCAATTGCTGGTCCGCAGCGGAATCATCAATGATTTGNATGGATTTCAAGCCGCTATGCTCTATACTAACTGCAACTGGAACTAGCGGTTCCACCATNCCTTCTCTACCATTTACAAAATCAAGACCCTTGTCTTTTGCCATTATTATATGGGGGCCCGTTGTAGTTGGATGGCTGCTTGAACCGAGTTCAATGTGAGCCATACCAAGAGCCATCAATTGGCGGTCAGCAGCAATTGAAGTGTAGAAATCAAGGATGATTTCTCCTCCTGTACCAGTACCGCCGCCATCTCCTCCAACAATGTTGACTATTGCTTCAGGAATGCTGTTGACGATATTACCTACGTCAATAAAGACATCAACCAAATTAAGAATGGTTGCATCAAGCAGAGATGAAATTGGATCTGACTGGGAATTAACTGCCGCATCAGCAGGTGCACTACTCCCTAACTGGAAACTTCCTTGCAATACCATACCCGTTGGCAAATCCTGCGCTGAGATGTGTAATCGTCTGTGGTCATCAATTGCACCCGACCGTTGGAACCATGAAGTATACTCAATTTCTGAAACCGATTCTGTGGCGAATATAATTATCAATGTATTTGGTGGGTTCGTTGGATCAACGGGAAGAGTTGAATCTGCATTATTGGGAGTTGTGTCCTTACTGAAATTCTTAATGGCAAGAATCATTGAAAGTCTCTCCGGCATCTGTCCTGGGAGTTCTGGTGCTGACTCACTACCCAACATTCGGAAGATGCGTTGAATATGGTTTTGGGGAAGTTCTCCTGATGGCATTCCTCTCAACCAACCAAGAGAATCAGTGATGTTACCATACGGTTCACCGGGCGCACTCACCTGATTGGAGCGATTCTCGTGAAAGTGAAGGTGGAGNTCTGTGCGCTCGTCAGCAAAATATTCAACCGTGTCAAGTCCACCCTCACCAGTTACACCAAAAGAGGTTGTCAAAACATCGTCGCTACGCAACACCAAATCAATTACAGATGGCAATATTACAGATTCTACAACAGGATGGATACCTAAGTCAATGTAGGCGAGTTCAACGGCCTGTTTTTCGCCAGCGTTAGCTGGGGCATCAAAATGAACATAACCAAATCCAACACCTACGGTACAACGATGCTCATTCGACGGAGCATTATGCATCGTCGCTGCAATGTAATCATTGGGACAATTTGTTTGCCCTGCATTGTCAACATGAATTGCATATGGAGATGCAACAGAAGCAATGCTGACTCCCGTTTCGTCAATCGGTCCAGTAATAAATCCAGTCAATGCAAGAATGAATGAAGTTGTAGCACTCGATATATCAAACCAAAATCTCTCAAGCCCTACTTCAAGGCTGAAATCTTCTGGCATCATTGTAAATCTACTATCGATTACCCAAACATAGCTCTCACCTTCGCCTAGCGGATTGATAGAATATGCAAACTGCTTCATCAAAGATACTTCAAGATACTCGATATGATCCCAAACTGTCGCTTGTTCATCAAGTGCCTTAACGGTAAATTCGATTGTTGGCTCCACCCATAGTGTGGTGGGGGGGTTTCCTTCAGTGCCCCAGCCATTACTTTCGGAAGGATCTACTGTAAATCCAACTTCAATCTCTTCAGTATTATCATCATCAATTGAAATTTGGTGTAGAAGTGGATTAGTGCCAGTTAATAGTCCAATCAAACCACCAGATATCAGAGCACTTTCAGCAAAGTCAACTTCCTCATAATGGTCGTACTCTTCTCCAGTATCGGTCTTAAAATGAGTCCAGATAACAAAATTATCTGCAGTCAACAACGTTCCCCAAATGTTGTTTGCCCATTCAGGTGGGTGCTGTTCGGGGTTAAGCACCATCGTGTATGGTGTGGGGTGTACTGCCTCTGGGGGAGTAGTGTTTACGATTTGTAAATTGTTCAAATTTTCATTGACCCGCCCTAGTGGGTCTCCACTATCGGTAACTCTCTCCTCCAATCTTANTTGTTCAAGTGCTGAATTTGCTGAGGAAGAAACTGTTGAATCACCTATCATATTGACTCTATTGTCAAGCGCTTCATCAAGTTGGGAAAGGATTCCAAAATCCTCAACATTTACCTGCAATTCTGCAGATGCTACACTAATTGGTGCCAAAAGAGGGAGCAATATGGTTAAAGTGACAAAAATGCCTATTTTTGAGTCCCTAGAGCGAGGTCCCGCGACCAACAATCTGACGCTACCCTCCTCCATGGTGCTATTTACCCGCTCATATCGCTTGAACGATTTGGTTAGATGATTCAAAATTAACTGTTTTCAAGCCAATAGTTCAACACCCAGTCTATCTCGTCCTCGTAGAGGACGATTTCGCCTCAACGTTGGAGGCGAATTTTCTGCTCACACTTCGGGCAAGCAACAAGTGCCTCATCGATACTATGTGGCATATCAACAGCAAACATTTGCTCACAGGCAGGGCAAGATGCCTTCACAGTGGTCACCTCTTCCTCACCGGAATCTGGTGTGGGCTCGGGCTCAGGTTCTGCAACCGTTGAAGTTTGTGTAACAGTCGGGCTAGGGGCAGACTGGGTAACTCCTGCTTCATCAGGTAAAGAAATGCCAGCAGAGCGCTTCGCAACCTTACCCTGCTCATTTACTGCCGATTCTTGTGCAACAACCGGCTTTTGTTCAGCAACAGGTTCAGGTTTCTGTTCTCGCTTTTTGAGGAAATCAAGATCATCAAGAACTTCATCCTTCTCTTCAGATAGTGGGGGTTCATCGTCATCATCAGTAAAGGCGGAAAGTGCATCCATCGATACCGTTCCTTGGGTATAATCTGCACCTGCAAGAGATGCTATGCTATCGCCACGATAACTTTGTGAGCCAGCAGGAGCATACATCGATAATTGGTCCTCNCGCTCNGGTTCTGGCTGNTCAGANTCTTCTNCTACGGNTGCTTGCTGTAANGCNAGNGCTTCATTGGCNAGATTCTTTTTGCGCCANTTCCAAGCNANCCANCCNCCNCCACCAAGTNCTGCTAACAACAATATAATCAGGAAAGGAACTATGCTACTAAATGCCGAAGATGAACTACTTGCTGATGCGGGATCTACTTCGATATCGATGAGATGTTGAACTGTCTTTGAGAGATTTGCATCATTTGT
>NYYK01000023.1 GCA_002685895.1 Methanobacteriota archaeon
AAATAGGGGGCGCATTTATGCTATCCTGGATAGTGTTGGCAACAACCATGAGCGTCGGTGGAGGCGCGTTAATTACATGGGGTGGACTGACACTAGTAACTGCACTAGTTGTTGCAGTGGCTTGGATGGCGTTCGAGGGCGCACATATCCTCCCAGTGGTAACTTGGTGCCACATGTTGACAGGTGATTTGTCGGACGGTGAAGGAAATTGGGCTGCAAATGGCATGCGCTTGGTAGCGCAAGTGGTAGGTGCTGTGCTAGCCATTATTCTATCTACTGAAGCTGGATCATTGGCGAACTTGCCTGATACAGTGTTTGCAGATAGTATGAACATTGCAGGCATAGGAGATGACTTCTGGACCGTGTTCGGAATGATTGCTGCTGGTGCTATTTGGTGGCAAATCCACACCCGATGCAATACCGCATGGGTAAGTGCAATTGCATTGTTGGGTCTCGGTGGCGCAATGACGCTAACTGGCGCACACTACATGGGTGCATCAATTGCAGATGGCGGTACAGAAATTGCAAACGTCCTTGTGAACTGGATTACTGATGGGGCCTTCGTAGGTCTTGGGGCTTTAATTAGTGTCAAGATTGACGGTTTTATCAAGGAATAAGGAATACAGAGTCGGCTACAAGCCGTCGAACGCGGTAGGTCGGGGGGAGACCCCCGGCCTTCCTGCCTTTTTCTGCGAAGAACGCGGATGATTACTTTTAGTGTGTTTTCGCACACTTGCTTTCATTTGAGTAACCGGCTCAGTGATAAATTCAACAAATTTGTTTAATTTCAGGTTTTTCGGGGTAATGCATTATAAGTGCGAAGTAATGCAGGATAGTGTTGCAGTAGTGCAACATAGTAAGAGAGAGTGGAAAAATGGAAATGGATAATAGAAAAATGATGGCTGAATGTGTCGGCTCGTTGACGGTTACATTGGTTGTATGGGGAACAGCACTGGCTGCAGGTGATAATGCAGATGCACCTCACCAAGGTGCAGTTGCAGCTGGCGCAGCAGGTGTTACTCTAGCAATAATGTGGATGGTGTTCCGAGGAAGCGAAATATTGCCAATCTTGACGATTGGAAACATGGCTTCTGGCCGAACAGAATGGCAGAATGGCGCACTGAATTTCTGCATGCAGATACTTGGTGCCTTGATTGCAGGAGCCATAATGGCGTGGCAAGGCGCAGAGGTCTTTAACTCAGATGGAGTTGAATTGACCTCAACTGGTGCTGCAATGGCACTAATTGGTGGATTCCTACTGATGGTTGTATGGGATCGCCTCGGCGGTGGTTGGGAATCTGGTGCTTTTGCAGCAGTCCTCATACTCGCTGGAATCAGCCTAGCAAGCGCAAGCAGTATTGGCGGCATGGTAGTCGAAGGTGCATGGGATGGAAGCAATTTCTTTGCAGTCTTTGGTACTTTAATTTGCGGCGGTCTCGGCGCATGGCTAGCCACTGAGTTTGGCTCAAAAGTACTCGGCGAAGAAGAGTGATCTTCAGCCTAACTTAGCTTAACAGCAAGTAATGCGAACGGCACAAGGCGGAACGCTTGTTCCGCCTTGTGCCCACACTTTTGATTTACACCCAATTATTGGGCGTGTTCGGATTTCAGATATTAATAGTCAAACCCGTTATCTTAACTGTCTTAACCTGAAAGCGTCCGCAGAGTTCCATGGCGCAACCAGGGCGTGAGGCAAACGCTCCGTGGGGAGATGAAAGTCAAGGTGAATCAACATCCTCAAGCACACCTAGCGCCCCCCAACCGATTGTATTGAGTGGCGCTGAAGGCCTCTCTTTGAATACTCAGATGCAGGGGCAAATGCCTACCCAGGCGACTCCTGCTGCAGGAGCAACTCTAACTGGTTCTGTTGGAGAAATTGACTCAAGTGTTTGGACTCCACAAGTACATATTGCTGGTAAAGGTTCAATTTTGAAGGGTATTGGAAGCACATGTTTGTTTGGAATAGTAATGATGCTAGTGCCAATGTTAATGGTAGGTTATGCAGAGAGTTCATGGGAAGATGATTGGAATGAAGAAACCTTGAATATTGACTGGGATGAAGGTGGATTGAATGGAACTTTTCAACTTAGTCACACTCCAATCGATGAGTGTAGTCTCTCTATCAGGGATGGCTCAAGGTGGTCGGAATCCTTCAATGCCTACGATAATTGCGATGGTGATGGCGCCTTGATGCAATACAAGGAGAGCACTATTGCTCAATTTGCTGTAGATGAGGGGGAGGAGATACTTAGAGCAACATTTGAGATAGTCAATGAATCTACAGGTGAGGCCAATTTTACTGTATTTGCACTTGATTATGAATCACCAAATGATTCTGTTCTGTTGGATTTGCACACAGGCGGATTCTCTGAGTTTGAACAAGCTTTTGATGAAAACTTAACTCCATTGATTTTTACTGTTAATTCCTCTAATTGGGCTGAACCGTGCCCACGTGGCGATGCATTGCTGGTTACGGATAAATTGGGTCCATTACTGTACATGCCAACTGACTCCCCTTCAAATCAAACTGACTGTTATTTGACATACACCAACATTCTGTTCAAAGGAGAGTTCACGGTTTATAGTGGCGAATTAGGTGGTAAAAATAATTCAATTAGTTTATCTCTTCCAGAACAAGATCATCAAAATCTTGGCACACAAACTTTTGATGAAAACTTGACCCCTTTGATTTTCCCAGTGTATACAAATTATTGGAATCAGAATAATTACGATTGTGCTCAAGAGATTCGTATAGAATATAGGGAAGGAACTTACTGGAGTTACCCCCAATATGAACAATGGGGTTATCCTCCAAATTGCCCTAACATGACATACTACAAAGGGGCTCAAGTCAATATTGGTTCAATAGACCATGATTCTGGATTTGGTGAAATCTATCTTGATGAGCCACTTGGAGATGAAGAACTTGAGGCTGAATATTGGGTGCAAACAGGATTTGAGATTGGATCAATATTGCAGTGTTTCGCACCTTTGATTGCCTTTGCTCTCTTTGTGATTTGGATTGTTCAAGTGGTACGTGCTTTCCAAGCGGGGTTAACAAACCAAGGAACAGGAATGTTGATTGGCATTATTCCGGCGTTCTTCGTTTCCATAATTCTTACATTTGCAATAGGAATAATGCTATTTGGATTCTAGCGATTAATCGCTATTTCTATCATCTGGAATCGTGGCGAACTGTGAATATGTGATGGTTTGCAGTACTGCAAAATATCCTTGATTTGTTTTCACATATTGCGACGGTACTGTCCACCGACCTCAAAGAGTGCCTCGGTAATTTGACCTAAGGAAGCTACCTTCACAGTCTCCATGAGTTCTGCAAAGACATTTCCACCACTTCTCGCAACTTGCTGAAGGCTAGTTAGGGCTGCTGGTGCAGCATCAGCATGCTTGGCATGAAATTCTTCTAGTCGCTCTAGACAACCTTGCTTCTCTTCAGGTGTGGCTCTGCTCAACTCCATGTCAAAGGAGTCTGCTGCAGATTCATCAAATGCTTCAGCATCAGGATTTTCAAACATATTGACGCCAACAATTGGTAATTCACCAGAATGCTTCAATTCCTCATAATGCATCGATTCATCTTGAATCTTGGAGCGTTGATACATCATCTCCATGCTACCAAGAACACCACCTCGCTCACTGATCCTCTCAAATTCACGTAGTACTGCCTCCTCGACCATGTCGGTCATCTCTTCAATAAGGAAAGAGCCTTGCATGGGATTCTCACATTTGTTCCAACCAAATTCCTTGTTATTTATCATCTGAATTGCCAACGCCCTGCGTACAGAATCTTGAGTGGGCGTGGTGATGGCTTCATCGTATGCGTTGGTATGCAATGAGTTTGCATTGTCTTGGATGGCAAGCAACGCCTGTAATGTGGTTCGAATATCATTGAAGGACATCTCTTGAGCGTGTAGGGAGCGACCAGAGGTTTGGATATGCATCTTGCATTTCTGCGCCCTCTCATTGCCATTGTATAGATCTCTCATGGCTATAGCCCATATTCTTCTTGCGACCCGTGAAATAACCGTGTATTCGGGGTCCATTCCATTGGAGAAGAAGAAGGAGAGGTTGGGGGCGAAGTCATTGATGTCCATCCCACGTGAGCGGTAATACTCGACATAGGTCAAGCCATTTGCTAGGGTGAATGCGAGTTGTGAAATCGGGTTTGCCCCTGCTTCAGCAATGTGGTATCCAGAGATACTGACAGAGTAATGGTTGCGAACATCGTTATCGATGTAGAACTGTTGAACATCACCCATTAGTTTGAGACTGAAATCGGTTGAGAAAATACAGGTGTTCTGTGCTTGGTCTTCTTTGAGAATATCAGCTTGAACAGTTCCACGCACCGTTGAGAGTGTGCGAGAACGAATTTCAGATAGTTCATCTGCGTTCGCTTTTCTGCTATTTTCCTTCTCGAACTTCACTTTCTGTTGCTGTATTGCAGTATTGAAGAACATTGCTAGAACAATTGGTGCCGGCCCATTGATGGTCATAGAGACACTGGTATTATTTTCACATAAATCGAATCCATTGAATAGTTGACTGATTTCATCAATAGTAAAAATTGAGACTCCTGATTCTCCAACTTTTCCATAGACATCTGGGCGCTCATCAGGGTTGCGGCCGTACAAGGTCACAGAGTCAAAAGCGGTTGAAAGACGAGCGTAGGGTGACGATTCACTTAGCAGGTGGAAACGCGCATTAGTTCTGCTTGCGGGGCCTTCACCGGCAAACATTCTTGTTGGGTCCTCATCAGTTCTCTTGAAGGGAAAGACGCCACCAGTGAAAGGGAAGTTCCCAGGCAGATTTTCTTTGCGCAACCAGTTCAACAAGGTTCCCTTGTCAACAGTACGGGGAAGTGCTACACGTGGGATTTTTGAGCCCGAAAGCGATTCATCTTTGGTTGGAACAGAGAAGGTATTGCCTCGTACATTGTAGGAGTATTCACCACTGTCGTATGTCTCAACTTTTTCTGACCATTCTTCTAGAAGTTGGCGAGCACTTGGGTGTAAATCTTCAAGGACATCTTTCGCTTCATTTCGTAACTCTGCTGCCTGTTCATCCTTCCCTATAGCTTCGAGATGATTGGCTGATTCTGCTAGTTGTTGGGTGAGGCGTGCTTTCTGTACTTCGCCATAGGTCCGTTCGTGGTACTCTCTCACAGATGCTGCTACCTCTGCAAGGTAATTGACTCGTTCTGGTGGAATGATATGTCGCGGTTCTGGCATACCAGAAGGGGGAAGTGTAGGTTGAATGGCGTTTGGTTTAGTTCCGTCTGCCAATGTTAGCATGGTTGCGAGGCGATACCACAAATCATCTACCCCAGTGTCTGCAAATTGGCTAGCAATAGTACCACAGACAGGGAGTTCCTCATCTGCAACTCCAAACAGATTTCGGTTACGCCGAACTTGCTTTCTTACTGCTCTTAGGGCATCAATTGCTCCTCGCTTCTCAAATTTGTTAATGACCACAATATCTGCAACATCGAGCATTTCGATTTTTTCTAGTTGGGTGTGAGCACCATATTCTGCTGTCATCACGTAGAAAGTGTGGTCGACTAGTGAGCTGATAGCATCGTCTGCTTGGCCGATGCCGCTAGTTTCTGCAAATATCAAATCAAAGCCGACTGCTTTACAGACAGCAATTGCTTCGCCAAGCCAATCGCTTACTTCTTTTCCAGATCCTCTACTAGCCAAACTTCGCATGTAGAAATTACGATTTGAAAGGGCATTCATCCGAATACGGTCACCAAGTAAGGCTCCCCCGGTTCGCTTTCGAGTAGGGTCAGTGCAGAGAAAAGCGACCTTCAAATCAGGCTCATCCCGTATGATTCTAAGCATCAATTCGTCAAGTAATGAGGATTTTCCAGCACCGCCTGTTCCTGTGATACCTACCACCGGCACTTTGTGGCCACGTTCATGGGTGCGGCATTTTTTGAGTATCTCTTCAAAGGCAGAACTCTCTCCATTCTCTGCTAAGGTGATTAATCTTGCAATTGCTCCATGGTTTTCAGTGGTGATATTTCCATCTAATTCTTCAAGCATCCCACTTTCGAGTAAATCGAGGTCTTTGCATTGCTCCATTAAATCATCAATCATGCCAACTAAACCTAGAGTGCGTCCATCATCCGGTGAGTAGATTCGAGTGATTCCCACATCATGCAGTTCACGAATTTCCACTGGTGTAATGGTACCTCCTCCCCCTCCGAAGATACGGACATAATCTCTGCCTGCTTGGTCAAGAAGTTGGCGGATGTAGGTGAAATATTCTACATGACCGCCTTGGTAGGATGAAAGGGCTACTGCATGTGCATCCTCTTGGATTACGGTGTCAACCACATCTTGAGCAGAGCGGTCATGCCCGAGATGAATGACCTCGGCCCCGGCGGCTTGAATCAGTCTACGCATTACATTGATAGCAGCATCGTGGCCATCAAACAATGAGGCCGCAGTGACAACTCTACGAGGTGTTGAAGATGCACTAGTTGTCACCTTTGAATCGGAGTTTGCGCCCTCTTCCTCGCCACTCTCCATAGTGTAGCCGAATCGGTCTCTGCTCATCATACCTACTCTTGGCGGCCTACGGCCGCCATGATTCAAGAGATGATTTCACTAGAGTTGAAGCGTGGAAGCCCTCTGCGTCAGCCATGCCATTGAGTCAGGAACAGCAACTCGATGCAATTTTGACCGTTTACGGTCCGATAATTGGAATGGCTCTAATTTTGTTAGGTGTAGCATTGACCCTCGCAGGTCCGAGGCTAATTCCTCTAATCGTGGCATGGGCGCTATTTATTCCATTTGCAATGACTACAGGAGCAGTTGTTTATGCATTTCTTGGAGTAAACGCGAATATTGCAATTTGGATAGGCATCGCAGTTGGCATGTTGGTCGGGGTTTCGGGAGTCTCTCTTGGGGAGCAATTCCATCTTATCATCGGCGGAGCATTAGGAATGGGGGTGATGGCGGTGTTCCTATCGCTTGTTGTTGAATTCTACAGCATTGGCTGGATTGCTGCGGCAATTGCTCTTGATCTTTCATTCATTCTCGGTGCACGTTTTGCCAAGGACATGAAAGAAGCCGTCACATTTGTTGGTTCTTCATCACTAGGAGCAATTTCACTTGCCGCGGGTGTGACTATCACATCAGCAGGAATGCAGGGTTTGGATAATTTCAATCCAAGAACTGGAATCAGTGCAATCATCATCGTCATCTGCATTCTTGTTGGAACCTTCTTCCAACATTGGAGATATGGCGACCAACTTGATTAGGTAGCGAGATATCTTCAAGTGCTAATCATTTGAGAACATCTATGTCTTCTTGGTGTCTATCAAGTAGGCGATTACGTCTGACAGAGAGTTTAGGGGTAATCAATCCATTATCAGTAGTCCACTCCTCATGATCCAAAATAATAGAACCCGAAATTTCGAATCCTTTCCAATTAGGGGTTGTCATAACGTCTCCCTTGAGATTTTCCAACACCCAACTTCTGACTTCCGGTGAAGCACATATTTCATCTAGGGTGCCACTTGAATCTAGACCAGCAGATGAAAGGCTGGAACGTAGAGATCTTTCATTTGGATGGATGATGGTAAATGTCTTGATTTTATTCCTACCATCAACACAGCATTGCTCGACAATAGGAGAAAGTTTGAGGGATTCTTCAAGAGGTGAAGGTGCAACATACTTTCCATTTTCTAACTTGAACTGTTCCTTTACTCGTCCAGTAATCCTAAGGAATCCGTCATCTAGTCTACCTAAATCTCCCGTTCTAAATCCACCGTCTGCGGTCATGACCTCAGCAGTAGCGTCCTCTTTTTGCCAATATCCTTGCATGATATTTGGACCATAGGCAATAATTTCACCATCTGAACTATCAGGGTCATCCCATGCATCTTGATCAATGTGAACTCTTACTCCAGGGACGGGTCTGCCAACTGATCCAATCATGCAACGCTTATCTGACTCCCAGCCATTTAGTGATATTAACGGCGAAGTTTCTGTTAGGCCGTAGCCTTCGAAGACATCAAAACCGACGCACTGGATAAAAGAGGCAATTTCAGCATCTAGAGCAGCGCCACCTGAAACACAAAATCGTAGTTTCCCTCCAAAACGTCCTCGAACTTTGCCCATCACAATTTTATCGAGTTTCTTATCTAAGAATCCCTTGGGCTTTACTGCAACACAGTCAACCCCTGCAGCGGCACAGCGAGCTTTTGCTTTCTTGAAGGCCATTGCACCCAACCTCTTTTTGATTGGGGATGAATTCAGACCTTCCATCACTTTTCCATATAATTTGTTCCAAACGCGGGGCACAGCGAAAAGGGCATGTGGCTTGATTTCTTGACATTCGTCAGCGATTTTGAGTACATCTGAAATAAGGTTAATATGAATCCCCGAATGAATCATAAAGTGCAAATCTCCCATTTGTCCAAAAGAATGAGCCCAAGGAAGGAAAGATGCGGTCCTGTCTCCTTCGTAAATGTCAAATCGACCCTGCATTGCTAGAATATTATGAAGAATATTCCAATTCGATAGCATTACTCCTTTTGGATTTCCAGTTGTTCCACTGGTATAGATTAGGGTAGCAAGTGCTGAATGGTCACGTGCTGGCTCTCCAAGAGGCTCAGATTTCCGTCCGCTAGCAACAAAATCACTCCAATTTTGAACCGAAACTCCTTCTGGTGGTTTAGCATTGGGGCCATCTTCACCTAACAAAATAATTCCACATGCAGGCCAAGCATCATCATCAAGATGTTCACATAACTTATCGAGAACATCGGTATCTGCAGCAATAAGTACGCTAGGCCCTGAATCTCCAATGATATAGGACCATTCAGATCCGTGTTGATGTGTATACATTGCAGTATATGCCGCTCCCAAAGAATTCGTTGCATAAGAAATTGCAGCCCATTCGATTGAATTGTTTAGAATCATGGCCACTCTATCCCCATTATTGAGGCCCATATCTCGGAGACTTTTGGCACAGCAATCGACTAGTTCACCGAACTCTTCGTATGACATGTGTATTCTTGGTGCGTCAGGAGTGTGGATATGCCCGAAGGCAAGGAGATGAGAATGCCGCTCCACTGATTTTGTTAATAGATGATGCAATGTAATCGGGTCATCGCCTGATGGTCCATCCCAATTTCTGCTTGGTTCGTTTACTGGAAGGTTCATGGGTTTCTTATCTCCACTCATTCAATCACTACTTTGGCGAGAAGTTATTTCCCTCATGAGGCTTCGGTAACAAAATTAAACCGCTATCTCAATTTCTAGATAATTATTGGGATAAATGGCATTTCAGACGAATCAAGAATTTTCTAGTATTTTTCTTACTGCTGCTCTCCAATCGGCCCCTTTGTTCCTGTTTGCCAGTGGGCTCGCCGGAGAAGGGTGTGGTATTCTATTAATTTCCACATCGCTACCAGAAAGCGCTTTCTTAGCCTGTTTTTCGGCATAGGCGCCTACACCAATAACTCTCTCTGCACCAAGAATTTCCACAACCAACTTGAGATGTTCATCACAGAGAGAAAGCAATCTTTTTGCAGCGTCACCTCGTAGTTTGTCAGGTGTCAGATTAGTTCCGTTTGCATCAAACATCAGTANNGGGCAGTGATTGACCACGAAGAAGTGTTGATGCGCCATCTCAGCAGAACCAAACATATCTTCGATAATCCCCCATAAACGGGTACCAGACACCTCACCACGCTCACATTCAAGGCCTATAACAGGACGTTTTGGATGTAGAGTTTCAGGCGAACCAACCTTACCACTGAGGCCTAGATATTCTGTTGCTTTGGTGATATCACCAAAGGGTACACCGGTTTGCCCCATCCCCCAAGGCCCAGGGTTCATTCCTAGAAGAATGGTCTTGGCACCCAAGTTTCCAAATTTACTCAGATAGTTGTTATGCACCTCCCATGCGTAATCGAGGGGGTTGTAGACGTACGCCACAGGTTCACCTAATTCAGAGGAGAGAAGATCACATGATTTACTGAGTTCTTTGGCCGCTTGAGAGAGTTTGAGCATTCAGACCACCAATACCTGTTGAGCTATTTCTGGCATCTCAATACCTAAAGAGATGAAAGCCTCTTCCACACTCTCAAACTTCTTGTCGCGGTGNCCTCTTTTTACTTTCTCGGATACGATNCGCCATGCACTTTTTTNACCAATACCTGGNATTGCTTCCAGTTGCTTTTGCGAGGCGGCGTTGATATCAATTCCCACTTCAACTGCTGTTATTGAGCGCTTACCGTGGCCAGTTACGATGACATCAGACAGTGATTCTAGAGGGGCATGGTAAGGTATTCCAATTAGAATTGGATAAGCTCCGATTTGCCGTCCAAAGGTCACTCCCGCTTTACCGCGGCAAGTTTCAGAGCGGTGTGATTCATCCTCGATGTGGGTGGGGAGGCGGATTCTATCATCGTGAGATTCCCAACGAACTTCTTTGAGATGTTGTCCTAGTGGAAACATCTCGGTCAGTAAAGGACCGTCTATTTCATTTCGAACATAATGTTTGAAGGAGTTGAAATCATCTTCAGAAATCTCTTGGAATCCTTCACCTTCAACTTGACGGATGTTGATGCGACGTAGCCAGAGCCCCTCATCCTTGAGTTCTTGTAAAAGCAGGCGGTTCATCTCGTATGTAGCTGCAGTTTCGCCATTCAGTCCAGCGATGAAATTGAGTCCGGGTAACAATTTGGGCAAGCCCCTCTCACCGCGTCCCCTACCATACTCGTTGATGTGACGAATTGCAGTTTTCAATTGTGCAGTATCGCAATTCAACCAATTCGCATCGTGTACAGTAGGGTCAGCAGATTCCAAGCCAAAAGAGAGGACGCCTCCATCGCTGAGCGTTTCACATAGAGTTTGAGTAATTTCACCTGCAGGCTCTAGGTGCTCAGCAATGATGCTAGGATTTGCATTGTCAGTATGCAGAATCTCAAGCCTTTCATCATCACGTAAACCGTGTAGGAGTTTTGCAAGTGGTTCTGGATTTGGAATAGGATATTCAAGTTCAACAACTCCCTCTGCCATGTAGGTGTAAACATCTGTCATCCCTCCGAGTCTAACATTTCGCACACCAGAATCAAGAGCCAAAGTCACCTCATCAACAACTTGTTCAGGGCTTCTCCATATCGGCACACCCTTTTTTGGTTCAATACAGAATTTACACCCTCGTTTGTAACGCACACATCCTTGGTAAACCTCCACTTCGTAGGTCAAGGGTCCAGATGTTTGTTCACCATTGCTCAGACTCACAAGATCTGGGTGTTGAGTTACTGCTTTGCTTGATGCTCCAAGGTTGGCAAATAGATTCCATTGTTCAGAGGTTCTACGTTGATGTTTGAATTCTCCACTGTTTAGGAAATGGTTGAGGGTAGCGTCAGTATCTTGTACACAGAGAAATAGGTTTGCTCTCAGTGGAGACCATCCCCGTTGGCGCCAACCACGAATTGCCCAACCGCCAGCGATTAAGGGGGCACTTCGTGGTAAGGTTTTCAGCAATTCATCAGTTTCTCTGANNGAAATTGGCGTTCCTCTGAGNTATTTTCCNGGNACAACCGCTCCAGCAAGAAGTACAATTCCATCACAATTTGANAGATTGGGGCGGCGATTTAGCCGCCAGTCATCGATTGTGACATAGTCGTATTCGATATTGTGGAATTCAAGGACTCCACAGATGTAACGAATATGAAATCCNACGTATGGTGGCACTCCAAATGCTGCAGGTTCATCCTCATAGCCGTCAATTACCAACCATGCCATGCGAATCCCCAGTACTGTCGGGATGGGTCATCGGTTGTCAGCAGTTCGGCGTTAGTNCTGATTCAAAATCAGCGCCTATCTCTGCGGCCACCACGGCCGCCGCCACCACCACGGCCACCGCCTCGGTTTCCACCACGGCCACCGCCTCGGTTTCCACCACGGCCACCGCCTCGGTTTCCACCACGGCCACCACCTCGTTCTTTTGCTTCTTGAACGGTGATTTTTCTACCACCTATTTTCAAGGACTTCAGTTTAGGCAGTGCATCTTTACCTACAGAATAATTAGCGAAGGTTACGAAAGCGAATCCCTTGCTCTTCCCAGTTTCTCGATCTGTGGCAATGTGAACCTCCTTCAATTCACCATGCTCTGCAAACAGTGCTGTGAGTTCTTCTTCGTTTGATTCGTATGGAAGGCCACCAATGAAGAGTTTGAATCCCATTTGTTCCTTTGCAGCCTCTTTAGCAGCAATGAGTACAGCACGCTCTTTTGCTAATGCGTCTGAATCGACATCTCCGCCTTCGATTTTCTCCATACATGGGCGACAGCGAATTGGTTTCCCAGGTGTAGGTTGGAAAGGGACCTCACATTTATCTCCGCAGAGTGTGCATTGTGTTTTGTGCATCTCGCGGCGAGGTCGCCCACCACGGCCGCCATCTCTTCCGCCGCCACCACCGAGGTATTTCTTGGGGATATCATGACTCTCACCGCGGCGGTAATCCGCAAGCACAGAAAGGTAAGGTCGTGAACCATCGTGTGATAGACGAGCCTCTGCTTTTGAACTCCAGCGCTCTCCCCCTCGGTTAAGCGCATCAAAGCCACTTCCCTCTTCAAAGAAGCCGTGTCCAAAATCATCTGCAAGAGCACGATAGCCAGTATAGTCACAGCGAGTGCAAGCGACATTGAAGTCATCTACAGCATCACTTGGTTGTACCATCTCTCCACAGGCCGGACAGGTTGCATGAAGGACGCCGTAGCGCGGCTTGTGCTTGGTTGAAAGACGCATTACTGGTTTAATCTGAATAACTTCTGCTCGAATAAAATCACGTAGCCTCATTGCATCTCCAGGTGCTGGTAGAAACCGGTCTACAACTTCAGCAACAAAGATATCACCAAACAATTGTTCTGCCGGGAGGTCACGATTTGGTTTCCCCTCAATATGAAGGATCTTTACTTCAGCAGTTTTGTTCTGTAGTCGTGCGACTTGCCCAATCACAACATCTCCCACTTCAGGGAGGCGTGGTCCATCAGTAACTGGATTGACATGGATTTCTCCATCAGTAATTGACAACACACCGATTTGTGTGGCAATTAATCCGCCATCAATNTCGGTAACNCCAGAGCCNGCATCACCGGACANGGCAATCTTCTCACCAGGGGTTACGAATTCTCCCTCTGTAACGGTACTTGACATGTGAACGAGAACTCCTAATGGCATCTCTACGAGATGGTTTGTTGGTGCGGCCGACCCGACTGGGGTTCTTCAAGCCGCCGGATACTAATTATTTGGAGTCAATCGCCAAAATGCGACCCGCGTTTTGTTTCTTTGCGATGTGTGGTGCTCATAATTTGCTGGGAGAGCGAAGTCAGCGGTGCCATATTTTTCAGCATTCCANCCGGCAGAGGAGAAGAATGGTTCGATATGTGTCGCATTGGCACTGTGAAGAAGATGAGCGGTTGCTCCNCAATTGATTATAGCCTGAAAAAACGGTCGGTCAGCGTGCTGCTTCTGTCGACCCCAAGGAGGATTAGAAATTACTAAATCAACATCTGAAAGAGAATATCTTTCTGCCTCAAGTATGGCGTCTAAATCATCGACTCCAATCGTTGCATGTATAGGAACACCCACCTCCCAGAAACCTTCATCCTTTAGATTCGATTTTGCTACACACAATGCTTCTTCATCTGCTTCGATTGCAAGCGCTGTTCCCGCACCTAAAAGCAGCGCTCCGATTGCCATGATACCATTTCCACAACCAAGGTCGGCAACCATGCAACCNTCTGTTAAATCACCAAACTCAATGATATCCATTAGCCATCGTGCTGCAAGTTCACCTTCAAGGCTGTATTGCTCCAANTCAACATTACTACACGGGTGTGGNGNCAGTTTTGAGAGGGCGATTGCAAGTTGCCGAAGCCCCCCTGCCATGATTCACCGGAGGCTATCATATGAAATCAAATCACGCGTACAACAGATATAGATGAACCAATTTCATTCTCTTGGTATAATGAGGATGATTAGAAGTCCTGCATCAAATTCTTTAGATTGTTAGTTGCTTGCTGTGTGGATTGTTTATGATCACCGTTGTTCACTGTTTTGTGGGTATTAATACTAGCATTCCTCTCCACTAATTGGATTGTTTTATCACTCTCGGATTGTGCCGCAGATAGGTTATGTCCNGCCCGTACGCTGGCTAGAGCAAGGGCTTCTTGTCGAAGTTTTGCCATAATTTCAGCACCAGGCAANGGNTCNCCACAAAAGCGGCAAAATCTGGTCTCATCATCTTGTTGTTCCGAACAGGAGGGGCAGTATACCATGGCGACCAATCCGTTCTGTATGACGGCCCCAATTGAATGTGCCGCCACATATGGCAATACAATTACTCATTGAGCGGTAGTAATTATTTGGCATTCTCTACGAATATATTCCAAACATCAAGTCCAGCAGCAGTGGCTCTTTCTGAAACCTCTTGGAAGGCGGGACTTTCCATGACCTGTTCTGCTTCAAGGCCACCAGCTATGAGAAGTTGAATAATATCAACTAATTCTTCTTTGATTTCCAAGCCCTCATCGGGTTCGCTATCATCAGGAGTATCCACCTCAACATTTGTTTCTTCAGGTTCACTTGGTGTCTCATCCTGCATAGCATTCTTCGTAATTACAGGCACTTCTACTGGTTGAGGAGAAAGGTAGGTGGCGGCTGCAGGTTCAGCAGGTGCTGGCTCTGGAGTAATCTCTGGTTGAGCAGCAGGAGATTCTTCTTCGACATCTGGGACGCCACCTAGATTTGGGATAGAGATTGGTCCTGAAGGCATCACGAAGGCNGGTGCNGCNNGCTCAGNAGTGGCAACAGGNGGNGNNGGGGTTGNTTCAGGTGNNGNGGNAGNAGCAGTTCCGAAACTATGNGTCAAGTCAGNNAATTTGNCAGCAAAGTCGGNGNCNNCTTGGNTTTTGGATGTTTCAGCAGTAGTTTGAGCAACTGGCATGGTTCCACCTGAGGAGGGATTGGTTAGCCAGGCTTTTCCTTCTATGTCGTGCGGGGCAAATGCTAGAGGTAATACTTCGAGTGAGTCAAGCCACGGATCACGGAAGGTGGTCCATTTGGTTGGAGTAAATTCTTCAGTATTTTCTGACGGCGTGATAATCACATCTTCCTTGGGCCACTCATCCTTTACCAAGGGGCCAACCCATCTTCCTAAGTCTTCAAGCGCTACATCCAAGAACATGAACGAGGCACTTTTTGGGTCTAGGCCACATTCTTCAATTTCATCAGCCTCTGCTCGAGGACGGTAAAATATTGCCCAACAAGGATGTTTGAGCCCAACAGTGGCGGAGTGACCTTCGAATCGCTGGCGATGTCTACGCTGAATAAGAATGAGAATTTGTGTTCTTTGGTGGCCTGATTGCCAAAAATTAGCCATTCTAGTAGGGGCAGACTCGGCTAGACTTGAGAGGCTAACTTCCTTGATAATCTCGACTTGAGTCATTACTAACGGAGCGGCGAACCGGCGCTTAGTTAGAAGTATTATGCTAAATCGAGCAGCCCCTCATGCATTGCTAGTTCAGCAAGCAATAGGCAACCACCAGCTGCTCCGCGGATGGTATTTTCTGAAAATGCTGAGAAAGTCAGTGTTGAATCAATCAGTTTCAAATCATAAACAGTGATTGCCATTCCCGCCTTCAAATCGGTTGCTGGGTTGCAGTCATCTGATTCAGCACCAGCCCAGCAAGCCCTCTCCAAGTCTATTTGTGCTTCACTCAATATGATGGGACGTTTGGGTGCCGATGGTAAATTCAATATTTGAGGGCTTGAAGTGTGGTTTGACATCAATTCCTTTATTTCATCTATTTCAGTATCTTTTTGCAGATCTATTTTCACTTTGACTATATGCCCAAAATCTCGCATTACTCGTTTACATTCTACCTCGGTGTTGAAATCGGCCGGTTTAATCCCATCAGATTCAATGCTACCAAGCAGACGGAGACATTCTTCTGAGATTTTTTCTGCTTCACCAGGAATTTCAGATACGAAGCCATTGGTAGACTTGAGTAGTTCATATCCTCCGCCTGATAGCGATTGCTCAGTTGAGATTTCAACAGTATTGAACCCCAAAACATCCCACAATGGTTTGAGGGGTAAGGCAATGGGCATCACTGTACAATTTGTTGAACAGGCGATAAAGCCTGATTTCTGGTCGTGTAAAGGTGCTTTCAATATGCTTAGATGTTCTGGATTAAGGTCAGCGACGATAAGCGGAACATCACGCTCCATACGGTGTGCAGAGGAGTTTGAAAAAACCTGCATCCCCAACTCTCTTAGAAAGGGTTCAATTTCTATAGCAGCGTCTGAAGGTAAGGCTGAAAAAACCAATTGAATGTTTAATTTTGCCAATTGAAACTTCAGTTGAGATAATTCGCATGAAAAGACCTCAAGTTCCGGTACTTCAGGACGTGATTCAGGAAGCCCCCAAGGGATTTCAGAGAGTTGTTTTCCTACTTGATTTGGTGATCCAAATACCGCTGCCAATTCAAACCAAGGGTGGTTTGCTAGCCGTTGTTGGAAGCGTTGTGCCACGATACCGCTTGAGCCGAGTAGTGCTACTTTGGTTCGCATAATGAACCACCTCGTTTACCTCGAATAGCCTTTTATTCATAGCAACGTCGGTTCAGCGACATCTTCTTGAACCGCCGCATCTAGTCCTCATCGTTAATATAGAGTGGCGTATCTCACTCAAAGGGGATGAAAATTTTGTCAGAAGTAGATGTGATTTCAATCGGTTTGTTAATCTTAGTAATTTTATTAGGTGGGCTTTTGGTATATGTTCTAACAATTCTGAAAGGCATTCAGTCTCATAATGCTATCCAGCGCACTACTCTTGACGATATTAAAATGCAAAATGCGGTGCAGAAGGAAGCAATTGACAACTTAGATACTGATGTTAAACCAGAGGTGATTACTGCAGGAATAGCTGGAAGTGGCGAAGTATTGAAGGGGGCAGTTTTGAACTCTCTGAAAGAAATTAATTTTACTAGAGATATTGAAGGTATCCGTTCTTCCGCCCAAAGAATAGGAGAAGATGTTGCTGACATAAACAAAATTTTCCTTGATAAACAGGAGGCTGCTGGTTGGGCAGAGATAGAACTTGAAGCAAGACTGAAAGATTCGTTTTCAAAGGTACACATACGTAAGAGGGTTGCCAAACTAGCTAACATTCCAGACGCACATCTAGAAT
>NYYK01000024.1 GCA_002685895.1 Methanobacteriota archaeon
GATATCTCCTCCTACTGCATTTGCAAACACAAAGATCGGATCTTCTCTAGCGTGCCCATCTGAGATGAAAGATTCTGCATCTATAGTGGCCATCATGACATACAAGATACCACAGTACAAAACCGTGCTAATTAACAGGGAAAAAAGCATTCCACGAGGGAGATTGATCTCTGGCATCTCAACTTCCTCTGCAACAGCTGCAATTTTTGTGACTCCTGCGTATGAGACGAAAACGAATGCTGCAGTCTCAGCAAGAGAAAATATACTGCCACCGAATGCTCCTTCGGAGATTGGTTTGGACCAATCAGGTTCGTTCGTAAGTGCTGCCCAAATTGAAATAGTAACTAGAAAAATTACGGATAGTGCTACAATAGGTGTTTGAACCTTCTTTATGAGTTTTACACCAAGTATGTTGACGATGACGATTAACAGCAATAGTGCTATGGCAGCTATTTCGATGTTGATTGTGATTCCGATGTAAGGCTCTATGACCCAAAGGTAAGCTGAGAATCCAATTAGGGCAAAGGCAGCCTTGAGCAGGAATGATGCCCAGAGCCCGAGACCGGCGACGGTCCCCATTAACGGCCCATATGTACGTTCAATGTAGATGTAGTCGCCTCCCGAAACAGGCATCGCAGTCGATAATTCAGCCTTAGACAACAGACCTGGTAGAACGACCAACGCAGCTACAAAGTATGCAGCCCAAATTCCAGGCCCCCCTAAATCGAGCATGGCAAGTGCTGGAAGCACGAACAGGCCCGAACCAAGCATAGCAGAGAGAGAGATAATGACGACCGACCAAATTCCTAGCCTTCGTTCTAGGGTTTCAGAAATGAGTTCTACTTCTCTGTAAACGAAGTCGATAACTTTCTTAGGTCCACTAGAGGTCATGCTTGCTCGAGTAGCAGGCTCTTTTAGAGCCTGTGTCTTAATTAGATTAATTTGTGTTGGTTTCTGTAGGCCGT
Organism: Methanobacteriota archaeon; assembly: GCA_002685895.1. GTDB lineage: Archaea > Thermoplasmatota > Poseidoniia > Poseidoniales > Thalassarchaeaceae > MGIIb-Q1. The sequence goes on from NYYK01000024.1 coordinate 966, forward strand.
AATGGTGATGGTTTGCCTATGGCGCGGATGATTCATGGCGGAGGGCACTTCTGATTCAGTCATTGCAGACAGTTCTTCAGATGAACAGTCAGAGATTGTTGAAGTTACTACTACTGAATCGAATTCACTACTTGTGACTTGGCAGGTTTGGCAACCAATTCCTCTCGCCTTGTTAGCAGCACTTCTTGCAAAGTTGTTCTGGGTCGATTCAGTTGCTCCTTTTGTTGGTTTGACTTCTCAATGGTGGCTAGATAATGGGGTGTTGTTATTCAGTGGCGATATTTTCACCACATTTCTAGCACTTGGCTCATTCTATTGGTATGATGACTGGTCCAGTAGATTTGAATTGATTATTGCAGGTGGGCTGACAACCACAATTGCCCTTGTTTTGGTAATAGGTGGCAAAATACTTTGTTGGCCATTTCTGATCGCTACTTGGGTCCTAATCACAGTTGTTTGGGGGCGCTATAACCTCTCAGCTAGAAGAACAGGTGTGTGGCTTGCAGTAGGCGGTTCCGTAGTTCTAGTTCTTGGCGGAATTATGGCTCATGTATTACTCTGAATTATTCATTCAGATTCGTCATTATTTGACCAAACATGTGAAGGTAGTGAAGTGTACCAAGACATCCCGCTTTTCTTCACCCTTACTAGACGATAGACCACATTTCCAGTAATCCATAGTGAAGGAATACTTAGTAAATAGGCTGAGGTAACTGGTGCTTTATGGTGGTAATCATTGGAGATTACCACTTCAATAACACCGCTGTCTTCATCTCCTGGGTGGTGCATGACAACGAGCGTCCAAACTTTTGGTTGATCCACGGTTATTGTGACTGTATCACTTGGTGCAATAGTAGTGACTTCTGACATAGAGGATAATTTCTGCCAATCAATTTCACCCTTGACCATAGCATTTTCACTGTTTTGAGCGATGATTAGTAGCACTTCCAATGGCTCCTCATCATTCCAATTTGTGATAGAGACATCAACGCTCTCATGATAAGAAATTTCTTGAACGATATCGTATGTAGAATCGCCGGGTCCAAGCCGAAAACTAGGAATTTCTTCCATTCTTTCCTCTTGAATAGATACAGCACCTACAATGGCTGCAAGTAAAAGAAGGCCAACGAATCCTTCTACCAAAAAATGATCTTTCCATTTTTTCGCAGTGAAGCCGCGGAAAGTTGTACCGTAACCATTACGCAAACGTGGTTGTCTTTGATGAATAAAGAGTGCACCGATTCCCCCTACTGCCATTCCTAAGGGTATGTCGACAATCCAATGAATTCCCAAGTAGAGAATAGTGAACATGAAGAGTACTGTATTGGCAAAAATGAACACATGATATCGCCAATGTTCCCAATCCCGTAGTAGTATCCCCTTTTCTTTTACATGCAACCAATTCAGCATTAATATTCCAAACGGAATTGCAACATGGAGTGAAGGTACAGCATTGTCCAAAGGGTCATGGCTGGCATAGAAAGCGGTGTAGGTTCCATCATGNTAGAGCAGTGCCTTCATCCCAGGAATCCATGATGAAGTGACTTCAACATTGAAGAAGAGGTAGTAAGGTACCGCTATAGCGTAAATCAGTAGGTAGTTCAATGTCACTTTATCGGTCAAGTCGCGTTCTCCTGTAAAGGCAAAATAAACAGTTGTCACATAGATAAGGAAGAGATAGATGAAGAGGTAGTGGAAATTGAGAAAGGCGGTTAGACTTGCGTTCTCAAAGGCTTGCTGAATCCAGAGAACAATTTCCCCTTCAAGACCATACACTAAATCTGTCCAGTGCCCAGTATGGGCCTTGATTGGTTCGTTCAACCCGTCAGTAATCCTCTTCCATACAATGATTACAATATACCCCATAATATGGAGGTAGTAGCGCTGATCATGAATCATTTGTCCAACTTTTCCAAGTGGTGTTCTCATCGATGGTTTGTGTGCTGTGAAGACCCAGCAGATGATTGGTGTGAGCAGGAGGATAATTCCCATCATCACCCAGTAGGGGCTCGCCATACTCATTCGGCGCCCACCTCTTATCCTTCATGGTTGCCCTTAGGGGGCGTATGGAAGTTGCATACGTTCGACAGTATCACTATCAAGGTGTAACCCTTTTTCTGTCTCTTGGAAATAGGACGGTTTCCCTTACATTACCAGAACCCGTCAGCACCATCAGTAGTCTTGCAACTCCAAGACCCCATCCTGCGTGGGGTGGTGCACCGTATCTGAAGCCGTCAACATAGAAGGCAAAGTCAGGTGGATTTAGGCCCATATCTTCGAGGTTTGAAATCAAAACATCTGTGCGATGCTCGCGTTGTCCTCCAGAGCACATTTCATCACGACCATAGTTGAGGTCGAAGCCGCGGGAGAGTTGCCCCCCATCTGGCCCCTTCTCGTCCTCATTATGGTAAATGTAGAATGGCTTCATGCTCATTGGCCAGCGAGGGAGGAAGTAGAATCCAGGATATTTTGCTGCAATCATATCTGCATGGTGTGCCTCAATATCGTCACCCCAAGAAATCTTCTCACCAGCTGCTTGAATGATTTCGATAGCATCGCTATACTCAACCCTAGGGAAAGGCAGGCTCGGGACCTCTACTGAGATGGGCTCAAGAGGTGGCTCTTGTTCACCTCGCCATTGGTTGATAATGTCAATCAAGTTCTGGTCATTTTCCGCCACGCACTTCCAGATGTGGTGAATCATTCTTTCTTGAACATCCATGACATCGTCATCGTTTGCAAATGCCATTTCGATATCAAAGGAGATGAATTCGTTGAGGTGGCGGTAGGTGTCGTGTTCTTCTGCTCGGAAAGCAGGCCCAACCTCAAACACTCTCTCCAAACCACCAAGAATTGCAAGTTGTTTGTACAATTGAGGTGATTGGGAAAGGTAGGCATCGATCTCAAAATACTTCATCGGAAAGAGGTTTGTCCCCCCTTCACTGGCACTAGCAATAATCTTGGGTGAGTTCATCTCACTGAAGCCCTCTGTGATGAGGTGCTCTCGTCCGTATTGCAGAACTTTTCCACGTAATTGGAACATTGCATTGACATGACTGCGGCGTAGATCTATGTGTCGATTATCTAGTCGGGTGGGTAGTTCAACATGCACCTTGTCGGTGACTCCCATTGGCATTGGTGCCTCAGCAGCAGATAGGATGGTTGCTGAGTTTGCCACAACCTCAAACTCAGGAGGTGGTGTTGGTTGACCTTCCTTCACTTTTGGAGGTCGCTTTTGTGCCACCTGTCCGGTCACTTGGATGATACTTTCACGGTTCGCAGATTGAATCGTGGTGAAGGCATCTTCATCCATATTGTCCTTCTTGAGGAAGGCTTGCAGATGGCCTGTGCCATCACGTAGCATTAGGAAGCAGATGGCNCCGCGGCCACGTACAGCCTCAGCGTAGCCAACCACTGTGACTTCTGAATCAATCAAGGGCGCTCCACCTCTAGCGATTTCACCTAGCGTGTGAGTGCGGTATGAGGTTGGCTCCCATGTGGAGCCATCGCGGCTTGTCATGGTATTGGGCGGGAGACTCCCTCTCTTCAATGCCTCGCATAAAGGGCTCAATCTATCTATTAAATAGCCAACTATAGAGGGTAGCGCTGAAAGGTGCAAATCATCATCCAGTTACCTAAAAAGTGGTATATGAAGGGGTGTTAATGGTATTTTACACCGTATGTCCATTATATGGGGGAGTACCACGATATACTAGGTGGCAAAGGGTATGNNCACTAATAGCGGCTTGAGAAGAGGAGTGATTCTTGCACTTTCGATTGTAGTATTGATGATGAGTTCTAGTCTAGCCGTTGCGCAAGATGTTTCAATTACAGAATCAAGTCAAGAAATCGATTATACACGTGAACTAATTGAGGTAGATAAGAACATCGAGGAAGGTAAAATTTCACTTAAATTGGGTGAAGCTGAAATGTATGTTAGTTACGGTAATGGAAGAATAATTTTAGCCTCAATACAGACAAAATACATGGGTATTGCAGATATTTATGATGATAATAATCATGGATTTAAGAGCCGTGTAGGAATCCCAACAAAAACCGTATTTGTCCAGAGTTTAATCGGTGCTGGAGAATATGTTGATACCAATGAAAATGGTTTGTTTGATGTCACAGGTCCAAAAGTGGCTGGAACTATCGAAGAACTTGAAGATGAACATGTTAGCCATGAGGAATTATTGAAGTGGGTGGATTATAATGATATTTCATGGTCCTTATCCGAGTGGAGTCAGACAGCAAATGACAATGAAGTCAACATCAATTTTGTAATCACTTCATCAAACATTACTTACAATAATAAATCACAAATATTAGATGGTCAAGTTATTGAATCGATTTCTTACATATTCCACGTGACAACAGTGGAAGAAGAAATTCATGTTGAGGCAGTACCACATTACGAGGTTTTTGCNCGACAAGATGCAGCGTTTGGCGACCGAATTGACAGTTCTGAATTGATANCAAAAACCAATGTTACTGGGCACGTTCTTAATTCAACATGGAAGTACGATCAAGTAATTGATGGCTGGGATATAGCTACCGATTCTGATGGCAATGAACGCAATGACACCAGGTTAGTCGTTCTAACTGAAATGTCCTATGGTGTAAGCATGCATTCGATGGTAGGTGAATGGATGAAAGAAGAATTTGGCGGTTTATTGTCTCCTAAGGCTATTGCTGGAAATGCTCCTCATCGGTTGCTACCGCCACAAGGGGTGGCACCCCCGCCAATGCCTGAACATGATATATCGGGCCATCCATTAGATTGTGGCCTTGCATATTTTGGGCCTACTCCTGCACCGGCAAATGGTCGTTCATCTGATAATTCAGATAATGGTGTTAGTGAAAGCCAAGAGAATAAACATGGTGTCCATGATAGAATGAAAGAATATCAAGATACAGCATGTAAGCAACGAGGCGAAGAAATCCAGATGTCAGATGAAACCCGTCCCGAAGCAATTCGAGCAGGGGCTATCCACTTTGAGGACAACGGGGCAAATCTAGGGCGAATTCGTTGGGTTTCAAACGCGACAGTTGATGGGGTAGAAACTGAGGTATTATTCCAACTACATGGGGCCCGTCCAGTACTTCCTAAAGATGTGCGTCAAGATCCACGAGAAGATCCAATGATTGATTGCAATGAAAATGAAAAGGAAGATGCTGTAGACATTTCAGTAGGTACATCTGATGATTATAATGAAAACGGGATTCCCGATGAATGTGAAGATGGTGTAATTTGGTCAGGAGTTAGAATTGTTGGAGGTTACAACTATGTTCTTGGCTCATCAGTATACCACGACCCTGAATTTTCATCTGATGTTCTTACCATTGAAACCCAGTCATTTGGTGACCCGATTGTTTATGGGAATGGCAATTTTGCTAAGTTAATTAGTAATTTAGTACAAATGATTCCAATGGCTCTAGGTGTTGTAATATTGGCAGCAGTAACTATTGGCGTAGCATCGTCTCGTAGTCGTAGAGAGCAGGCACCTATACCTTCTCAACAGCAGTATGTGCCAGCNGGNGCTTGGGCTAGCGATGATGATTGGAGCCAATATCAACAGTGAGGGGTGTATATGACAATAGTAGAATTTGGTTCATTTCGCCTAGCAGCACTTAGATTGGCACTGGTCTCTGATGACGAATTTGCCATATGCGATGGTTTTCAGTACTGGGTTGAGTTATTCGCTTCCAGCGAACTATCTCTGGCTCCCGCACCACTTGAAGTTCCCCTAGAAGTTACTTGATGGCCTATTGCCTCTTCTAGTGCAGGCGGAGTCGTCTCATTCATGAATAAGAAGCCGCCTCACAAGTCTCGTATGGGAGGTGCTCCACGGATTACAAATCGCGAGAGGGTACTTCTCGCACTAGTGGATGCACCTGATTTCCATGATCAATATGAATTGCCCCGCAGGTTCAGTCAGGTGGGGTTATCCCAGCGATTAGGGATGGCACAATCTCATGTATCTCGCGCCCTGAATGTGCTTATCGAGGAGGGCTTACTCACCCACAAAAGGAAGAGAGTGATTGGGGAAAGACGAAGGGTCACTACATACTCTCTTAGTGATGATGGGATAGACCAGTTGCATGAATTGATTGACGACATTGAGCGGGCTGATGTACTAACTCTAGGTGAAGAGGGTACACTTGATCAGATTGAACTTAGAAAATTGGTGGATAAGTGGACTAGGAGAGGTGGTCAACAATATCCCGATGCACTTTCTCTTGCCGAATTGTTGCGAGAAGCAACAATCCATGATGGTTTACCCCTGCTAGAGGCTCCTCCAGTGGAAGCCCGTTCTGAATTAGATGATGACCTCTCATCTGAGGCAATTGGATTACATCTAGAATTAGCAGAATTACGTCGAAGTCAAGGTGATTTAGCCTCAGCCCTAGATCATTTGGACAGGGCGGCGAAATTACATCACAAACGNGGTAATCCACTTGGTCAAGTTCGCTGCGTCTTAGCGGCTGCAAGTCTTGGAGCCCAAGTTGAGAATCCAAGCGCCCTCATAGATGCTGTCGCAACAATTCGTGAGCCGACTGAGAAAATGGATGCTTGTTTGATGTTGCACGATGCTTTACTCTCTAGTGTGCCCGATTCTGCTGCAAATCTCCTTCAAGAATTGCCAACATTCCACCCAGAAGTTGCCCTCAGACAAGCTGAAGCCGCGTTAAGGAGGGGCGAATCAGTGTCACTTACTGATATTCCAAAATCACTTCCGGGTGCCACAGGAATTCGTCAGGATTTATGGGGAGTCAGTTACTTGAGATTACAATGTCGCATTGCTTTGACGATAGGTACGGGGTGGCCAATTCCTATTGAGGTAGATTCTGCATTGTCTTCCATTAGTAATGATTCAAAACAACCGCACTCTATGTTGTTTGGTGAATTGACACTAGCTCACCTGAAAAATCCAATATTGGAAATCGATGAGAGGCAACGATTACTTCAGGCAGCATGGGATATGCAACCGCCATTACCTACTATTGGGCACATTGGTTTCCAGTTGGCCTCTTTATTGCCATCACCTGATGCGATAATACTGTTAATCAATTTACAACAGAAATTCCAATCAATTGGTGATGAATCAGGGGTTGCTGTTTGTAATAAGAAACTGGAATCTCTTTGAATCATAATTACTGTTCTTTATGGTCAGGTTATTATGGGCCCCCTAGACCCCATGCAAGCATGGGGAGAGGTAACTTGTTGTTCACGTCGGAGTCGGTCACTTGTGGCCATCCNGATAAGTTGTGCGANGCNATCTCTGATGCGATTGTTGATGCCTGCCTTTCGATAGATTCAGCGGCACGCGTTGCAGTTGAGACACTGGTCAAGAGTGTTGATGGAAAAGGANACATCGTACTTGCGGGTGAAGTGACGTTGAATGGCCCCATTCCTGATTATGAATCAATTGCTAGAGAGACGGCTTCAACCATCGGTTATTCAGACCACGCAATAGGTTTGGATGCAACTTCNGACACATCATGTGAAATTCAACAATTCATCACAACTCAAGCTGCTAATATCGCTCAAGGAGTTGACAGAGATGGTGCCGGCGATCAAGGTTTGATGTTTGGTTATGCTTGCACCGAAACAGAAAATTTCGATGAGTTGAAAGGAAGATATTTCCCACTTGCAGCGGCATTATCACAAAGATTGACACGTAGATTGAAGAGAGTTCGTGAATTACCTGCTGGTAAAGAAGGACATCTCTCATGGGTGAGGCCCGATGGAAAAAGTCAGGTGACTATTGAATATGAATCAGGGAAACCAAAAAGAGTCCACACAGTCATCATTGCAGTTCAACATGATGCGGCATTGAAACAGCGGTTTGGTGGCGATGAAGATGAAGAACACAAATTTGTCAATTCTGAAATAATTGAGCATGTGATAAAACATGCAATACCTAATTCATTATTGGATGAAAATACTACTGTGGTCGTCAATGGAACAGGGCGATTTGCTGACCCCGGAGGGCCGCACGCTGACGCCGGTTTGACTGGAAGAAAAGTGATTGTGGATACTTATGGGGGGATGGGTCGTCACGGAGGTGGTGCCTTTTCAGGAAAGGACCCTAGCAAGGTGGACCGCTCAGCAGCATACGCCGCTCGGTGGGCTGCTAAACATGTGGTGGCATCAGGGCTCGCAGAAACTTGTGAGATTCAACTAGCCTATGCTATTGGAAAACCTGACCCTGTTAGTATTCGAGTTGAGACATTTGGTACCTCAACAATCCCTGAATCTGAATTAGATGACCTTGTTGCAAAAGTGTTTGATTTTACTCCCCGTGGAATCATCGATAGATTGAATCTTTTACGACCAATCTATTCACCTACCGCAACTGGTGGCCACTTCGGTCGAACTCCTGGTGTTGATGGCCCCTTCCCTTGGGAAAAGTTGGATGATGATATTCTCTCTGCATTACTTCAGAAATGAGATAATTATTGGGCGTTTCCATCTAATTATTTGGTACAGTTATCGTTGACTTTTTCTGAAGGTCAAAACAAATCGCCCGAAGGGCGCTATTCCCCGCCGCCGTTATAGGGTGAGCGAATGTCGGAAGTGTTGAGGCGGAGCCATGCGGAGAAAGTCGAGCCTATCTATTGCCCTCTTATTGTTCAGCGCAGTTCTGCTACCTTTTGCTTCAATTCCAGCAGTTGCAAGTGCGGAGATTGATGTCACGCTCTCTTCACAACATGAATATCTTGTGCCCGGTACAGCGGCCAACGTTTCTGTAACTGTGACAAATGATAACCTGATGAACACACGAACGTTTAACTTGACACTCGATACTACTTCGTTGCCCTCCGATTGGAATGTGACACTTTCTGATTCTGCTTTGGGGCCAGTCTTTCCCACACAGTCTGATTCTACCACGTTAATTGTTCGACTCGACCCTAGCGCCAATCTTGGTTCCAATGGACAGGTCGACTTGATTGTCACTAGGAGTGATGATGCAAATGAATCAACTACTGTGACACTCCAACTCTCTGTTGCACCACTTTATCTACCATCTCTAGATATTGGCGCAGTTGGCGATAGGGGTCTTGTTACGATTGAACCAAATCAAACGGTTGATCTTGATGTCCCAGTAATGAATAGTGGTAATGTGGATGATACCTTCATTCTGCAAGTAGATGAAACAACAGACCTTACTGATTTTTGGACGAATTGGAATAACAATCAATCCAACAACAGCGGCAATAGTAGTGGGAACAATAGCGGCAACAATAGTAGCGGCAATGGTTCGAATGGTACTTCGATGCCGGGGCCGGGAAAAGATGTCCCCCAAGGCTGGGAGGTGCGATGGTTGGACCCTGTGGCCGTGAACATGACAGCTGGTGAATCTAGGAATCATACTTTGAGAATTACAGTTCCACCAAATGCCATACCTGAGTATAGAGGTATAGCCCTCTTTGCAGGCTCTTTAGGGGGTAATTTCAGCATCCAAACTGTAATTGTAATTGAGGTGTCTGTTATCAGTGATGTAGTGGTTCAACTCATTCACGATGCCAATCGAACATATCTACCGGGTGTTACAGAACAGGTCTCCTTCAATGTCACGAACAATGGTAACGATGAAACCGCACTAATTTACCAGACAACAACTGACACATATTGTAGTGCTACAATTGCTGGCCAATCTGTTGGGGGCGATTTACAGCCTCTAGAGAGCGAAACAATTTCACTCAATATCACACCTTCTTCCTACAGCCATTGGAATGATAGTTGTACAATTTCGATTTTTGCTGAAGAGAGTTCCACAGGGG
>NYYK01000025.1 GCA_002685895.1 Methanobacteriota archaeon
ATGACTTCTTGCTAGATTCGCCGGTGAGGCCAACCCTCACATGGAATTACGCCGCAGACACTACAGGTTACATCATCCGCCTATGGAACACTAGCACACAATCTAATCCTCACAGTTACTTCTCATGGAATGCCACAGCAAACCAAGGTACCTTCGGGCAAAGCAGTTTTACTGCTGGTTGGGATATGGAAGTAGGCGGAGTTTACTACTGGAATATACAAGGCATCAATGGCTCTGTTTTAGGCCCGCGTTCATCTACATGGTCGTTCGCAATAGGTAATCCGAATACTCAAGCATTGGGTAACAACATTTGGCAAACCGTCTATCAAGAAGGAAATGATGTGGATGAATTCAATCACCCAATAGTAGAAGATACCTACCTCAATGGAGGAAATCCTTCTACCAACTATGGAAATGAACAGTTAAGAATAGGCGAAAATTGCCAACCAGCAGGAATAGGGGGTGCTCAAGGTGATTGTGTCACAATCATACAAATTGACCTGTCACAAATTTCACTAACTTCTGATGGACGAGCTCATTCTGGAAAAATCATGTTGTGGCTCNACAACATTGTTGCACCTAATTCCGGTTGGATTGACATCACGGCTTATGCTCTCTTGAATAGTAATTTCAGTGAAAATCAAGCCACNTGGATACAAGCATCACTTGGAAACAATTGGGCTACTGCAGGACTAGGCGCAGGTACAGACCGCGGCCTAATTGCGTTAGATACTGTAAGAATCAGTTCAACGGCACAAGCTGGTTGGTTCAGTTTCGATGTTAGCGGTGCAATGGCTGCCAATTTGAATGGAAGCATCTCCATCGTTCTAGTTGGTAGTGCGCAACCTGTACCTACCGGCACGCCACAAATTACCGCGATTTTTGAAAGTAGTGAATCAACTTCTGCCTCTAATCGGCCACAATTTGTATTGAACTATACCAGTGTCTTTGATATTTCAGTAACTGGATTGAATACAACAACTGCTGACACTCAAGTTCAAATGAATGCTATCCTAGTAGATGTAAACAACAACTCAATCACTGGTAGTGTTGAATGGACTACTTCTGATGGTACCATTGACAGTAACGGCCTCTTTACCCCTGATCACTCTGGTAATGTCAGTATTAGCGCTCGCTTTGGTCGTATCATTGTCACTCATATCATTGTCGTGCAACCTGGAATTCCAATAGTTCTGATTGGCGGCCCATCTGCATCAACTATCACTAGTGACCAGTCGGTTCCAATGTGGTTTGAGGTCTTAGACGCAAACAACAACCCTGTTCCGGGAATTGCACTTACTTTCTCAGTAACAAATGGATCAGTTGCCCAAGGGCACTCACACACTACCCCTGTTGGCACTCTAACCTATTTGCCATGGGAAGTTGGCCTGCAGACGATTAATGTCACTTGGAGCGGAGGCTCTCTAACTTTGGAAATTACAGTCACGCAAGGCGTTCCGAATTACATTATCATGGATGGATATTCCTCAATTCCGGCAGCAGAAACTCGTGACTTCAACTGGACTGCATATGATGCACATGACAATTTCGTGACTCCTACTCGACTTCTTTCAGTGAACTGGACTGTTGAAGATGGCAACATCACTCAGACTGGTGACTACACAACCGACAAAGTTGGTTTCTGGAATGTCTCCATGACAACTGGCTACGGCTTGTCGGTAAGTCAAATGGTTGAAACAACTTATGGTGTAATACAATCGTTAGAAGTCACTCCTTCTGCTAGTGCAATTACTGCTGATGATGAAATTCTGATTTATACCGTCAGAATAGATGTTCGCGGCAATCGCCTCAATGTCACCTTGCCTGCTTCAGCTTGGGTTCCATCGAATGGTACCATCTATGAAGAGACACCTGTACGTTGGACACCGTGGGCAGCAGCGACTCAAACCATCGATGCAACACTCGAAAATGTGACCACTCGAATCATTCTTTCAGTAGTTCACGGTGAAGTTGTTGGGATAGATATTCGAACAGGCGATAATGAAATTCTGATATCAGGAAATGCTGCCACAATTGGAGCACTTAATTATGACCAATTCGGAAATGAATGGAATGCTGCAATCGATGCTTGGGTTATTAACGAGCCAATGGCTGACCAAAACTGGCTAGCCCCATTTAGTACCTATGCTGATTTTGATGCTGTGATTGTGGGTAGTTGGACAATAACTGCAACCTATATTCACGGGCAAATCGCAATGAGTGACTCGATTACCTTTACAGTTGAAGCTGGACCGCTCGCAAGTATCACCTTAACCGGTCACGGAAGTCAAATCACTGCCGATGATTCAGTGAATCTCAATCCAGTGACTCGAGATCAGAACGCAAACATGCTTGAAACAGATATGTTGCGCTGGTTTATCTGGGATGCAGAAATCACACCACAACCATCCGCCTGTGTTGACTGGGGCAACGAACTCACCGCAACCCTTCAGGCTAACAACCATATTTGGGATGCTTCAGAAGAGGGGCGTTGGCGAATTTGTTCTATCTTTGGCGCATACCAAGCAGTTGTCGAGATTGATGTAACTCATGGAGTTCCTGCAATCCTCTATCATGAATCATCTGCTGATGCAATGACTGCTGGTGCTACAATCTCAATAGAGATTACCGCTGCTGATTCTGATGGTAACATCTTCCCAATCGAAGTCGACTGGACTGGAAGCCCTACAACGGACTTCACCGTGGAAGATGATACTGGAAAATATTCATGGCACGGCACTACTGCAGGAAATTACACCCTTGAATATACCCATGCAGGTACTGGTCGTACAGGTGTTTGGGCCATCACGGTCTCTCCTTCATCCCTTGAAACTCTAGAGATGACTATCACCCCTGGTTTGACCGTCAGCCAACAAGATACCATCACGGTTAATGTACGTGCATTCGATGCATTTGGTAATGAAATATCTGTACCGGGTACAGCGGTTGTTTACCACGGCGGAGAATTACACCAAACCACAAAGAGATCATTCTCAGAGTGGCAAATATACATGGTTGATGCTGGTACATCAGAAATTACCGTTGTCGCTGAAGAAAAGTATGATTCTGAACTGATATTAGTCGAGCAGACTGTGTTCGGATTCTTTGAAGAAGGTGGCACCATCTACTATATCGGAGCTGGTTTTGTATTCTTGATTTTGGCTGGTTTGATTGCAATGCTCGTTGTATTACTAAGGCGCTCTNGTTCTGANGATTACGATGAATCATGGGAAGAAGATTACGAAGATGAGCCATACTACGAAGATGACTCTGATGCTGAATCTGTTGAACCTGTTGCTGACATAGATTATGATGAAGCACCTCATGAAGAAGAGGCAAGCGATGGAGAAACTCAACAAAATATCACAGTAGATGAAGATGGTGTAGAATGGTGGGAAGACGAGGAAGGTGTCTGGTGGTACCGTTCCGCCGAAATGGATGACTGGGAAGTTTGGGAAGATTAGATAGAATTCGTTACTATCGATTTCTACTATCGAGGTGTCTCTATAGAGACACCTCACTTTCCACATCGGCGGATGTTTGATGAACAAAGTTATTCCTCACAGTGGAGGCCCCGCCATGTCCCGCAACCTATTGATTCCGTTTTTGTTCGCCATTTTGATGGTGAATTCTTTAACCTCCGCGNTTGAAAAATCNCATTTTATTGAGGAGAGTGGCGATTTCTTGGCAAGTTCAGGACCTGAACCAAACGAGCATAGTTACACAGATTATGGAAATGGTAGCGCTGCCAACTCCTTCTGGGTCGGAACTAGCGATTCAGGGATACAAGATACATGGTTGAGTGCATCTCAACCTAATGCAAACTATGGCAGTGATAGTGAATTAAGGGCTGGATTTTCGGCAAATGCTAGCAGTCGCTGGAATACCTTATTTGGAATTAATTTGAATCAAGCAGGGTTGTACAGCAATGTGACAATTCAATCTGCAACTCTAGCATTGTATGTCAAACAACTTAGTGGGCAACCGACAATTCGCAGTTGGATTTGCTATGACAAATCATGGGATGCATCAACAACTCATTGGGATGCTTGGTCAGTAGGGGGTGCACTTGGAAATCAAGATTCTGGGAAAATGATGGATGAAATCACCATCACCAACCAAGGATGGATTGAGATTGATGTTACAGAGGCACTCTTGGTATCGCATTACCAATACAGAATGGGTACGAGCAATTCTGCTTCGGTTCTGTTGACTGGCCCTGCGTGGGGGGAGGAGTGGGCATCTTTCCACTCGAGTGAACATACTTTTGCTTCAGAGAGGCCACATCTCAATGTCACCTACAGTTGGGGCACCTCTACACCTAGCAGTAGCATTCAATGGGTCGATGTTTATCCCAAAGAACCACATCAAATCGATGCTGACAACCAATTATCACTTGAGGCACAGGCTAGAAATGGTATGGGTCAAACTGCTAGCGGCACTGTTTCTTGGGCTGCAAGCACTGGTTCCATTGATTCTGTTGGGGGTTTCACTCCATTTGCATCTGGAATTACACAGATTGATGCTACCATAGGGGGAGTTACTGGCTCACTCGATCTACAGGTCGTCCCCGGCACCCCAATTAATTTGGATTTAGAATCGAAATCTATCGCTCTGACAATCGATGATACCTTCCAATTTAATTGGACCTTTACCGATGCTTACGGTAATGAAGTGAACAATGCGGCTCTAACTTGGTATGCTGATTACGGTACGATCAATGAAACTGGTTTTTACCAACCAACTGCAATTGGGCAGGATACGGTGACGGTGATGTGGCAATCACTCTTTGTCACCGCGGATGTTGATGTTTCTGCGGGTGCTGCAAGTATCATCTCAATTCAACCAAATCTTTCAGTGGCCTCTGGTGAACAAGTCGCCCTAGTATACACCGTAACTGACCAAGTCGGAAACCCACTTCCAAACGGTGCCGCAGGTACGGTAACTTGGGAAAGTGAGAATGGTTACATTGACGGNGTTGGAATTTACACGGGGGATGCAGTAGGTAGTTGGCGAGTCAACGCTACCAGCACCAGTGGAGCAACCGGTCACACTTATGTTGAAGTGACTCCCGGCGAATTATCCTCAATTGAATTAGTGTCGCCTAATGGTTCTCAAGCCGCAGACCAGCCAGTACTACTAATCGTCAATTGGCACGATATTCGAGGAAACGTCGTTCCAGTCAGAATTCCACTTTCTAACTGGACTGCTGAAGATGGAAATTTCAGAATGACTCCCGAAGGAGTGGAATGGCTTCCACGACGAGATGGTGATTGGAAAGTAGGAGTACATGTAGAGGATCAATGGGCTAACACTACAATCAATGTGGTACATGGTTCCGTAGATCGCCTAATCATTACTTCTGATACTGAAATCATTAGTGCCGATACTACACTTGCATTACAACTAATGGCTGAAGATTCCAAAGGAAACCGTTGGTCTGTAAATGGCACGTGGTATACCATGGAACCAGAAGCGGCACCTTGGTTGACTCAATCTGGCAATGAGGCACAATTCTCTGGGAATCTTGTTGGTAACTGGACCATTCNGGCTGAATATTCGAATTACTCGGCCACATTGACATTACAAGTTGTACCTGGCTCACTCGNAATTATCGAACTTCAAGGAGATGGCGGACTGGTTTCAGCAGATGGTTGGCATGATTTCGCACCCAAATTTTTCGATGAGGATAACAACGAATTATTCAATATTCAACTAAATTGGACCTTCCAGAACGGTGGGCATCAGTATGACCGTAGTGGTGAAATGAGAAGTAACGATGGGTTATGGTACCCTGTTCTTGCAGGCCACCATGAAATCGAAGTTGAGGCCGCTGGTGTGTTCGCTTCGCTCGGAATTGATGTATCTCCTGGTATTGCCCACACCTTGAGAGCGCTACAAACAAGTGGGGTGGTCGTTGAAAGTGGCAATATCACTGAAATTCAAGTAAATGCAACTGATCTAGATGGCAACGACTTCGGAACAGATGTGATTTGGACCATCCCTCACAATAGCGTACAATTGACTAATGGCTCAAGAGCGGGAGAATATCTACTCAGGGGTGTCCGTGCTGGAAGTTATTCCTTGCAATTCCACTCCGGACTAGCGGATAGTGAAATTACAGTCGTTGTTCAACCTGGAGAGGTGGTCAATCTTGAAATCAATATCGCTAGGCAGAATGTAAAAACCGGGGAAATTATCGATGTGGAAGTCGTTGCTTTTGATTTTGGAGGCAACAAAATTGAGATTAGTCCTGATGATGTCACCCTGTATAGTTCGGCAGGGAATTTTGGGCACTCGACAGGAAATTTTTGGCAAATGGTTGCTGAGAATTCAGGTTCACAGCAACGCATTGAGGCGAATTATGGAACAGCTCAAGGTGAGGCTTTCATAGACATTTCAGCAGACCCACTTCGAGCATTTGGAGACTCAAGCATCGCTACTTCATTGTGGACCGCTATAGCGGGTGTCGTCCTAATGTTTACCCTTCTCCTTTTCCTATTGAAACGGCGTAGCAAGCAAGAACGATCGGCACTAGAACATCATTTTGGAAGCAAAGAATCTGAAGAAAAAAGGCTAGCAAGATTAGATCCAATGGCTGGCTATAAGCCATCAAAGAAGGCGAGAGCTGCAGCCCTTCAAGCATTCAATCAGAAGTTCCCTCAACTAGGCCATGCTAGTTGGGCTGGCTACAATCAAGCACAGATGACATCGCCCGCGGCTCAACAGGCAAATTATGGGACAATGCAAATGCCGAACACCCAACAAGTTACACCTCAACCTCAACTACAAGCNGAAACAAGCCAACAGACCACTCCGAACCCACAAGAAGATTGGTCTAACAGTACATCAGAAGTTCAAATGGACGCTGAAGCGCAACTAGACGAAGCGCCATGGACTACAGAACAAGTTTGGGAATGGGGGAGAAATCAAGGATGGGATGATGGGCAGATTGCAGCGTATGAGCAAATTTATGACCAATCGGTCAGAAATCCAGATGGCGTTCATGCTAATATCGAACCCCAAGAAGAAAATGATGCGGAAACAGAAATTCAAACTACTCATGAGAGCTCACTAGAAAGTGAAACTGCTGAAGAAACCGTTGAGGCAGACACCACTACTCAAGAGGATAGTGGAAAGAAGCTAGGAGATGTTCGTGATAAAGGCGTGATGAAGGCAATGTCTGGCACAACTCAAGGTGAATCAGGGTGGTATCTTGATGGAGAGGGCAATCCTTCGCGCTGGGATATTGATGAAGCGGGACAATGGCACAGGACGGGATGATTATGAAGGGGAGATACACTACACTTCTGCTTTCACTCATTCTTCTTTTTTCTACAGCATTTGCACCTAATTATCTAACATATTCAAATTCTAATAATCACTATACTGAGGGGAAATCGATTACACCTCCCTGTGGCGGGCCAAGTAATACAGATTCAATTGTCATCCTACCGCCAGGTCCAGTCACTTTACCGGCTGACCAAAGTCGTATTTTCACTGCAACTCTCAAAAATTCTAACGGAGATACACTTGGAGGCTCTCCTGATTGGGCTGTAAGTGATGGAAGCATCAACCCACAAGGGGGAGGCGATGCAATTTACTACCCTACTTCAATCGGCAACCATACGGTTTGGGCGTGTGCTGCTAATGTGGTTGCTTCAGTTGAGGTTATCGTCACTATGGGTGATGCGGAAAGTATTGAATTGGTTGGAAACAAGATCAACTTGACTGCGGATGAAGTTGTTGAATTGCAAGTCATAGAATATGATTTACACGGCAATTCCGGCAATATGTTCGTACCCAGTGCGCAATGG
Source organism: Methanobacteriota archaeon (assembly GCA_002685895.1). Classification (GTDB taxonomy): domain Archaea; phylum Thermoplasmatota; class Poseidoniia; order Poseidoniales; family Thalassarchaeaceae; genus MGIIb-Q1. The sequence continues at coordinate 7,818 of NYYK01000025.1, forward strand.
AACATACCTGAGGGCTCTTCACTTCATGCAGTAGGTGGCCAACCTGCAATTTGGACACCGGGACCTATTGGCAATCATACCATCTCCGTCAATGCGGCTGGTTTCTCAGCATCATGGGATGTTAATGTCAGCAGAGGAGTCGGTGTTGATTTGGTGATTCAAAATGACCGAACCATCATCACGTCTGATGAAAGTCTTGTTCTATCCATGTCAATCTCAGATATTCGAGGAAACCTCTGGCAGGTTGAAGGTGAGTGGTCGACACTTGCACCGCAAGCAATGGCATGGCTAACAAATAATGAGAGCCATCAAACTACATTTGATGGAAACTTAGTTGGTAATTGGACTGTCCATGCTGAGTATAATGGGCCAGAAAATGGCAATCTCAACATGTCTGATGAAGTTACAATCGATGTACGGGTTGGTAATATAGCATTAGTTGAAATTCTAGGCCACGATTCTACAATGCTTACTGGCGATGTCCTTCAATTAAATCCAATAGCGACTGATTTGGATGGGAACATCATCGAAGATGCTACTTTCAACTGGTCCGTAGATGGGCCGTCCGGCGCAGAATCAATCGATGAATTTAATCAAACATTTATTCCCACGACTAAGGGTCAACATAACATCTTGGCTGAATCGGGAGGTAGGCCATCTTCAATTAGAGTACAAGTGGAATGGTCGGAGCCAATCGATCTTAATGTGACCACCTCCGATGGTGATTGGTATCTGACAGTGGTAACTGGAGAAACCCTTTCTCTGCATGTTCAAGGGCTAGATGTAAGAGGAGAGTGGCACTCCTACAACCCTAATTGGACTATTGACGAGAATTTCGGAAGTATTGAAGAAAGTGGCGGTGAGGGGGATTATCTATACCACGCCGCCAGCGTTAATTGGACTCAACTGCATGCCTTCGTGGGTGAGAATGAATTCACTATACTCGTCTATGTGACACCCGGTATACTGGATCACATTGAGGTCTCTGTCACCGACAGGGGGGTGCAAGGTGAATCAGTTCCCTTCACTCTCAGGGGCTTTGATATCAGTGGTAATGGCGTTTCTATACCTATCTGTGATGTAACTGTCACATCTACTGCTGGGAGAACAGAATGTAATGAAGAAAGTTGGACTCTGTATCTTGATAACGGGGGTGAGCAGCAAGTTGTCAAAGCGACCTATGAAAACGCTAATGGTAGCGGTTACATCGATGTGCAACCAACCTTACTTAGTGGCCAATTTGGTAGCAGCACTCAGGTAATCGCTGGAGGTGCAATTTTAATCTCTATGCTAATTGTAGTTGTTCTTGTTGCTGTCTATATGCGTGTCAAACGAATTGCTAATGAATATGATGAAGAGGAAGAGGAGGAAGAAGTTGATGCCCCTCAAGAAATGGGTCAATCGATGGGACAGACTCCTCCACCACTAGGAGGTATCGTAGCACCACCCCATGGAATGGCTATGCCAATGCCTCCATCTCCCATGTTAGGAACTGAAAAAGGGAAGAGACTCCCACCATCTCCGCCACCTCCTGCATTCATGTTTGGTACTGGGATAACTTCCAACTCATCTTCAGCACAACCAATTCCAGGAGTTTTTGTCCGCTCTGAACCAAAATATGGTTGGGGCGACCCAACTCAACAACCTTTGCCTCAGGGCTATGGTTGGGAGCAGATTGGAGGAACTTCTGTAGGAGTTCAACCTGCACCACAACAACCGCAATCTGAAGCCCCTCCACCACCGCGACCTAAGGAACTAGAGGAAGAGAAACCCTCTGCACTGAGTAGTGCCCTCTCAATGTTCCCTGACTCAACTAGTAACAATGATGCAGAATCTGAGTCTGACGAAGAAGTAGTCGTTAGTGAAGAAGAACCGGAAATGGAGGAGGAAGTGCAAGAAATTCCAGAAGAGATTGATTCACCCCCCGATGATGAAAGTGATTCGCCTACAGAAGAATATGAATGGGAGGATGACTCAGAAGATGAGCAAACTGAATCCAATGAGGCTGAAGATGACAAATGGGATTCTTGGGATAATGAATGGGAAGGCGATGAGGTAGCCGATGTAGAGAGTGAAGATTCGTCCACGGAGGAAGGTTCCGAAGAGGTAGACGATAAAATCACTGAAGCTGTCGAACCAGGGCTTGGCCCCTGTACAGAGAAAGGAGAGATTCTGAAGCCACTACCCGGCACAAAATCTGGAGAATCAGGGTGGTACTTTGATTCCAATGGAAAACCTTCACTCTGGGAGTTTAGATCAATTGGATGGGAGAGAATCAAGTGACTGGTGTGAAATGAATACTAGAAAATTCAGTATTGTTCTTCGTCATTAGGAAAATCGCCGCTTCTCACATCATCGACATAGTTGTTGATTGCAGATTCAATCTGTTCAGACAGGTTGAGATAGCGACGTAGGAATCTTGGGCTAAAATCCATTGTAATGCCTAACATATCGTGCAGAACAAGAACTTGGCCATCACAACCTGCACCAGCACCGATACCAATTGTTGGAATGCTGATGGCTTCAGATACCTTGGTGGCGAGTTCAGCTGGAATCTTCTCTAAAACAATTGCAAAACAACCTGCAGCCTCCAACAGTTTTGCATCTTCAATTAATTTCATTGCCTCTTCGTCCTCGCGTGCGCGCACGGTGTAGGTACCGAACTTGTAGATTGATTGAGGAGTAAGACCCAAGTGTCCCATGACTGGGATTCCTGCAGTTAAAATTCGCTTGATTGAATCAACTATTTCTGCACCCCCTTCCAATTTTACTGCATGGCCACCACTCTCCTTCATTATGCGAATTGCATTATCAAGAGCCGCTTTTGAATTGCCTTGGTATGAGCCAAATGGCATATCTACCACAATCAAAGCTCGATCAACAGCACGGACAACACACTGTGCGTGGTAAATCATATGGTCAAGTGTTATTGGCACCGTAGTATCATTTCCTGCCATCACATTTGATGCAGAGTCACCTACCAAAATCACATCGACTCCACCCTTGTCAACCAGTTTGGCCAGTGAAAAGTCGTATGCTGTCAACATGGTGATTTTCTCGCCAACCGCTTTCATCTCCTGAAGCGTATTAGTAGTGATTTTCCTCGCCTTACCAGCAACAGACATTGGCTCCCCTCGACTTTGGCGAAACCGCAACCAACCTTCAAGCCGACGGAAAGGAAAAATTACAAGAACAAAGGACAAAAATCCAATTTTTTCCGATTATCACCAATATTTGGTGGGATTCTGCCATTCATCAACAGGATTGGACCAATGAGATACAGGGTCTACAATATCTAGTGGTAACACCCTTTCATGTTCGTGGTCAGTATATTCATTGTATTCATCACTATCAAAATCGCCACGGTTAGAACTTATGTTGTATGATTCTGCCTGATAGGTAAAATCGCCTCGGTTAGAACCTCTGTTGTATGATTCTGCCTGAGAAGTAAATTCTGAATCTAAGATTCCGAGCATAGTTGGATGGGTCCCCTCAGGTTGTTTTCCAATCGACATTACTGCAGTATCTGGATTGTCAGCAATACCTACTACTTTCTCAAGAAAATCTACGGCTCTTGAAGTGGGTAGATGAGGGTTAATTCCTTGTGCAGCAGTCAGGGGTAATGATTGACCTGTTTGCCCTGCTTTAATAAAAAGACCAACTAAAGCGATAGCGCCACCAACAATGAAGAGAAACCAAAGTGTTTCGACCATCTCGGTCCATATAGGGACCATGAATATGAGACCTCCAGTTACCATGAGCGCCTTTCCTGGGTCCTGCTCTTCAGCCATTGAAGAGCCGAATAGGTGACCCACCATTGAACTTGCGCTACAAAAATGTTAGGCCATATCTGTGAGTGGCGTGAGCGTGCCCGAGCAACCTAGCCTCGTCGTCTGCTTTGGTGAAGCAATGCTGAGACAGTCTCAAGATAATGGGGGAAACATACAGATTTCACCTGGTGGCGCTGAATACAATGTTGCCTGTGCTCTAGCCAATCTAGGAATTTCTGCAAAGTGGGTTACTTCACTTCCTGCGAATGAAACTGCTGAACTGATTACACATCCGGCTATTGAAAGCGGCGCCCAACTAACTATCATTCACTCAGAACATCCCGTAGGTGAATATCAGATAGTGAGTGAAAAACAAACGGTTGCTTACAATCGTACTGACTCGGCTTTCGCCCATTTGAAGTTAGGTGATATCGAATGGCGTCATGAAATCAATGGTGCACGCTGGCTGGTTACAAGTGGGATTACACCGCTTCTTGGAGATGGGCCGAAAGCAAACTGGGCAGCAGCAATGACATTTGCAGAACTCGATGGCACTTTAGTGGCCCTAGATCTAAATCACCGGCCAATGTTAGGTACTTTTGAAGAGCTTTGGAGCGAAGTGGAGCCACGACTACGGCAGATACACCTACTCGTTCTATCACCAACAACTCTCCTTACACTAACCGGACAAAGTAGCCTTGCAATACTAGAGGCTTTGCGTGCAAAGTGGAACCTTCCCTACCTCGCCTGCACATGGAAAGAAGAAGAACAAGATTTTCAGAAAAGATGGAGTGCAGTAGCTCATTCAAGAGGAATTACTACTACCGAGGAAAGAAGAGTAACACACAGACCTGTTGAACCACTCGGAGGAGGGGATGCTTGGCTTGCTGGATTCATTGATGGATTGATTGAAGGGTTGGAACCAGATGATTGCTGTCACCGTGGCGACCTGTTAGCGGCCCTCACACAACAGACCTTTGGGGACCTTGGAAATGTGAGTCGTGAAGAGTTATCAAGATGGGAATCAATTGAAGGGGCGGTCGACCTCTTGCAGGATGGGTGAGGTCTTGTCGCTGGAGTGGAATCTAGAGCGGATTGGCCGCGCCGGATTTATTGGAATTCTGCGCGGTGATGACCCTGAAGCCTTGATTGAACGTGGGTTGGGATTGGCTGATGCCGGAGTTCGAGTTCTAGAAGTAACGCTGGACAGCAACGATGCGGCAGGAGTTTTTGCAACTCTGAAAGAGCAATTAAGCGATGAAGTGATGCTTGGCGTGGGTACTGTGATGCATCCGCCTACTGCCTTGCCATCTGTTGCTGAATGGGGGGCTGATTTTGCCCTTTCACCAGTCAATCCCGAAGGTTTCATTCAACTTGCCAATGAACTGGATATTCTCGCTGTGCCAGGTGCAGCAACCCCTGGAGAATTGTGGAAGGCGCACACCGCTGGCGCCATGCTTGTCAAACTCTATCCCGCTGCAACCAACTGGTCCCCTGAAATGCTCGCAAACCTACCTAGACCATTACGACAAGTACACACTTTACCCACAGGGGGAGTGAAATCTGAAGATGTGATTAGTTGGTTAGATGCTGGTGCTTTCGCCTGTGGACTTGGTGGACAACTTACTGTTGAAGAAGCAGACTTTCTAAGCAGTCAGATCCTAGCAAGAAGAGGTGTGATGAGATGAAAATCCGTTCAGCCAGTGTCGTTCGCTGCCCTCCTCGCTGGCTTTTACTCAGGCTAGAGAGTGATGATGGTGAGGTTGGTTGGGGTGAAGCCATTGGAGACCTGCATGAAGAAGTAGAAGGTGGTCTCAAAGCAATTTGTGAACGTGTAATTGGGCGAGAGATTACAGGCATTGAGAAAATAAAACAGGAAATGTACAAGGGGAGATTTTGGCGGGACGGCCCTGTCCTCAATACCGCAGTCAGTGCTCTAGAAATGGCGCTGTGGGACTTGCAAGGAAAGCAGGTTGGAGCCCCTATCTACCAGTTACTAGGCGGGCCCGTACGAGACAAAGTAACGGTTTATCGTAATCTATGGGGTAGAAGCCCAGAGGAGTTTGCTGCATCGGGAAAGGTGGCACTAGATGAGGGATTGGGTATGGTCAAGGTAAGTCCTGCAGGTCCAACCACAACAACTCCTTCTGATTCAGAATTACAAAGTATACTCGACACGGTTCTTGCAGTTAGGGAGGCAATTGGAGATGCCAAATTGGCAATAGACCTGCACGGCAGACTNTCNCCTGCTGCTAGCCGCCGACTGCTACCTCTTTTGGAGCCATTTGACCTTTCATTTGTNGAGGAGCCTTGTCTTCCNGACGGAAGTGCACATCACTTGAGAGATNTGCAACAATTACACCTTGAGCAGAGNATTCCGTTGGCTACCGGCGAGCGACTTCTCAATAAACGGCAATTTGCCGACCATCTATTCCCAAGCCCAATAGCAGCAGTTTTGCAACCTGATATCTCACTTGTAGGGGGAATTCGTACCGGAATTGAAATCGGTGCTATGTGTGAGGCTGCTCAAGTATCACTAGCGCCACACTGCCCATATGGGCCAATTCAACTCGCTGCCTCATTACAGGTAGCAGCTGCCAGCCCTGCTCACACATTCCAAGAATTCCAGTCACTGGGTGGTGCCGCTGGCGGTGGAACTCCAGGTGCTGGAGCGAATTGGGCCTTCAATCTGCTCGCAACTCCATTCGCAGTGGAGGAAGGCATGGTGAATATACCCAATGCTCCAGGCTTGGGAATCGAAGTTCAAGAACACCTAATTGAGGAACACTTAGATGCGTGGAATCCACATCCACCTACCCTTTGGCAGCATCCTGATGGGTCTCATGCAGAGTGGTAGTTAGCCTCGCCCGGCATCGTACCTCGTACTCCACCAGTTGGGTCCTCTACATCACCCTCGAACCGTGGCACAACATGAAGATGGACATGGTAGACTGTTTGGCCTGCAGCCTCCCCTACATTGACTCCAAGATTCCAACCATCTATCGATGAGAAACTAATATCCAAGTCCTCTTTTAACCAGTCTGCCCCAGCCATAAGGGATGCCTTTTCTTCGGGTGTACAATCCCAGAATGAGGCAATGTGCCGCTTTGGAATCACTAGAGCATGCCCCGGAGATATTGGGAAAGCATCTCGAATAGCAAATGAAAGTTCATCCTGCCAAAGAATTTCTCTAGAGCCGTGCTCAAGAATATCACAAAATGGACAACTAATCATACATCATCCTCCAATTCTGCGTCAAGAATGAGTGGCGCTGGAGACGATAAGAAAGGCGGTTCCCAAGGGTCAGTACCTAGCTCCCCATCGCCCAATTGGAGGTTGCTGAAAATATACCATCCAAGAGCTGGACCTACTGCTGCAAGCATGAATAGTAACCAATAGGAATCATTGCTAATTGCTAGAATGATACCCCCTATTCCAACCATGACGAAGGTTGCAGAGAGCGCCTGAGCGGTTTGGAATACTGACATATGGGTACCTCCAAGTCTTGGATCTGCTACATCTGCCCAAGTAGTGATGAAAGTGAACATCATCCAATCGGTAAGAACCAAGGTTGGAATCCAAATGATTAGTGTGGCAATTTCTGGTAGTTTCACCAACATCGATGCGCCGAGCAATAAGTAGCAGGCTACTGAACCGATAGCGAAAAACCGCAAAGTCCGTTTTCGCCCATAAATATCCGACAACCATGGACCTGCTAACCCTAGATAATTGATTACTGCAAAAATATTCCACCAGAGAGTTATTTGCGCTCCGTCCATATCTTGAACTTCAACTAGATAAGCAGAGAACCAAGCTTCAAAACCATCGCCAAGGGGAAGCAGAATACATCCAAGTAATACCAGCCAAGCAGTCTTAGTCTGCATTGCCGCTAACACCTTTGATATCATCGGAGTGCCTTCTGGGAATGGGCTGACTTGTTCCGCTTTCGGCAGTGGCTTGCCCTCCTTCATCATCAGAGTAATTCCTATGCCTGAAGCCATCACTAAGAGCAACATCAGGAAAGTTACCACCTGAATTGAGGCGAAATCCGTAATCCCATCAGAAATGAATGGTGATGCACCACCGCCACCAATCCACCAACCCATCAGCAGGATGACGAGATGGCCTCCGCCACGATATGCTAAGTTGATCATCGAATTGGCTTGCCCCAATTGTGGTACGCTTTCAGCCATCATGGCAGCAACAGCCTGCTCAGCAAACAGCCGTGGCACTAGAGCTAGAAGCAATACAGCAATCCAAATCCACGGCTGACTACCTACATCAATCATAACTAGTGGCATCAATAATACAAGATGCCCCAGTGTTCCATACAGCATCCAACTTCTTCTACGGCCCCACGGCAGAGTTTGCATTCGGTCAACAGGTTGCGCCCAGAGCGGCCGTAAGAAGAACGGTATTTGAACGACCATGAACATAGCCGCAACGGTGTATTTATCCAAACCAAATTCTGCCATCCCAAGTGTACGACCCCAATATCCCAAGAAAGCAAAAGGCATGGAAAAACCGAGGTAGAAAAGCACGAACCAGATGGCCCTAAACTGATTATCTTCACCAATATCTCGTCTTGTTATTGGAACATCATCTTCATCTTTTGACATTGCTGGGGCTAGGAAAAGGAAAACTAGGATTGCAAGAGCGATTGCCAACAGAACGAGTGAAAGTGAGCCAAGTGAGAATCCACCAGAGGATACGCCTTGATTTTGCAAATCATCCTCGTCATCTAGTGTACCATTCGGATTCCAATCCCACCAAGCGTGCAGTGCAACGATGTCAAGTCCTGTTTGTAACCCGTCCTCAACATTGGGGCGCCCTCCAGCCAAGGTATTGATAGTAGTCACAGAGTCAGTTTGAGCGTGTTTAGGAGTCTGTTCACAGGTATCTCCTTCCTCCAAAATATTCTGGTGCATCCCTCGAATCCAAGTCGCAGTATGACCTGCCATGATGAAATTGAAATGATCCGAATTTCCCTTCGTATCATCGATTACACTAACCCAAGGTTCTGGATGACTAAGATTTTCATTAATATCCTTGAGACGCTTTTGGAACCATTCTGCATTTGACTGCATTTCCTCAGTAACCTCAAGACCCCTATCCTCGTAGTAAGACCAATCATCAACAGGCGAAGTGAATTGATAAAGAGTCCAATAATCCTCATCGCATCCTAGAGATGAAAAAGTTGGAACCGGCCAATTAAGTGCAAACATATCTAGATTGACATATGTCACATTGGTACCATTGGGAATTTGCTCTTCTACAAAGTGCAGACTACCTTGGCCACCATCCTCGCCTGAGCCTGAACCTTGCCACTCTTCGTAATCCCACCAACCTAATTTCCATGTGTGGGTAGGCGTACCATTCCATTCACTAAATGCACGTGCTAACTCAAGGAGGGAACCACTCCCCGTCCCGTCATCATATGCTCCTGAACTGGAGCATCCAGGGTAGATGATACCTCCCATAGGTTGAGGTGAGTAGCAGATTGCATCGTGATGAGCACCAACAACATACCAATCATCTTCCAGTGTCCCGTTGATTGTGACAACGATATTCTGACAATTGTTGCATACATTGCTGGTGAAATTTTGGCGTTCAACCTCGTAACCCATCCCTTCGAGTTCCTCGGCTATCCAATTGCGAGCATTTTCATTGGCATTTGTATCAATTCTGCGATAACCAAATTGAGCCATTGAAACCATATTGTCGTAAGCAGCGCTACCCTCCGGCCATGCTTCAGGAATTTCATCATCAATTCCATTGATATTGGTTGGAGTTGCAATTGTTGCAATAGAAAGCAACGATAGAGAGAGGAAGACTACAAGCAGAGTTGCTGACCGCCTACCCTCAACCATCAAACAGGACACAGCGAGTGTTTAACTTGAGGCTTTACCTCAGATGATGCATAGCATCATCTACGTTGACACCCCAAAAGAGCAAAACATCATGTCTTGATATTTCTAGGTCATTGGAGAGGGAATCACTCATCTATGTGGTTCCGCGCGACTGTCTCATGGGTGAGGAGTGGAGCGTTCCTGAAAAGCGTACCACTCCCTACATGAAGGGCGAAGAACTGCGTCTAACAATTGAAGAAACTGACGTTCAGAGAGGTGAAACCGCGCTCTGTTGGCTCACTCAAGCATCGTGGCTTGTCAAGTATAGAACCTGTACCATTCTGATTGACCCATGGTGGCGTGATCTTCAGGCAGGAGATCGTTGGGGGAAGTTGCTCGGAGAGTTTCCCTTATCCCCTGAAGAGTTTCCGCAAATTGACTACATTTTCTGNACCCATTGGCACGATGANCACATCTGTCCAACCACACTTCCANTCCTTGCNAAGCAGTTNCCTGCTGCNAAATTNNTCGTACCTCTCCGTAGCCGTCAAATGCTAATTGACATGGGTATTTCACGGGGCAGAATACATTCCATGCATGGTAATGATTCTGGTCAGTTGAATGGCGGGCTCTCTTTCTTTGCGATTCCATCGGCGCATGAAGAGTTGGATGGTGACGACAGAGGAGCACACCTCTACCTAGGTTACTTGATTCGATGTGATGGCACCACACTTTTCCACATGGGTGATAGCCGCCCATATCCGGGTTGGGAAGAAAATATCAATCGAGCCGCTAGACTGCTCTGTGTTGAAGGAGATGGTGAAGCACCAATTGATATTGCATTACTATGTATCAATGGAAATGATAACTTGAGGCATGATGAAGCAATTGATTTGGCAGAGAATTTGGGTATTGGTCTAACAATTCCGATGCATTATGGCATGGACCCAGGAAACACGGTTGACCCACAGATATTCGTCGATGAAGTCGAAGCAAGAGGTGACAAATTGTCTTATCTGATTACAGAACCTGGTGAACTGTTCATAATAGAATAGTCAAAGACGGCCGCNATTTGCGTCATAATTCTCTCTTGCGTAAAGAAGTCCTTCGGCAAGACCAACATCGATGTAATCTGCATCAATCTTAGCAGCAAGCAATCTGCCACTGCTAGCTAGTGAGCCTAACATCTCAACATCATCATTGCCGTTCTGGCACCAAAACTCGCTAGTCACAAGCATCCTTCCAGTGCAACGCCATCGAGGTGGTGATGTCAAAGGAAAAGGAACATTCTTGCGCTTCTCAAGAATTCCGCTGACCAAACTATGTCCCGCTTTCTTAGAGCGAGTAAGCGAGTCAACCCTACCAGTGTCTGAAAGCATCTCTCCCCAAGGAGATACAACAGGAACAACTCCTATCACGCACCTGTTCGATGAGTGGTGAACCTTGATCAACTCTGCTGCTGGGCAAGGGTGGCCAAGATAGAGATTGTCTGGAGTCGCTACCAACATCTCTTCGCCACAAATCGGGATTGCCTGTTTGATGGCATTAACCAAACCCTGCGGCGTTTCCTGTTCAACCAAATGTATGTCGCCACGCTGTAAATCACCTGATTCCTCCAACCGGTGCTTGATTGCAGGCTTGTTTGGAGATGTAACTACCACAATGCCTTCTACTTCGGCGGCTCGCAGTTCGTCTATTGTGCGATGAAGCATTGTTCGGCCATTGATTTCAATCAATTCTTTGCAGCCATCAATATGGTGCTCAGCGATGCGACTTCCTCGCCCTGCTGCCGGAATCACGCCCCACATTGTTTCTTCGAGACGACAGATGATTGAAGGATTTGCCCCTTTAACCGCTCTCTTTGATGACTAGGGATTCGGGCATTAATTCATTTGCGAGAACCACTGAGCAACCCCCGTGGCGACCACCATCTCCTGTTCCATTCCCGCTCGCATCGGTCTTTTGGGAAACCCATCAGACGGTTATTTCGGAGAGTGTATCTCACTTCCAGTATGGAATTGGAAAGCAACTGTCAACCTAACTCCGAATGAGGTCAATGAACTACCTACAGATGAAGGATTGCTACGCATTATGGAGCCAACTATACGAGTATTTCAGAAGCGATTCAACACGCCAAGCAAACCATTCATTGCAACCGTGCAGACAAACATCCCTAGACAAGTAGGATTGTCTGGCTCATCAGCTATTGAAACGGCATTCATGCTTTCTTTGATGGCACACCATGAAATCCCATTGAACAGTCTTAGCCCTCGTGAACTGGCAGAACTCGTATTGAAAGTTGAAACTGAAGAATTGGGTATTGTTGCTGGACTACAGGATAGGCTACCACAAGCCTACGGTTGTATGCTACACATGGACTTCCGTGAAGAGTTAATGAGCAGTAGAGGGTATGGTGAATACTCAGAACTCAACTCCTCTTTGCTACCACCACTTTGGCTAGCCCACGCACCTATTGGGAGAGATTCGGGGGAAACACACTCTGACCTACCTCGAAGATGGGCTGACAAAGATGAGATAATGATCTCAATCATTGGATATCTCGCAGAGTGTGCAAGAGAGGGAAGAGTTGCAATAGAGAGTGAAGATTCAACAGCACTTGCAAGCAATATTGATTCCAACTTTGATTTGCGAAGAGATTTGTTTGGCGACCAAGCACTTGGTGAGAGTCTCGATGCAGTAATGCTTGCTAGGTCGCTTGGTTCATGTGCCAAGCAGACTGGTTCAGGTGGTGCCATCTTTGGAATTATTCCGGACGATGATTTCTGTCAAGTTGCCGCACCAGCCTTTGCTGAAATGGGGTGGGAATTCCACTCCGAAATAGAGGTGGGTGCATGACTAAGAGGATGATACTCGCCTATGTGCATGACCCGCCAGCGAAGCAGTCGATTGATACTCGCTGGCGCGAACCAAACTTCCTGTTTGAACAAGGATTCACGGATTTTGTGATTGCAGATCAATTGACTGGATGTAGTAGTCTAGTGATGGATGAGGCTGATGACAAGATTAGCATACCCGCCTTAACAGCACTCGACCAACGGCTTCAGAATACGCTTGAAGCAGGATTGAAAGCATGGGTCATGGAAGACCTTTTCACACTATCTAAAGAAGTAGCAGAAAGCACTAGTGGCTGCCCGCATGATGAGCAGACTTGGCAAGCAATCAGCACCAATCTGCAAGCATTATTCGAGAGATTTCCCGACCTACAAGGAATCATTTTTCGTTTTGGCGAATCATTTGATACCGAGCCTTGGGCGAATAGAGTCGACCCCTTCTCTTGTCAATGTAAAATCTGTGATAATTACGGTAAAGTCGGAGCACTGCAACGTATTATTTCTGAACTTGAAGAACATGTTTGTGAGCAATTAGGAATGTACTGCATCATCAGAATGTGGGATTTGGGAGAAGAAGGGATTCACGCAGATTCTGAGCAACAATCAGCCGCTTTTAGCAAATATAATGAAAATCCAAGATTAGTAGTATCAGTTAAACACACAGCGACTGACTACTGGCGACACCAACCTTGGAACAATTCTATCCAACTTGATGGCCCCCCCCGCATGATTGAGTTTCAATGTGAAAGAGAGTACGAATTCCTAGGACTTGTCCCCAACTGGTTAGGCCACCATTGGTCCACAGGATTCCCAGAAGTTGATTCACTGAAAACTGCCGGCTTAGCAAACTCACTACCACCAAATTGGGCTGGCTCATACATCATTCCCCGCGGTGGAGGATGGTCTGCAGATGTTGCTAGCGATGACTTCTGGTCAGCCATCAACTCGTATGCTATCATTGCACTGACAAGAGAGCCAAAAAGGAGTGCAGATGAAATCCTAGATGCATTTCTTCTCAAACAGGGATTTGAAGATGATGCTAGCCGCCACTCCTTTGCGTCTCTCATCCAAATGAGCAGTGACCTCGTTCTTCATCTACGCTATCTACCCACATTTCAAAACCTTGCTAACCAACTTTGGATGCCTAGCCATAACTGGATCAGAGACGACACCTTCGTCCCAGGTGCTTGTGCTCACATTGCTAATCTTGTTGCGAAAGAGGATAAAACTGAACTCTTCCAAGACGAGAGGTCCTTCGCCTCAATCGTAGCTCGTACACAACTCGCCCGAGCAGAAGCACTGTTCGATGGGGGCCCTTTCGCTGACCATCCAAAAGCAGGATTCATTCTCGAATCCTACGAATGGGCAAGGAAATTTGCAGAACTTAGTGAAGAAATTTGGAATAAATTACTAGCTTCAACACCACTAACTCGAGAGAAAACCAAGACCATCATTGAATCTGAATTGACAAACAACCCACTACCACCGCTACGATGTCTCGAATAATTCAATGCGTACCGCTATGAGTAGGCAACCTCTCGGGCAAACATGGAGAAGGCGCTGTTTCATCGCCTTTGGATGGAAGTGGATTTTGATGACCACCCCTATCCCGGGAGCCATTCACCTAAACCAGAAGGAGAGTTGCGCTTTACCACTCATGAAGGTGCTCTGTCTATTGGAGATGATAGGCTAACCTTTCGCCTTGGCAAAGGTAGCGATGGAGAAGATAGCATACACCGCTGGACCACTGAGCCAACAAAGATGAACGCTGGTCCGGAAAGAATGGGAGAACATCGCTGGTCACTCAGCCCAAAGGATTTCGGCCTAACCTTGAGTGCTTTTGTTGCGGTGAAAATTGGCACACCTACGGTGGAAACTGGTCAATCAATACTTCAAGAGCGAATATTGCTTGGAGAAATTCGCAACACCTTGGCTCCTATGCTATCAAACTGGACATGGCACTTGGAAGTAGACAACAAAAATGACAGAAGTGGGTGGTACATTCGCGCCCCCGCAGAATGGGATAGTTTGTTCACAATCTTTGCAGGACTTGGTTGGCATCCTGAATCGCCAGACGACAAACGTGGATTCCTACTTTTTGAAAGAGCTCCGCCAGGAGAATTGGACCGGCCTGATGAGGCGGATGCAAATCGTCTTGATGCTCTACGAACTGTGGCACTGTGCAATGATCAGCGGGGCGCACTAACAAAATTGACAGACAATCCCGAATGGGCACATGTAGCAGTCCCCTGTCACCTCGACGAGTTACCTGGTGACGTCCAACTCTGGCCTCCAAGCATGGAGCGTTGGCCTCTGCTAGTTGCTCGACAAGAAGAACAGACTTCAAGTGCAGAAACAGCCAAGTGGGCTGCAACTATCGTTGAATCCTTACAACCCGCAATATCCACCTTGTCGGCAAAAATTGACCGCCTTAACTGGCAGTAATTGAGAGCCCTTCATTATCTGGGGCCCATTCAACTAGGCTCCAACCAGCAGCCTTGCAAGCAGTCTCGACAGCCTCACGCTTTCCAAGATTACACAATAACATCGCACAGCCACCTCCTCCAGCACCAAGCGCCTTCCAAGCGAGAACATCCTTTGATTCAAGTAGGGGGTTTACCACACCCCTAAACGGGTCGTGAAGCCCTTTGTCTAGCAAATCAACGCCCTTACAAACTTCTTGAAGAGATTTGATTACCTCATCTCGCCTATCTTGTTGAATCGCTTTCGCCATGACTCTAGCAGCTAGACGTATTGTCAGCAGGCCCTCTTTCACCTCTTCATCACCTGCATCATACCTTCGCCAAATATCTGCATGTAACTCTCCAGATACATGTGGAAGATTGGAATTTACTACTACCAACTGCCGTAGTAGCCACTTTGTTGCAGAGGAAAGGGGTGACAGTGGCATTTCCTCAACAGAATCCTGCATGAACATCAAATGATTCCAGCCACCGTGAGATGCGGCCCACTGATCTTGACGACCACCACGATTTCCCAATAAGGCCTCAAACTGAAATGCTTGTTCAGCCATCACCTTGCGTCCGTCATCATCAACCTCAAGAGCCTTGATTGCACCCATAAGGGCGACATTGATTGCTCCAGTAGTTCCCAAACCAGAGCCAACTGGAACCTCACAGGTGTAAGAAACCGAGAGTATCCCGTCGTCATCAACCTCAAGAGTTGCAGTAGCGTACTTGTTTATGGCTAGATTAACCACCTCTCCACCCATATCATGAGTGTATGGAGCTACATCCGTCCAGCCGCCCGCAAAGTCAAGCCTGACCGGAGCACGAGCGACAACCTTGCGAGCCACACTCCCTCGGATGCGCCGTCACCCATCAAACCTCGGACGACTATTTCGACAAGTTTGTGATAGCATCATCAACGAGTTGCTGCCCTCTTGTCATTATCATCGAGCGCCACTTTTCGGATGAAGGATTGAATGTCTCAAGCAACTGTATTCGCTCAGGCGTATTCAACTTTTTTCGCTCCTCAATAGCAGACCAATGCGTCATCCGGTTCTCCGCTCTAAGTGCTTGAAGCACCTTCACCGGCTTGACTGTTCCAAACTCCTGTATGATTGATGTCCACTCAATGTTAGGCCAGCGCGCCATCACACCATCCATCATACCTCCACGAATGTCGTAAGCAACTTTTGAATCTGGTCCAATCGATTGAATAGTAGACCCAAAATGTGCAGATAATCGGTCAATGGCTTGAGGTGAATCATCACCTATGACAAATAATGAATCAACCCCAAATGGACCTAACCCTGTATGGAAGTCAAGCCATATCACTTGTTTGACATTAGGAAGTATCTTGTCAAGGTGTTCTATCCAGAGTTCCGGCCCTTCATACAACCTAGAACCACCATACTGCAAAGCCTTTGGCCTCTCGTATTGGCCCTCTGCAATCGTCTGTTTTGCAACATTAAAACCCATCCTTAGTATAGTCCAAGCAGCCTTCAAGGGGAAAAAATCGAACAATGACTTAGGGGTTCTCGGATTGAGTAATTTATCCAATTCATGGTATCTTGCTGGCTCCCCAACATAGGCATCGTCAGGTGGCAAAAAATTGCGATTCAAATCGGCATTATTCTCGTTAACTCGTCTCAACCAAGCAAAACCATAGGGATTGATTGCGTGTGCAATCATTAATCCGGTGTCGTCTGGGATCTGCAACTCGTCCTCTGCCCATCGTTCAAGTAGCCGCACTTGCACTCCGCTTCCTGGAAAGCCCTCAACTCCATGTATTCCACTAGTGTGGATTAGAAGTCGTTTGGGATTATTGGGGCCCACATATGCAACATCAATTGAAAGTCTCTCTTCCGACGGACCACGTACAGATAGTGTCAGAGTTGTCAATTCCGCATTCGCCTTTTCGCAGGCGTCAAGAAAGCGCTGGCGCGCTGTAACATAATCTGGAGAGAAGTAGCGCCACAAATCTGCTTCAGCGACCATTTTTCAGCCTCACTTGAAGCGGAAAGTGAGTATCTGCTTTGCCCCAACTGTCACATTCCAGCCACGATCGCTAATATCTACAGACTTACCAGCATTCTCAAGCATATCACACGCATTACACTCGAATAGTGGAAGATCAGTCTCAATTCTTCCTTCCCAATCATGTTTGGTAGGATTGTGGACTCTGATAACCGTGCCTTCGCCATCCTCTGCTGGCTTACAAGCGGATAAGAGAGGCCTTGGGCCTTCTCCAACAAATCGTACTGGGGCTGCTGAACGGCCGCGGATTCCCTTAGATGTTGGTTGATCGAAAAAGCCGTTCAACTGCGGCTTCGGCATAGCTGGCAAGAGGGTAGTTTGAGCAGCAAACGCCTCCGCTTTCTCATGGACTCCTGCTTGGGCCCATAACCCCTCATAAGCCAAAATACCCCATTTCATCCATGACTGCCCCGGGCACTGAGCACCGGGTGCTGGATAACATGGGCCGGCTCGGTTTCTTCTGCTGGCAAAACCATCTCGAGAGAGCCAACCTGTAGCCCTAAGCATTGTCACGCGAATATCTAGGCCATCAGAGCCATCGGTCTGAGCAGTTTCATACTCATTTGAACCGGGAACCAAGACTGCAAGGCCACCAAGTCGATCTTGTAGGGCCACAAACTGACTGAAATGCTGGGTTGGAACCTGTGGTTGCTCCCACTCCTCATCGTGAGGCCAACTTGTGGGGTGTGAAAGAACATCGTAAGCTGCCCCGCACCAGACTTTCTTAGGCGTTAATCCAGTAGGTAAACAGAGTCTGAGTCTGTGGTCTTCACAAGTATTGTTCATCCAAGTTTCAACTTCAATCACCTTTGAGCCAGAGCGAAGTGTGACATAATGGTCAACTGTGACCCAATCTTCTTCAGCAGAGCGCTTCTGAGTTGAATCATCAAAATTGACTGGTAATGCCCAATGAACCTGAACGTGAACAGTAGTCAACCACTCAGTTTCCATCATCAATGTGATGGTTACATCCCTTTGCCCTGAAGAATCGAGATCGCACACCCTGCGGTCATTAGCTTGCACACGATTCTGCATCTTGTCGCCCTTTCCACTTCCTACCTCGCAAGGGTGACCTCCGGCAGACCAGTCGTAAGAATCGCCGGCATCTTCTGAATCTTCCAGCCTTGCAACGCCAGAGTAAGTTCTCTTGGTTGCAGCATCTACAACATCCCATCTTCCATCCTGTCGGAACTGAACTCTGACAAGACCATTGTCAACCCAGTCAGTACGCCCCTGACGGCCACCAGTCTTTACTGGCTTGCCAGGTAAATTCTGAGAGGCGTGGCCGGGTAACAAGTGAGCAACATGAATGCCGGGTGGTAGATTGTGAATTAGCACAGCACCCTGAACTTTTGGTAACTCGACATTTATTGCACGGTCAGCGTGAACATAAAGGTCAAACATTGGTTCAGTGATAGTCATCATGGTCTGAATCAAGCAACCATCAGCAGGTTTGGACAACTCGATTTTCATAGTCGTGTTGGGCTCCATGAAGCAGCGATATGCCGGTAATGGAATATCAATCGGCAAAGTTCCAGACCATGCCACGGGTAATGGATTATGCAATAAAATTGGAACTGCATCTCTGTCAACATGATGGAGATTGAAAGCACCACGCAACTCATCATTGGCATCTTCAACAAGCATCAATGAAATTTCTTGGGCATGTTTCAGCAAGACTTCGTCATCGTCATGAACGGCATCAACTGAACAACCACATACATCGTCATGTGGGTGAGTTCTCAATACCTCTCGCCAAGCAAGATTGAGCCTTTCCTGTCGATTCCGGCCCCCAAATGCACGAGCAGCAGCACTGAGTGGTTCCACTCTATCCCCCAAAGCGCGCATGGTTTGGTCATTGAGTCTCTTGAGGTACATTCTCGCACTGAAAACTCCAGACAAGATATTTCGATCCCAACCATCGTGAAGTTCCCCTTGGTAATGGTGCATCTTCTTGCGACCAATCCAAGATTTAATGTCGTCAACATATTCTTTGAAAGAGGAGTGCTTGAATTGAATTTTCTTGCCGAAATGGTCGTTGGCGGCAGTAATCAGTTTGGGTAGTGTGACTTGCGGTGCTGTATGGTCACTTCCTTGGCCAAACAAAAGGTGTTCAGGTCGCCAATTGTATGTCTTTTTATGCAAATCGAGAAGCCGCTCCATCTTAGCCATTGCAGTATCGATATTGACATTTTCTGAACTCTTTTTATCGAGTGGTCTATCCTCAAAACCCCAAGCCATCAAGTTGGGATAATCGGGGACCTGCTTAATGGCAAGAACCTCTGTTTCCCCATCTGCTGCCGTCCAATAGAAGATGCCTTTTGCCTCTTCTGCGACCCAAGGGCCTGCACCCCTAGTGAAGATGAATGAGTCAAGGCCGCAACCTTGCAATATTGCTGGTAGTTGGCCAACATGTCCGAATGGGTCTGGAACATAACCGATGTCTGAACGGCCGCCGAAAGCATTTGCAACTCTATTGCCAGCAATGAGATTGCGGACGAGCCCTTCACCTCCAACAATGTACTCATCAGGAAGTACATACCACGGCCCAATAGAGAGTCTACCTGACTCGACAAGAGAGATGAGTCTCTCGCGGTTCTCCGGCCTAACATCAAGATAATCTTCAATGACCACAGTCTGTCCATCGAGCTCAAAAGTGGGGAAGGATTCTGGGTTCGCCTCCATCAAATCAAGAAGATCATCTACCATCTCAACTAACTTGTAACGGTACTGCTGGAATGGCAAATACCACGCCCTGTCCCAGTGGGTGTGAGGAACTATGTGGCCAACTAGTTTGGAATCTCCCATCTCACTCGCCATCTCAAGTTGAGGGGTGCTCTCTACGGGCTCGGCTGGAGGTGCTACAGGGTCACGTAATGGCTTACGAAGAGGTGATAATTCACCGATTTCTACCACTTCTACCTCTACTTCATCGCGTGGGTCTGCATCATGTGCTTCGACAAGAGGGGCTTCTGATTCAACGGGCGATGGTTCTTCTTCAGCCTCTTCATCGACTGAGGTTTCAGCCTGTTCGGTGTCATCTTCGTAGTCGCTTTCAACATCACTAGAATCTGTGCTTGGAACCTCTAGGGAATCATTGGCAGAATCTGCAGCAACTGGTGAATCTGTAGGGGGACCTTCTGGAGGTCCTGTAGGGGGCCCTGTTGGTTCTGCTGGAGGTGGACCAGTAGGAGCGGCAGGAGGTGGACCTGTTGGTGCGGCAGGTGGGCCACTAGTTGCCCCCATCATAGCTAGGGCGTCACCCATCTTGATTCCAACTAAGTCTTCGGCGCCATCATCATCAGAATCTACCTCATCGCTGGATTCATCCTCTGCATCAGACTCCATTTCAACTGATTCTTCGCTATCTTCAACAAATTCATCCTCTGATGATTCAACTTCCTCAATCTCTTCAATCTCTGAATCATCTTGGGGTGTTGGTGGACCTATTGGTGGCATTGAAGGTGGGCCACCCCCTATTGGAGGCCCTCTTGAAGGGGCGCCAGGTGGGCCACGCATAGTCGGCTTTGCATTACTTGGAGGGCCGCTTGCTGGACCGCTGGGGGGGCCGCGAGTTGCTGGGCCACCGGGAGGGCCGCGCGGAGGGCCGCTTGAAGGTCCACCGGGTGACCTGCTAGGTGGGCCTCTCGATGGGCCGCCCGGCCCATCCTTCTTGACTCGCCTCTTCCGCGCCATGCACGGCGTTTCACCGGTCGCCTATCAATTCTATTGAGCCAAACGAAGAAAATCAAGAGCCAATTAATTCTTCGACCGAATCGTGTAAACCCTCTGCTACAATTTGAATTGCTCTAAAATAGCCAAAATTATCTACTAATTTGGATAATTTGACAGCAGAAGCATCGGACGGCTCGCGGTAAGCGAGTGCGCTCTTCATTGTCTCTACGAGAGCAGTATGTGGCAATCCATGGGAAATACAGAGGTGAAGCGGCCCTAAGATTCGGTCATGCAACCCAAGTTTTCGTATCGGGTC
>NYYK01000026.1 GCA_002685895.1 Methanobacteriota archaeon
CAGTAAGTTACCGTTAGCAAGGATGTTGACCAACACATTGTCAATCACATGCGACTTACCAATAATCACTTTTTGGACTTCAGCGGCGATGGCTTGTCCAATAGCGCCTACTGCGGCTAGTCGTTCCTTCACTTCTGGGCTACTCTGGTGTCTTGGAGCCGCTGGTGCGGCAGCGGCTTGAACCGCTGGTGCGGCTGGNGCTGCTGCTGCAGGGGGCGGGGGCGCGGCTGCGCCTCCGGCGGCTGGTTGCGTTCCGGGTGGGGGNGGTGGTGCTTGCATATTTTCATCTCTCCATTTTTATCTCAATTAGGTTTTACTTTTTACCCCATCGGCGAATTGTCTGAAGCAACTCGCGCTGTTTTTCAGGGGAATATGATACATTTTGTGAATAGGCTAACTCCACTAATCGTGGGTCTCCTATCATAGATTGGATTTCTGCGGGGGTTTTGATAGCCATCTCATCACGCGTGAGATCGTAGAAAACTCTCACCTTAGTCATCAGCGCCTCGCGCATCCTCTGTTTGTAGGTACTCGGGTCGATTTTCTCCGGCCGTTCTCTGAATCTTGTCAGGTCAAACACATGCCGCCAATTTTCTTTTTCTGGTACAACCATGATTGCAACTAGAAGCAGTAGCAACAAGTTGAGCACGATCAGCCACTTCAAGAAGTTGTCAGATGTTAGAAGGACGATGGTACTCATCGTCTCGGTGAAAGGGTTGGATAGGGCACCAGTTACGTGGCGGCTCTCATCGAAGACAATTCTAAATTCCTCGAACTTGAGGCGGATGCTGTAAGGTAGCATCTCGTTGTCAAATTCCATCATGTCTTGAATCAAGGCTGTGAAGTAGAGATCATTACCTCGCCATGCGTTGTGGCCGCTTAGGTGGCGTTGCCAGCATGATGGTGACTCTAAGTCACAATCTTGTCTAACATCTGTTTCAGCAGCCCTTTCAGAAGTCCAAAATCGGTTTGAAATGGCTTCATCATCAGCTACGAAAACAATCGAACCCGTTGCTTTTAGGGCGCCAAATGAAGAACCATCTTCACCAGGTATTCGTCGTTCGTCAAGAACTTCTATGCTAGGATAGTCAATCCTGAGGATTAGGGAGAGATTACTAAGTGGGTTTTCATTATCGTCACAATTGCTTGAACCTTTTCTATCGATACAAGCGCTCTCACTAGCCATTGCAAGTACATTGACCTCCCTCTTCTGATAATCATCATTCGCTGGATCATCACTTGGCAATGATTCCCAGCGCATAGCAGTTGGTGCTTTGAACATTACAGGAAGGCGACATTGGTCGAGTTCATCACCAGCTTCATTCAGCATTTCATCGGTACAGCCAATCGGATTGACTCCAATTTGATCACTAGCGACTACATCGTTGCGTAGGCCTGCAATCCCCCAAACATTAGTTGGATTCTCGTTGCCAGCAATTCCTTCGCTGTCATAGGTTCTCCAATTTTGATACTCATCAAGAAGTGGGTCCCCAAAATAGGTAATGCCGAACTTTGCAGCTAATCTATTTGCATTCGTGCCATCGGTGGCGACAATCACTTTACCTCCAAGTTCAGTAACGAATTCGTGGATTGCAGTTGCTTCAGTTTCNTCGATTGGCTTCTCAGTTCCTGCAATAACTAACATGGTGCGGTGCGGCTCTTCCCAATCATTGACGAGCATAGGTGTTGAAAGTGTGTTTCGAATCTTATATCCCTCGCCACCAGAACCGCTACCAAGTCCGTCTCTCATGTCAGTAACTTGAGCTAACTGAGTCTTATCATCAGTAGCCTCGGTGACATATGCGGAGTAGTAAGTTTCCTTGTTGGCAGCGACTAGAGTCATTGACAACATCATGACAACGATGAGGATTGCAAAGGTGCNTCCAATGATAGTTCCGAAGTGCTTCGGACCGTCTTCAGATTTCGCCATTTACTAATCACTTCCTAACCTGTACGTCCACTCTCGCATACAAGTAGTAACCCTTGGAATAATGTAGCGCAAATATATGTTGGGGCAGTTAGAGTAGGTGCTTTGTAAGAGTTTCAAACCCGCGCGTTGCGTATCATTTCTNTAGGTGGTAATCAAACAGTACAACCTAATTAGGTGAAAACGGTTGAAAATCGGACAAAAAATCGAAGAGNCTACTGCTTCAATCACAATCTTCGTCTAGCAAAAGTAGCCCATAGAAGTGCGAAAATTACAGCACCCGGCCAAACAGGGGTCCAATTCTGTGATACAACATCATCACCCTCGTCAGAGTCATCATTATTTGATTGGGAATTGCCATCATCATCTCCGCNACCACCACGGTCTTCGACAACCCTGAGTGTTACTTCTGCAGAGTCGGCGGTAACAGAATGGCCGGCATCAAAATCACCTTTGGATTGGATTGCGATTTCAATCACGCAATTTTTTGTGGGGTGGCTTGCNGAAGATGAGACATTGAGATATTTNGTCAANTTATTGTTAGGTTCTATTGCAGTACTTTCAAGCTCTTCTTCACCTGTGATTTCAAGCAGAGGGCACGAATCGGTCAGAGTAGCTTTGTAAACTGAATCTGCAGCATTCCCAGCGTTTGAGACTGTTACTGCTAGAGAAGTCGTGGTTCCAGCATTCATCGGGCCACTCGGTTCTGCTAGGTCAACGGTTAGGTCGACAACCATTGGGATGGTGAGATTTCCTTCAGCGTCCTTCGAGTCAGCGCCAGGGGGGATGGAAGGGGTTACTCCATTCGCTGTGACTGTTGCATCGATTGTGAACCGGTCGGACAGGCCGGCGGCAAAGGTTTCAATATTTACCCCATGAACAGTGAACTCAAACGTCTCATTAGATTGCGAACTAACTTCAATTGAATCAGGTCCATTTACAGAACCATCAAAGGGTATTTCATATTCAATGTCTAGAGTCAGAGATTGGATATTCTGATTATCAATCCAAAATTCCAAGACGACTTCGCCATCGAGATCGAGGTCAAAGGTAGGGGCTGTATCTGTCTCAGTCTCAATTCCTAAATCCCATCCCATCGGAATTTCTTGGCCCTGTGTACTAATCGTTAGGGGGAGCGCGGAGATGAGCAGTATCAGGATGAGTAGTTTGGCCCGCACGTTCATCTCGACTCATCTCTCATTGTTCAATCCGCCGCTGATAAATCTTTGAGTGATTTGAGACATCTCTGCGTCAATATCCTTACCATTTTTCTGCGATAACTAGGTTGGAAGTGAGTATTATTGACTGGTTTAATCGCTTTTCTAACAGCTTCTGCTAGGCTATTTACACTCTCTTCACCATTCCAGTTTGATAGTGCAGCCTCGACCTCTTCGCTGTGTAGGCGGGGAATTGACTCAAGGCCAGTGGAGGCGACGCGTAATTCTGAGATGCGGCTGCCATTCAATTTCCACGCGGCTGCAATTCCAGCCTCAGGGAAATCCCAAGATTCTCTCTGTGCAAGTTTGAGGTAATCGCCATCGAAGTCACCAGTATTTTCTGGTAGTGTGAGGTGGGTAACTAATTCACCTGGCTTGAGCAAGTTTTGCGTAATTCCGTCAAGAGAGAAGAAATCAGTAAGAGCCATCTCCCTTTTTCCGTCNGGGGATGCAAGATGGATTGTAGCATCTAGGCACATTAGGCTAGGGGCGAGGTCGGCCTGATAGGTTGCCACACATAGTTCATTTTGGTTTGCGATAACGCGACAGTCAGCGCCGGTGTCACAGTCACATTTGTGACACCAATCAATTGATTCCCGCCATTCCTCTGATTGATTGTACCAGAAGCAACGCGTGTCCAAACAGATGTTACCACCTACTGTTGCTGAGCGGCGAATCAAAANTGAAGCAACNCTTGCAGCCGCTTTGCGAACTAGGGGGTGCGTAGATTCACTTTCACTCAAATCATGGAGGCGCACCATGGCACCGATATGAGTAGCACTCAAAGTATGTAATTCTGTAACATTGGCAAGCGAGATTACATGTTTCTTTGTGTTAATGTGCCATTTGTAATTAGGCAACAAATCNGTACCACCNGCAATCCAATCAAATTCTTCATCAGTTTCTTGAAGATTATGAACAATGCCAAAAGCAGATTCAAGCGAATTAGGTGAATGCAGGGTGTAAGGAGGTGTACGCATCAGGCATCACCTCTATGTCTGCGTTCTACATGTTTCCATGCGCTACCTGCTAAACGAGGGTTGTCTAGGTATTCTTTAGTGGGGGTCACGGACACAGTCCATTCGTCAGTCTGCTCGTCTGCAGGAATTGTCGCATCATAGCCAAATAGGGCACCATTGTGGTATGGCTCAATAGTTTCAGAATTGCGTCTTTCTATGTCTCGCTGTTCATGTGACGCAGCTCGCTTGGCAAGAGTATCCTGTAGCGGAGAGTGTTCAAGGGTGGGTGGTGTTAAGTCNAGCGGATCGCTCACACCTTGCGCTTTACACAACTTCTCGATGTTCTTGTGCATTCGATCTGGTGTGATGGGAAGTTCGTTCACNCGAACNCCAATGGCGTCNTAGACGGCGTTGCAGACCGCTGGTAGCATTGGAAGNAGAGGCCCTTCACCGGCCTCCTTTGCTCCAAACGGCCCTTCTGGGTCGTTGCTTTCAACAATGATTGGTACAACATTTGGCATTTCATGGATGCTTGGNATCTTGTATTCAAGCAGATTTGGATTTTTCAGATGCCCGCTTCGAGAATAGGTCATTTCTTCGGAGAGAACNTGACCCATTCCCATGTGACAACTACCGATAATTTGTCCTTCAACAGAGAGCGGGTTAAGCGCCTTCCCGCAATCATGAGCNGCCCAGACGTTGAGTACTTTGGTTTGGCCGGTTTCAACATCCACCTTGACTTCAGTGACATATGCTGAGAATGAGTAGGCGGGCGCCAATCCTGCCGCTGCTCCCTTGTGTGCTCTGCCCATGGGTGGCGTGCGATAGGCTCCTGATGCTACCAGTGCACCTCTATCCTCAAGCGCCTTGTGTAGTGCTTCTAGGTAAGAAACACCCACTGCAGGATCAGTTTTGTCGTAGATGCGGCGGTCACCAATAACCAANNTGTTGNNATCAGCGCCAGTAATTTCGGTTGTAGCAGCGAGCAGTTCTTCACGAATTTTCATTGCTGCTGAAATCGCCGCATTCGCATTCATGAAAGTGACACGACTTGAGTAGGAGCCGAGGTCGACAGGCGAAGTATCGGATTCTTGAGAGCGGACTCGAATCATATCGAGAGGAAGACCCAAGACCTCGGCTACCGATTGAGCTACTACTGTGTCAGAGCCTTGCCCAATATCTGCTGCTCCAGTATGGACGGTCNCGCCACCATCCATGTCTATTTTCAGGTGTACAGTGGCGTGTGGATACTTGTTGGGGTCCCAGTGAATCGGTAGGCCACTACCTGAAATGAAGAATCCACATCCAACGCCAATCCCGTGGCCAAGTGGCAGGTTTCGGAATTTTTCATCCCATCCCGAGGCAGCGCGCACTTTCTCTAAACACTCTCTCATCCCAGTNCTAGTNATGCGGAATCCGGTNATGGTTGCACTAAGTGGAGGGAGCAGATTAGCGAGACGGAATGTCATTGGGTCGACTCCTAATTGGCACGCCAAGTCATCAAGTCCGACTTCAACAGCGCAACGAGAATTGACCGCTCCATGGCCACGCATAGCGCCAGAAGCAGGTTTGTTTGTCCAGACTCTCGCTCCAGTATAGTGGAATCCTCCAATTTCGTATGGTGCGGTATGTAACACTCCATTGTAGTATGTGGTGACATGGCCAAAGGAGGCGAAAGAGCCGCCGTCGATTAAGGCATCAGTGGCTACTCCACATAGTCGTCCTTGTGAGTCAGCATGAAGATTCATCTCGATTTNCGAAGGGTGTCTNCCTCGGTTGGTCNAGAAAACTTCCTCCCTATCGAAGGTGATNCGNACAGGTCGTCCAGATTTGCGTGCTAAAATGGCAGCACACATCTCGTGAGGGAAGGGGTCAGACTTTCCACCAAATCCGCCGCCAACAAACGTTCTATAGACATTAATTTGATGCATTGGTATATCCAAAACATCAGCAAGTGAACGATGAAGGTAGTGTGGTACTTGCTGCGGGGTGTAGAGAGTCAAACGACCTCTTGGATCCCAGTTTGCCGTCACAGCGTGTGGTTCAGTAAAGCCATGGTTGACGCCCTCAAAGGTCCAGTTTGANTTGTGGGAAGCCACTGCCTTTTCTTGCATATTTTCTACTTCGCCAAATTCTTGAAACACACGTTTCTGGATGTTTGCTTCACCGATGTGGTATTTTCCTCGATCATGAATTGGCGTCTCACTATCTTCCAAACCCTCTTTCATGTCGTGAATGCTGTCAAGAATCTCATAATCCACTTCGATTAATTGCAGCGCCTGCAGAGCAGTCGCCTCATCTTCAGCAGCGACACAAGCGACAAGATCTCCCACGTGGCGTACCAAATTGACCGCCATTGCGTGTTCATCTTTGGTTACAGGAAGTACGCCAAATTTGGCTGTGGCATCAGCCCCTGTAGCAATCGCAATAACGCCTTCAAGTGCTTCAGCTGCCGAGGTATCAATCGATTTAATGCGAGCAAAGTGGTGAGGTGAGCGCAATATCTTGCCTACGAGTTCATTTGGTAATCGTATGTCATCTCCATATTTGGCTTGACCAGTCACTTTCCACTTCCCATCAATTAGTGGTGTTCTTTTACCAATTGCGGCACTAGTAACCAACTCATCGTGTCGATGCTCGCCCCATGGCTGCTCTTGTTTTCCACCTTGACTCTTGGGGATTAACTCGTCATCTCTCAGGTCACTGAATTGGTCCTTACCTCCGCTTCCAGGGCGTGCGAAAGGCAATTTACCCGGCTGTTGGCGGTAGCCGACCATTTCCTTTTCATCACTCATGTAAGCACCTTCTGACTACTAATCTCCCTTGAATCCTGGGTGTGGGTCGCTTTGGGGTTGAGTTGAATCGCAAAGCGCTTCTCCTGTACGCAATATTTCTGCAGCAGCGCGAATCGAATCCACTATTGGCTGATAGCCTGTGCAGCGACAGAGATTGCCTTCTATTGCTGATTTAATCTCTTCATCAGTAGGATTGTCATTACTCTGTAGTAACGCTTCGGCTACTACTAGAAAACCCGGAGTGCAAAACCCGCATTGACTTCCACCATAAGTGGTGAAGGTCTCCTGTAATGGCGCAAGATGAGCACCCTCCGCAAGTCCTTCTACAGTGGTGATATCGGCTCCATCAACCTCTTGGGCATGAGTTAGACAAGAGAGGCGCGGCACACCATCCACGAGAACTGCACAGCAACCACAAGTCCCCATGTCACATCCACGCTTGACTCCTAGAGTGCCGACATAGTCACGGAGAACATCAAGTAGGACAGCATTACTTTCTACAGATTTTGAGATTGCTCTGCCATTTACAGAGGCCGACCAACCGACTTTGTCTGCTTGAGGAAGCATAGGAGTGCGTTCCGATTTAGTCATAGAAACTCCCCATGCCCACTATGTGGGCAGACTTACGAGGTCGCCCCCGTCTTTGATAGTTCGCACAATACAATACCACCAATTACATGAGATTAGTAGCGATTTGTATTAAGCAATATTATCGCAATTCTACACATTCGTAGTCATCTTTTCCAGTTGCTGGTGGAGTCCACTCCTTGTCACCTGGGAGAATTAGTGACCGTCCAATCTCATCGAGTTCTTTAGCCAAGACTAGTTGTTCTGCTGCTAACTCATCCCATGGGACTTCATCACGACGAAGTCTCAGCCATCTCTTGAGGGTAGCAAGAGCTCGCATTGAACGACGCCATAATCGAAGATGCAATCTTGCTGCTACAGACCACAGGGGCATCAAGATGAATGCCAAGAGTATCCAATTAATTTGCATCAAATATGGCTTGATCAACGGTAACAACCCATACAGATTGAGATTCCAAAGAGGGCTTGCAGGTGCTGCAAGCAGGAATGCCACAGGAAATGAGACGATGAACCACCAAACAGGTAACAGCATAAATCCAACAGCAATTTTGTGGGTTCCAAGGGCGTGTTTTTCCTTGAGGGAGAGCCTTTCAGCAATAGGTCCAGATAATCGATAGGGTGGCCAAGAGCCTAGCATTGCGCCCCATGTTATGAGCCCAGCCATCCAAATCCACGACCAGATGATTTGCCCGACTGCTTTGAAAAGATCTAGCGGGCCCGGAGTTTTCTCGCGGTCGTATAATTCGTATTCTTTGAGATTATAACTTTCCATCTTTTCAGCATGTTCGCTGACGCCAGACTTCAGTTTCGCGGCTCTTTCAGGATCATTATCTGAAATCCAAAGCCAAGCGGCGCGTGCTCTGCGTGCACCCATCACGGCTTCAGCATAACTTGCTCGCTTTTTCCTTCCAGTGGCCCGATTTCGATGTACTGAAAGTAGCCCGCGGGCACGCCACAGCAATTTCTTATCTTCCCAAGAATCAAGGCCTTGGCTAGTGCGTTGTAGTTCTGTACTGAGTGCGTTTGTTACTGCTTGTACCCACGCACGATCCGCTGCAACCTCAGGGGAAAATTCAGCAAGTAATTCCTTACTTGCCGCGGGTGCACCCTTCTCTCCGGGCAGAGGTGGCAGATTCATTGGTGGGTGAACTGTGACCAGCGCACGTTCTCGGAAGCGATTTGCATCTGAATAATGAAGTCCAACAGGGACCAATGCTGGGCGCTGAATTCCGGAGTTATCAGCCTCTCGAATAGCTTGTAAAATTATTCGGGCAGGGCCGGTTTTTGTCTTCTGGGGCTTACTCATCAGGTGAGAGATCCCTTCAGGATATATTGCGCATCTGCCACCTTCAGAAAGCACTTCTGCAAGGGTATCAATCAGTGCAGAATTTCCAGCCTTCGCATTATTGCCGCCGCCCTCAATTGATGCGGAGTCTTGCCTTCTATAGACGGGTTTTGCGCCAGCAGCCCTCATGAATCTACCAAGTAAAGGAATATTGAACAACGTATGTTTTGCTACGAATGTCAACTGCCCAGGCAATAGTGAAAGCATCAGTAGAGGATCTATCAAGGAGCCAGGATGCCAAGCAGCATAGAGGACTCCTCCCTCTTCAGGTATCCATTCTTCGTCAACAATACCATGCTCACGGAACCAAGTTGCACTAATCTGTCTGCAAAGCCAGCGAATTATGCGGTACGCGAAAGATGGTTTCGTACCCATGTCGGCCCCCCTCCTATGTATTCGGGTACGGAGTCATGAGTTATGTGATTCGCTATAATCTCTGAACAGTTGGTTGTGGCAAGGTTCATCTCATGAATTGATTACCGAGGTTTGGGGATAGTAAGATGGCTAATAGAAATGTGATTTTTGTTGTGGCTGGTTTGGTGCTTGTTGCATTCAATATNGCAGTAGTTGGGTCGGTTGCCACTGGAGCAGTCGAAGGTGCAGTTCAGGAAATGTTCCAAACTTATACAAAAGATTCAATTTGTGCAAATGATGATTGTTCTGAATTGAATGATGATTGGCTTACATCTACTAGCGAGCGGGATTTCTACGCTTGGAACTTGACAAATCTCAATGAAATATTAGATGACCCAAGTGCAAACGGCACTTACCAAGAGATTGGGCCTGTCACCTATGGAATCACAACTGAAAGGACTCTGATAGGCCACGATGCTGAAGCGGGAACTATCACTTATTCTGAGATTAATACCTTTGAGTGGAAAAGTGGAGTATCTCCTGACACCCCAATCACTGCGCTAAATATTCTGTTTGAACCACAACGTATTGGCGCAACTTCGTTGGCTATGGAATCGGCTTTTGATCAATTAGTTGAGGCATTCAACGGCTCAGATAATGCAACAGCAAATGCTCTGACTGCTTTTGGGGCCGAGGACCCAGTCAATGGAGGGTACCAATTAGCATCACTAAATGTCGGTGGATATTGGGATAGTTTTCTTAATGGTGGTTATGGTTATTCAGGGCCAGTCAATTTGACAAAGCAGCAATCTGAAAATATCTTATTTGGCCCTCTTGGCTTGACTGGTGATGCCTGTGTAATGTTCCTTTATGGTGAGATAACAGGTCATTCAATTCCACTAGATCCTATTACAATGGCTCCAAGCGCCACAGGAATTGAATTAACATGGAATGATTCAACTGTTGCTTCATTGTACGGAATTGATGCAAATGCAGCAGCAGCATTGCGTTATTTTGTCAACCAAGTAATGTTCAAGGAACAAGTTCCAAATTTGCTAGATGATATGTTCGGTGAGGCTGCAACAGGATATCCTGGTGCCACCAAATATGTCACCCATACTGTAAGTGAGTGGTTGTTTGGTTGGAGAGACCCATTGATGGCACAGCTGGCTGGCGATGCGACAAATATCGAATTTGGTTGGCAATCTCTAGAGACTAACAAGACCTACTTTGGCTCTCCAAATGTTTCAACAGGTAACGGCACCACATACACCGTTTGCACAGGAGAGAACCCTTCTTGCGATACTGGTGAGACGCTGTCACAGGACGGCAGTTCCTACCTTTTCTGGCGCACTCCTGAGATGGAGGCTGCCACCTTTGGTGGTGTTGGTTCTGAGTTATTGGTAGGTACTTCTGGCGGCTTCCTTACTGGTGAGGGAGACCTTCTCAACCTAGGAGACTATGCTATTGTAGAACCGGTGCAACAAGCGGATGGTGAGCACCTAGGGATGCCGGTTGAGGTATGGACTGCCTCTGTAGAACCCGGTGAGCGTTCAATTCAGGCGAAGTTGACCAATCAACAATCGATTGTGGATATCTTCCCCGGCGCAGTTCCTATTTACTTCAGTGCAGATGTGGAACTCAAAGTACAGTGCACTGCTCGGGTGATAGTATCAGGCGAGTCTACTAGTTACTTCTACCTCGATACGAGGCGGATGACAGAGCAAGCTCTTTCTGCTCCAGAATTAGATGACTTGCAGCCGGTTTTCAAGATTGAGACTAGTGGGGCTGCAGACCAAGACACTGTTGACCAAATGCAAAGTGGAATCATAGATAATCAGAAACAACTCACCTATTGGACCAACTTTGACACTGGTGCCAGCGCTTTCTTCATCGACCAGATAACGGTCTTGATTTATTTTGTTTCAATGTTATTGATGATAGCAGGGTGTGTAGGATTTGCTCGTAGCGGCGATGGCGACGGTAACGGAGACCTCCTTACCAACACAGATCTCACAAAATGAGTTGCAATTCTCATCCGACATCATAGATGTCGGGTAATACATTATCAATCGACTGTAGCCGCCAATCTTCATGCAAGAGGATTCTCAAGAGCGATCTAGGTTCAGAAACATTCAGCAAGATGTAGCCCAAGTAGAGCAACCGGTTTACCACCCTGGGGTTCAGGTTCAGTCACCGATATCAGCGACTGGAGACATCGACTCAGCTAAAATGGGTATGTTATTCTCCATAATTGGAGGAATAATAGCCCTAGCAATAGCGATTGGGCAATTCATGACAAGTGAATTGGATAGTGATATGGAATTCCTCTATCTTGCATCTGGGGCATTTTTACTGGTTCTGTTCTCATATGGATTTGTTGAGGTACAATACCGTAGGCATGGAGAGATATCGATTGTCCACGACTATGTACTCTCTTTTGGGCATCTGTTTGCTGTTCTTGGTGGATTTTGGTTGAGCCGCTGGGCGCTATTCTTCTATTGTGGATATTTCCCAGATACAGGAATCATGTGCCACGGTGAGTCGGGTGGTACTGATTGGATGCCCGGTGAATGGGGTATTTTGGCACAAGCAATCGTGTTTGCTCTGCTAGGTTTTGCGCAATGGCAACAAAATGAGAGGGTTAAGGCAACCATTCTTCCTCGTTTAGTCACTGTACTATCGCCACTCGTTATTCTTTTGATAGGTGCCAAGATTTGGGTGGATTGGGCTGATGGGGCAATTTCTCTCCCATTGATACTCTCTGCTCTCACTTTGACTGGGATGGGGATGTGGCTTGGCTCTACCTCCAACCGCGCGCCACTCTTTCTTTCCTCTGCGTTCCTTTCATCGTTTATTCCGATTGTATACGAGTTGAATGTTGGCGGAGGTGCCGGCCTAAGTCTGCTTGCAATAGTGGTGTTGATGCAAGGTGTGTTTGCTTCTGCTCAGGGCCTTTCTCAAAAAATGATTCAACACGGCTCCATTGTGTTGGTAATGATGGTACTGTTTGCAGAATTATGGGCTGTTTCTGAAGGATTAGAACTAGTAATTGTTGAATCCATAGATAGTGTACTCATC
>NYYK01000027.1 GCA_002685895.1 Methanobacteriota archaeon
CAGCAAGGCCAGCAAGGACAACAGTCCGGCCAGGAAGGCCAGCAAGGTCAGCAAGGCCAGCAAGGTCAGCAAGGCCAGCAAGGTCAGCAAGGCCAGCAGGGTGAGCAAGGTCAGCAGCAGGACAACGGACAAGGACAGCAGCAGCAAGGTGGCGAACAAGGTGGCCAGCAAGGTCAGCAAGAACAGCAAGATCAGAATGGTGAAAACCAGAACGGTCAGAACCAGCAGCAGCAAGGTCAGACCCAGAACGGCCAACAAGGCCAGCAGGGTGAACAGTCCGACCAGCAGCAAGGTCAACAGCTCGACAACCAGGAGCAAAATGGTGAGAACGACAACGATGGCGACGGAATTCCCGATGACCTCGATACAGACGATGACAACGACGGTATCCCTGACGCTTCAGAACCTGGAAACCAGGACACTGATGGCGACGGTATCCCCAATCATGAGGATGACGATATGGATGGCGATGGCACACCAAACGATCAGGACACTGACACCGATGGCGATGGCATACCAAACGAACAGGACACCGACGATGACAACGATGGCATAGCGGACGACCAGGATTCGGATCCAACGAATCCTAACGACACCGCAAATGACCATGATAACGACGGCATCCCCGACTCCGAGGACAACGACGATGATGGCGATGGAATTGACGACCGCGAGGAAGTCAACGATGGAGACCCCAACACAGATATCTACGACCACGACAACGATGGGATTTCTGACAACATCGACCTAGACATTGACAACGATGGCATTGACAACCACAATGACGTGTATGAGAACGGCAGCAGCGCTATGCGTGACCACGATAACGATGGTCTAAACGANGGCGTNGANGNNGANGACGANAACGACGACATCCTAGATGTTGACGAATTCGACGGTGCATCNGGCAGTTACCGGTACGATCACGACAACGATGGTCTCGANGANAAGACAGATACGGACGACGATAACGACGGCCTNTCTGACTGGTACGAGNCTAACGATGGCAACGATTTGACTGGNCAGTTCGACCACGACAACGATGGTANCGATGACCATAACGATGACGATGACGACAACGACGGAATCCTCGACGAGCTCGAGAACTGATTTTCTAAGTTAAGTTGTATAATCACCTGACAAGATCCCACCCGCTTCGGCGGAGTGGTGCCAGGCACCCTCGGGGGAATCATCCCCCGAGGGGCCGCCAACCTTGGCGGCACTAGATGGCAATTGACCGTTGATTGATTGATGGTCAACCGTAGGAATTCCTCACTTGAGGNACCTCCCGAAGTAAGCTCGGATGAGTCTGGGCTCTATCGGAAAGAGGGCACAGCGGGTACCCTGAAAATAGAGTTGAAAAACGAATGAAAAAAGAAAAAACGAGTGAAAAGAAAATAGAGATAATTGCAACTATGGTTGCATTGATGCTTGTGTTTGTGCCTCTAGCTATGGCAGAAGGCAGTGATCCACTAGACCCTTCAGATGGAGGGGCAGATTGGGACGCTGATGGTTTNACCAACGCAGAGGAACAGACACATGGAACGGACATGACAAATGCAGACACGGATGGAGACGGTCTTCCTGATGGTTGGGAAGTGGCTTACGGCCTCGACCCTAATTCGGCTGGAGATGCGAATGCAGACCCTGACAACGATGGATTAACTAATTCTCAGGAGTATGCTGAAGGTACTAACCCCAACAACGCAGATACTGATGGGGATGGTCAACCAGACTCATCAGATGCATTTCCCAATGACCCGAGCAATGGTGAATATTCAGACAAAGATGGCGATGGTATTCCAGATGCCTATGATCCTGATTATCAAATCCCAGAACCGGGTGATGGTGATGGAGATCCACCTGATACTGGTGGCGAACCAGACCCCGATGAACCGGATCCACCAGGGACACCTACTGGACCGGGGACTACACCAGTACCTAAGCCCAGTCCACCTGGGCCTGGACCTAGTGACCCGTGTGCAACAGATGGCCCATGCCCACCACCACCAATTGATATGCCACCTGTATTACCACACCCTTCTGACCTCCTCTGCAGTGAACATCGCAGAGGTGACCAAGATGTACAAGGTACTCATCAAGGAGTTGTGGAAGAGGTAGAAATTGAATACATAATACCTGTACTACAGCAGATACAATGGTTGGATAGGCAACGTGTGAATGGCGAGAGCGACAATGATGGAGATGGAATTCCCGATGACCTTGATTTAGACGATGATAATGATGGTCTGATTGATGTATTGGATAGCACGCCAGAAGATCATGACGAGGATGGCATCGATGATGCAGAAGATGATGATGATGATGGCGATGGCGTTTGGGATATAATAGAAGTCTTTGATGACTGGACTGCAACTAACATTTACGATCATGATAACGACTTCATCCCAAGATGGTTAGATCTTGATATTGACAATGATGGCCTCATCAACTGGTACGACATCGATGAATCAGGTAACAGCACAATGCGTGACCACGATAACGACGGTGTCGATGATAAATCAGACGCTGACGATGATAATGACGCAATATTCGATGTCGATGAAGTGTGTGGCATGTGGGGTTCCTACCGTTATGATCACGACAATGATGATGACTGGGATGCCAGTGACGATGATGACGACAACGATGGTTTGAAAGATTGGGTTGAGTCAACAGATGGAAACCGCTTGACAGGTCAATTTGACCATGACAATGACGGCATACCTGATCATGAAGACGACGATGACGACAACGACGGAATCCTCGATGAATTAGAGAATTAATGTCGAAGTATTATCATCTCAAGAGATCCCATTTGCTTGCGAATGGCGCCAGGCACCCTCGGGGGAATCATCCCCCGGGGGGCCGAATTATTCTTCTTTGCATATTTGTCTAATATATTCAGAAATGATACAGGTATCACTGTGTGATACAAAGAAGCACAGGCGCGCCGAGTCGTTGATATATTGGGCGTTAGTGGCGGGGTGCTTCAATAGGTGATATGATGCCAAAAACCGACTTGTTAAGAATGAACAGTAAGCAGAGCAATCAGGGGTTAGTAGCCTTCTCAATGATTTTGCTCATGCTGATGAGTGTATTGACTTCAGTTCCGTGGATTGAGTTAGCTAACCATGCTGATGATACTACTGAATTGAGTGTGGGAGTGATTGGAGAGCGTAAAGCAATCCAGACTTTCGACCAAGAAAGAGAAGATAATGGGGTAAATTCACCCTCTATGTGGGGTAAGGAACTTCATCCTGCGCTATTAGATCCGCAATATGGCGACCCTGCAGTCATGTATGGGAAGATTTCCGACTTATCTCTTGTTGATTTGCGACTACAGGGTATAGGACCTAACCTAGAGGAAACAAACACGGAAGACCACGATAACGACGGTATCGACGATCTTAACGACCTTGATGATGATAATGACGGCATCTATGATCTCATTGAGCGTTTCGATGGTTGTTATGCTACTGATCCATACGATCACGACAACGACGGGATTCTTGACCACGAAGATTGGGATGATGACAATGATGGTATCTTGGAGGGTCCAATTGATTGGAATCAAGGTTCTGACCCTGTTAATGTATCATCAGATCGTTATGTAAATGCATCAGTTATTCATCCAGCAACCAACCAAGCAGTAGGATTTGGTTATCGAGTTGACCAGAACCCATGGGACCATGATAACGATGGTGTTCCAGATGAAGATATGGATGCTAGTGGTCGAGGTAGTTATGATGAGGATGACGATAACGACGGACGAATTGATCAATTTTCATGGCCTTGTGATGATGATGCAGATGGTGTCCGTGATTACTTCGATGATGATGATGATAATGATGGCACATTAGATTGGATTGACGCAAATCCCTACGATGCATCAGTGACAGCAAGTATGCAGTCAACTGGTAATTTTGATGCAGCTCATCAATGGCAACATACCGACTACCGTTCTTACAGCGGTGGAATAGATTTCGTTGCTCTTGAAGCACTATATCATCCCCGTAGCCCAGTATTCACAACCATATGGGATGGTGATTTAGATGGTGATGGAATTCCTAATTTCCTTGATGCCGATGGTGACAATGATGGCAGTCCAAACAATGTAGATGCAGATGACGATAATGATGGATTATTGGATATGTGGGATCCTGACGATGACAATGATGGTATTCGCGATGTATGTTGGGATTTGGATGTTAACGGTGATACTCTAAATGATTACACCCGTGTTGATACAAGCCCATACCAAACACCTGGTGATGATACAGATGGCATCGCTGGTATCGATTGTGAACTTGATTATGATTGGGATAGTGACAACGACCGTTGGCGAGCTATTGATTTCAACTACAATCATGTTTGGGATTGGTTTGATACTGAAATAGGTGGTACCCCTAACCCCGACAATCCACTCTTTGAGCCGGGTTGGAATGCAGCAAATCTTTCGTGGGATATGGATGATGATGGTCTTGAGAATGAGGTTGACCCTTATCCACTAAACCACACAAATGTGGTGAATACTTGGAATTGCGAGTGGAATTCAAATTACAATCCTGCTACTGATGGTGATGGTGATGGACAACCAGGAGGCTCAAACATTCTTTGTACTACCGAACGTGCATCTTACACTGGAAACAATGATTGGGATGGAGACGGTATTCTCAATTACGAAGATATCGATGATGATAATGACGGCATTCCTGATTATTTGGACATAGATCCAGATTGTGATCTTGACAATGACAATGATATTCATCAGTTGAATGGTAGTCTCTATCGTGACGACGGACCAAATGATGTGGACACAGACATCGATGGTGATGGATTACAGAATGATGAGGATTGGGATGATGATAACGATGGAATCTTTGATTTGTTTGACCCAGATGATGGCAATTGTGGTGTTGTTGATACCGATACCACTGATAATTTCTATCGCACATGGTATCCACTTGGAGATGGAGATGACCTTGATGGGTCAGGTGATTCACAGCGTTTTACAGACAACATAACAGATCATTGGAATATGACCTTCTTGTTTAATCCGTTTTCAGTAGATCAAAACTTCGTTCTTAATTACAACGGATTTGATGGCACAACTAATCCTCCCACTTCTGGAGTTGTTCCAGAGTTTTGGTGGATTTATCTTGCACGATGGTCCAGTTGGAATGGTGATAATAAATGGGATATTGATGGAGATGGAGATACCTTACAGAATGGTCTTGACATAGACCAAGACGCCGATGGCATGCCGGATTGGTGGGATCAAGATGAAGGGAATGATGGTATTCTCGATGTAGATGACCCAAAGATGGGTGGTTCACTTGATTTCGGCCAGTGTGGTTTTGTTGTTCAACCACAACAGGCAAACGGGGCTGCATCAACAGGTCTTGTTTGTGGATTTGAATATGCTTTACAGTACGGTTATCCATTGAGTGGGTTCGGTGCGCAAATGGGGATTCCATACAGCACTAGACCCGATCCTAGTTATTCTGATGGCGTGTATGATGGAGCTAATTCTCAACAGAATTGGATGTGTAGTAGCCAATGTTATCATTTTGAGTTTGGGCCACAGGTCTTTTCTTCAACTAACTACACTGCACTTGACCACAACCGTGATTTATTCACCGGTTGGCTCGGTTTGAAATGGCAGTTATTCTCATGGAATCAGGACATCAATGGAAATTTCTTCCCCGATGAATTTGCAGACCATTTGGATGACGAAGTCGATCCCGATAATGACTGTGGTTCAGCAATTAACATGAATGGAACAATCCTTACTCCAACTTGTATGGTAAATGATACCGCTGATTTGGATGATGATTTTGATTCAGTTTACGATTTATGGGATGTTGATGATGATAATGATGGTATTTGGGATTATTTTGAAGTTGANACCAATAATGATTTAGATGATGATATGGGNACNAATGAACCATATTTCTTCACTGGTTTGAATTGTCAAGATAATGATGATGATGGATATGATTCGGACCCAGATGGAGATGGTTGGTACCAAGCGGTTTGGGATAAAGGAGTAATGGGTCAAGGAATGATTTTCCCCGAATATTACGATGTTGATAATGATAATGATGGTGTTCCAGATGGTGAAGATTGGGATGATGACAATGATGGTAATTCAGACGTTCTNCAAGAGAATACTACNGGATGTTTNACNGGAGAAGAACANTCGATTTGGGACCATGATAANGATGGTNTACCTNATTGGGGTGATGATGATTGGGATGGTGATGGCCGAACCAATGCTGCAGAATTAGCTACTTCTACTCCACTTGTTTCTCCCTGGGATCATGATAATGATGGTCAGCGAGATGACGAAGATCTCGATGATGATGAGGATGGAATGAAGGATGAGGATGAAATTCTTCTATGGCCAACACGCTTTAACAAAGAATCAACAAATCCATGGGATCACGACGATTATGGTAATGGTGAAGGTATATACAATTGGATGAACACATCCACTGGGCCTGATGCTCAAGATCTTGACGATGATAACGACAGCCGACAAGACACCGACTTCGATGTATTGGAAGAGGGTCATAATTCAGACCCTTGTTACAATGGTTCTCTTTCATCTGATTGGGATAGCGACAATGATTGTATCCCTGATAAGGATGACAAGATTCCGACTCATGTTAACATAAGCATGGAAGATACGCTGTGGATTGATGCAGGAAGTCCAGCGTTGTTCACAGGGTGGGTTGAGTGGCTCAATATGTCTACTATGACGTTTGAGGCTGCACAAAACCTACCAGTACAGGTTAGAATAGAATGGACTGACAATGGAACCGAGGCATTGGAGACAATCGATGTTTTGACTAATTCTTGGGGCCAGTTCACTGTGGGGCAATTCCTCTATCCAGAGGACATACATGTTGGTGATAATACAACTTACACGGTAACTGCAGAAGTTACAGAGATGTTCATCCATGATGGTTCAACATCAATTCCCAAGACTGTGGGTGTGAAAGCTAATTTATCCGTGGATTATGTTGCATGGTATTACTTCCGTAGCGATGAACAGCCACTATGGCTTGACTTCAAGGCTCATTATTCAGCAGATTGGGACCGCGGATTCTTTGATCTGCGAATTGATTACGCACCAATCACCTTTGAAGTGTCAGGTGGACCATTCGGTAATCGTTCAAATCCAACTAATTTTACTGGATATGGTATGGGTTATCGAACTGATGTTAACGGCTGGTGTTCACTGACATTCGTTCAGTCAAATGGTATCAATGGTATCTGGGAACAGGTGGTATGGAATTCTACTTTAGACAACGGCCCAGGAATGTTACCGGGTGGTTATGAGATGGTGATTTGGGATAATTCAAGTAAAAACCATGTTGTTCAGGGAATTTACAATTATACAACTACATCTCTTCCAGTGGGAGATTATGATTTCAAAGGAAGAGTTGACCCAACTCTTGCGGGTGATTGGCCATTCCTCTACATGATGGGCGATGAAACAGATGTATTTACTATGAAAGCAATGCATAGAATGTATGTCGAGGCTGAAATTATTATTTCTGGTGATAATCCAGTATATTTCTGGGATACCACAGTTTTCACAGGCTCAAACTTTGGTGCTTGGCGAGCAATCTATCTAACGTCAGGCTTAGCGGCGTCGGGCACAGATTTCTCTGCAGCTAGTATAGGCAAACCATGGCCAATTGAATGGGATGGTGACAAGGCGACACTACTTGATGAGGCCGCAAGATTGAGGCCATTCATCAATCATAATGGTACACATTGGTTCATTACAATGCAGAATGGAGGAGATTTCGATGTTCCACCTTGTGGGCCTGTTGATGTGAATGACCCTGAAAGTGGGGTGCGTTGTGAGATAATTCCTGAGATGGATACGGGCGAATCATTCACTGTCGTTGGCAATGTGTCAAATCGAACTTTCCATCCATGGGATCAGGACCCGATGGCCCTACAAGTTGACCTTGACCACAACGGAGTATTCCAAGGTGCTCAAGAGACAGGATACGCCCGTAAACCTACATTGATGGGTAATGAGGCTGTATTCAACTACAACTGGTCATGGTACAGCCAGTATCCTGCAGCAACATATGGAATCAAGGTTGATTTCACTAATTCAAATTATTACTTTACAGGTAATCAAACCACGGTATTAGCGCCAACAGGTGCTTATGTCAATATCTCAGTTGTTGGTACAACTGACTTTGAGTTGAATACTGTTCCAAGACTATATCGAAACACCAACTCCTCAGTTGAAGCTAGACTTGTTGATAACGCGCTACGGCCGGTCAAGAATGTGGCAGTCAATTGGAGTTGGTCTGCAACAGGTGAGATGAACTCATCAGAAACAGATGCCAATGGTATATTCAAGATACCAATGAATATCTCATCAGAACATGCACTTGGGAACTTCACTATGCACTTTGAATTCCCTGGAAACCCATTGCTAAAGGGTTCATCAGTCACTCAAGAATTCTGGGTTGTCTCTCAAACATTCATCAATCTTGTGAATGCAGAGTGTACTGGTTCGAATATATGTGAGAGTGGCGACGTGTGGGAATTTACTGCACAAGTAACTGACGATAATAGGACGCCGGGAATACGTGATCTTGGCTCTTCACTTTCAGGTGATGGTGAAGATGGTGGAAATGTGTCAGTCATCTTTGAAGGGCTCGATTTCGATAATATTGCACACCGACAGGTTGTGGCTACTTTAGTGCCGAACGCGGGTGTTATTCACTACGAAACCAGTCTTGATCCTCAAGCACTACGTCTAGACCCAGCATCATTCCTTCCTGAAGGATTTGGACCAGTTAATGTGGTGTTACGATTCAATGAAAATTTACCCAATGAAGGTTGTGAAATAGCTCTAGAAGAATATCATCTATCGTTGCCAGGTCAGTGGGACCCATGCACAAATCAACCAGGAAATGACCATTACCGCAGAGAATTACGTTCTGATGTTGATGGTTTTGCTTTAATTGGTCGAACAGTGCTTGATGTGGACCAGCAAATCGTTTACACTTCTGAAACAGACCCCAATACCGGTGAAGTTATTGAGAAGCCAATGGTTGTTACTGGACGTCTAGTTGACGAATTGGGTGGTAATCTAACTAACAGACAGATACGCGTCTATTATGAGATGCAAGGTAGTAGTGCAGGTCCAGTCACTTGTGACCCAGGTACAACCAATATGCAGGGTTACTTCGATATTGTTTGTCCACTCCAAGGTGTCATGGCGGGTCAAGCCAGAGTGACAATTGATTACAATTCATGGGAGAACAATGATCGTCAGCGATACAAGAACTCTTCAGTAACGCATCTCTTCCCAGTATTCTCAAATTCAACACTCGAGATAACTGATGTTGGGCCATACCAGACCGACGTAGATCGATACACCTTCTCAAATGGTACAAGTTATCCAGTACTTTACTTGAAGGAATCTTTCCACATTGGCGGATTCCTCAAGCAGTCAAACGGTCAATCGATTGGTGGTAAGTGTATCAACATCTACCTCAATCCAGACCAGAATACCCGCCCAATCGCTACAGCGTACACTAATGATGAGGATGGGGCAATTACTTGGTTTAGTGGTGACCCAGAGCAGAATCCATCCCGTAAGGGTGTAGAGCCAATGGGTAGTGAGTTAGAAGGATTCAGGATTCTTCGACTTGCTTATGAGCCATCTCGGGACGTTTCAAAGGGATGCGATAAGGAAAGTTCTGCAGTTGTCAATGGTTCTCACATGGATGTTCTATTACTGGTTCGCAGTAAAGTAGACATGCAGTTTGATGACCCATGGGAGAAAATCAATGGATATCAAAATGGTGAAGAGATTAGCGGTAGCGTTGCAGTATTGAGAAACCGTATCGAAGCAGCCGCCGCAGGCCAACAAGTTCACTTTGTGTTCCAGTATTGGAACGGTACTGATTGGGTAAACGAATCACTAGGGATTGAGACCACCAATGATCGTGGTATAGCTAATTTCTCTAGGGAATACACGGGTACTCAATGTGGTGATGAATATTGTGAAGAAGGTAGATGGCGTATTATCGCAACCTTCCCTGAATCTGCTCACTTTGTGGGTGGTGAAGACCTTGAAGGTATTGTCTTCCTAGGTGATCCGTTAGTTGATGCACAGGGTGCCGCTTGGTGGACTCAACCAG
Organism: Methanobacteriota archaeon; assembly: GCA_002685895.1. Lineage (GTDB taxonomy): Archaea > Thermoplasmatota > Poseidoniia > Poseidoniales > Thalassarchaeaceae > MGIIb-Q1. The sequence continues at coordinate 10,194 of NYYK01000027.1, forward strand.
AGTATCTATTGCCAGTAATTCTCGCATTCTTGTTCGCTTCAATTATTGGGGCTGTAATGTACAAACGTTATGCTGAACGCCGTAGAATCAGAATCCTACAAGGTATTTTGACTGACACGATGATGCAACTACGAGTAGCAAACGAGTATGTGCAGGTAATTTTCAACTGTTACAAGGACTTGGTAAGATTCTTCCGCCAACAAGGCTTCATGAAGAAGGTCTACGAAACAACCCGTGAATTTGAGTGGGCTGTTCGTGAGGCATTGAGAGGCATCGCAACTGCTACAGAATTGGATAGTTTCCTTTCAATATTCGAAGAGGCACGTTACTCTGACCACCAAATCACTGCAAGCCATCGCGACCGAGCAATGCAGACAATGCAGGCAATTACAACTAGTATATCTCTAGCACTTGGTGAGCAGCAGTTGACTCGTTCAGCAGATCATGACGCAAGTATGCACACCAGCCTAACTAAGGCAGGCGAATTCGTTACTGCAGATGGTGAAGTAAAGCAAGCCGGACTTGATGACGACCCAGAAGCTACAAACTTCACTCTTTGATGATAGCAAATTGAAGAAGTTAGCGGGTTTAGCACCCCCTCGCATTACCCATAACAACGTAGTTGTTCTATGGAGAAAACACATAGGAAAACATGATATTCAGATGTGTTAATGCGTATACATGAGTTCTAAGGCTGTTTGCAGTCGCCAAGTTCGGTTCGCCGTCCTAACCCTAACGTTGTTTATGTTGAGTGTTTTCACTCCTTTGATTGAGCACAATGCATGGAATAATTCTAATTTAGAGGCTGAGTTAGAGCCAGAAATTGACGAGGCCCCTAGTTGGTACACTGATGCCATTGTCACAAATGAAATAATCATTCGAGAGATAATGATCGACCCCTTAGGTGATGATGCCGGCAATGAATTTGTCATTTTGTGGAATAACGATTCATTTCCCGCGTTGGTTGGTGGTTGGCGACTCGCAGATGGCTCACTCTCTACGCTATACACCTTCCCATATGAATATTCGATGATGCCGTATATCCCTTATGTCATCGCACTTGGTGAGGGCGAAGATATCGAAAGTGCTGATGAAGAATTG
>NYYK01000028.1 GCA_002685895.1 Methanobacteriota archaeon
CGTGATGGCGTGCAATGGATTGACGATTGCATGGCAGCAATTAGTGCCCAGACCTATCGTCCACTCGAAGTGATAGCTGTTGATGATGGTTCTACAGATGGGAGTGCTGAAGTACTACAGAAGTGGCACAGTTTGGAAGGCAAGATTTCGAAAGGAATTCCAATTCAAGTTTTCACTCAGGAACCGTTGGGGTTGTCCGCTGGACGAAACAACGCACTCAATGCGGCAAAGGGTGAATGGGTTGCCATTACTGACATCGATTGCCGCCCGAGGTCAGATTGGATAGAGTGCTTGTTCGCTTCAAGTGAAGGGGTGGAAGCGGTAACAGGTAGAGTAATATTTGACGAAGGTAGAACTTCAGTCAGCAGATTACGCGCACGATCAATTGCGAACAAATATTCTAAACGAGGAAAAAATGCTACTCTAGCAAATGGCCCCTGTTCAATGTTCAAGAGAGAGGGCCTCATTTCAAGAGGTGGCTTTGATCCGTCATGGTATCATGCAGAGGATATGGAGGTATCAATGAAAATCTTGCAATCAGGAGAAACAATTCGCTACGAACCTGATGCGATAGTTGATCATGTCGCCGAGGAGAATATAGCAATTTTTCTACAAAAGCGGAGAAGGGACGCGCGGGCGCATATTCGCATTATTAGGGGATATCGTGGCATGAATCATGATTTCACTTCAGATGGATATTTCATTGCGATACTTCTGCCACTTCTCTCTATCGCCGTCATTGCCGGCGCCATAGGTTCTTGGTTCTCAGTGCTGATTCTCATAATGTGCGTGATGATGTTCCGCAATTATTTGCTATGGAGTGCTACACTGTGGATTGGTGTATTCGAAGGATGGTTTGACGCATTATACGGAAGAAACGGCCACACCCCGTTGTTTAGGAAGCGGGATTGACCCTCTCATTCTACGGTAGGTGCATCATCGTCTACTAGAGCGAGGTATCGTAGACCGAAGCCAAATGCCAAAAGTGGNGCAGTAACAGCATAAACTCCAATATCTGTCCAAGCCCAGTNAACCACTGACCAGTAAGCATAGAATCCGAATCCTAGTAGAAGGCACCAAGCTGCAGCACACATTTTCATGCCGCCTTCCTCATTACCTGAGACAAGGCTTGTCCAAATAGNATTGAAAATTATCCCTTTAATCCATGCTTGGAAACCACCTTCGACTTTTTGGTTCAGCCCATAAGCACCCCATAACACTCCAACAACAGCCATGCCGAGGAAAACAGTATCGGAGTAAGGNCGATAGANCATTTCAGAATATGGTTCATCCCANAGATATCCCATGGTGAGGTAACCTGCCCAGACAACTTTGCGTTCTCCAGCAACTACAACCCCAATAGTCACATTGACAATGCCAAGGATGAGGCCCCAAACTCCCAATCCAAAGATGAGAGATGAGAATGCTTTGCCTGGAGACTTGACCCAATCAAGCAACATTCCAACAGCCTCACTGCCGCCTTCACCTTCCTCAACGTTGTCGCTCATTAAGGCGGGCGACCGGCGACCCTTTCTTAACAATTCTTAGCATTGCAAGGGCTGAATAATTCACTTAAAGCCTAGATTGTAGCCGGTAAGCAGCGTTTATCACCGGTTTCATGGCTTCATCAGCATTAACCATGATTTTCATTGGATTGATATTATTGGGTATGCAGGAATTGATGCGATTGCTCCGACCATATCTACCCAAACTTGTGGTTTTGGTAGTAATTAATCCTAGAGAATCAAGATTTTTTATGACATTGCCAACAGAACGAGATACTAGTGGGGTAACTGAGGCGTTGTGACAGGTCAGTTGGTAAACAGAATAAATTTCACCTGTTGAAACATTTGTCAATCCATTGGTCTCGTTGAGTAGAATACTGTAGAGCACTAATTTCTGATGAAAAGGAAGCCCAGAAATGACCGGTGTCATCTGGTCAAATTGCAATTGGTTTTGAGCCAATCTGACATGCTCCGCAGTGACAGAATCAGCACCAGTAACATCCGCCTTTTGCACTGCAACTCGTAAAAGATCCAATGCACGTCTTGCGTCTCCGTGCTCTTGGGCGGCAAGTGCAGAACAGAGTTTNATCACGCCGTCTGATAGAACTCCCTCGCGTACACCCGCGAGCGCGCGATGATTGAGGATATCCTCAATCTGCAGTGCGTTGTAAGGTGAAAAGGCAACATCTTCAGAGCCTAGTCGCGAGGCGATTCGTGCATCGAGCATCTCGGTGAATTGCAAATCGTTAGTGATTCCAATAATACAACAGCGGGAATTGCGTAGTTCGTAATTTAGGCTAGTTAGAGGATAGAGAATGTCGTCGCCATGCCGCTTTACTAGATGATCAATTTCGTCTAACACGAAAATGTGTACTCCTCCGAGCGCATCCATATTTTCTCGTAGTCGGGCAAAGACCTTGTCAGTAGGCCACCCTGTGAAAGGGACATGCTGGGTACTATCTTCGACCAATTCATTTGCTAATTGAGTGAGTACCCTATACTTCGTGTCGACAGTGCAACAGTTCACTTCCACAGTATGAATGGTTCGACCTAGTTCTTTCCCGCGCGCCAATAACTGCTGGCAGACATGCCTTGTCGCAGCAGTCTTTCCAAGACCTGGTTGACCATAGAGAATCATGTTTGAAGGTATTTGACCATGCAATGCTTCGACGAGGTTGTGTACTAGTGCTTCAATCTCTTTTTCCCTATGTGGAAGGTTGCTGGGAATGAAGCCGTGGTGGAGTACATCACGATTTTTGAAGAGGCTATCAGTGGTGAGAAGATGGTTGAAAATATTTTCACTCATTTTATAACACCGCTCTTCTTCAATTTAGCCGGTTCATCTTACAGGTAAGAGTGCCAACCTTCTCCATTACGGAGATTCATGAGGAGGTGTGACGGTCTAATAAGCCTGCTTGCTTAATAGTTAAGCGAGAACATTTTTTCGCGACACCTAAATTGTATTACAGTATATNAACTTCCAATTGGATTTAGTAGAATAATAACATTTTATTTGGCATAGTGCCCTGTTTTTTTGCTTTTCTTCAGATAGGGCGCCGAGGGCATCTAAGTGCTATCGTTGAATCCCACGATAAATATTTTAGATTTCGTAAGAGTGATTTTTTATTGAAGAATTTTGTAACAATTTAGATAATTTCTAGAGCTGTTGGCAAGTCTCCCCCATTAACTATATCAATGATCCAAGAGAAAACCAATTTTCAACCCATTAACTAGAATCATATGTTAGAATCATAAATTATATTCTTACATTGTGGTAAAATTATTCAGTCGTTTTTCGTCACTAATCCGTCTTTTCCTATTGTAAATACATCTCCATCACGAACTTGAATAACATTGTCAGGGAAATGAGAAATTGTTTCATCATCATTGGTGAATAGATGGGTGGCAAGGAAAATTGTGTGAGGATTGTTGTTGGCAAGTTCCGTTAGGGTTGAGGGTTTGTAGTGCATCTCGGTGGGAACCTCATCTGGAACACCAACTTCGATGATGACAACATCTGCATCTCCCGCTCTATCCTCTATCTCTTGGCACGGGCCAGAGTCTCCACTGTGGAGTAANGTCAGTCCAGAATTGTGGTATAATTGGTAACCGTGAGGGTCNGTCTCCGGNACATGCTCTACTGCGAATCTTTCGTAGCGCCACTCAGAGCATCCTGCAACGTCGCCACTCATTTCTTCGTGAAATGTAATTCTATTATCCAAAACATCTGTGAGTGTATTGGGGTAAGCAAGCTCGGAGAGTTTCACTAGTCTCGNGGTTCCTCCTTCGTGAAGGTGTACATTAAGCATATTCTTACCTTCTCTATCAGAAATATATTTGCGCTCAAGAATAAAGAAAGGAAAACCAAAGATATGATCGCCGTGCCAATGAGTAATCAACAAAGTATTGATGTCCGCAGGGCTGAGATTTGCTCTCTTCAATTGTGGTACAATGGTAGGGGGTGCGTCGACAAGAATTTCATCATCTATGAGGACCAAGGAGTGTAGCCTTCCATCAGGGCAAAAGGCATTGCCACTGCCAAGGAATCTGACCACTACCATCGTGCCACCAAGCGGCGCGACGGTGGCTGACCGCTTTAGTTACGCGTGTTGTAATGCAATTGCGAAAGGGGCCCATCACTCCATTCTCTTGATAAACGGCAGATTAGACGGCCACACATCCCGCCAGCGGGTTGAGGAAAGGAGAGGGAGAGATGAGCGAGTATAGTAGCAAGAAACCATACTTCGGAGAGATGATTGAGAAGAGGGTGATAACCCATCCTGATTCAACAAAGGAAACTCGCCACATATCCTTTGATCTCGGNACCTCTGGAATGGAATACAAAGTTGGCGATGCTCTTGGAATCATTCCACAGAATCCTTCAGAGTTAGTTTCAGATTTGATTGCACTTTTGAATTTCAACAATGATGATATGGTCGAGACTCATCTTGGCGANGCNACAATCGAAGAGGCACTAACTCACCACTATGAAGTTCATCGCCTTTGCAAAAAATTCATCCAAGGACTTGAGATGAAATTTTCTGGTTCAAGCCCTAAGGTATCAATGAGACTGGTTGGCAGAAGCCGCAACCAAGCCTCAACAGGTGAAAGCCTCATTGATTGGGATTGGTCAGGCGATGAGGAGGATTTCCCGTCAGGCTTCTCGCCTGTTGGTTCAGCAACTGACCCAGTATTGATGCTATGGGAATCACTAGTCAATAATCCAGATGCGATGGAGGATTATATCTGGAGCCGGGATTACATCGATCTTCTTGCCGATATGCCAAATCTTTCATTCACTCCACAAGAGTTTGTATCAAACCTTGACCGCCTCAAGCCCCGTCTATACTCAATTGCATCGTCTCTAGATGCACACCCAGGCCAAGTAGAATTAACAGTTGGAATTGTGAGATACAATCATCATGGTAGAGACAGGGGTGGACTTTGCACCATTTACATGGCCGATCAAGCCCCCCTCCACGAGAAATCAATTCCAATGTTTATGTCCCCAACTCGAAGTTTCGTTCTGCCAGCAGATGGTGACACCGACATTATCATGGTCGGTCCAGGTACAGGAATTGCACCTTTCAGAGCGTTCCTTGAACAGAGGGAGTTTGACAAAGCGAAAGGGAGAAACTGGTTCTTCTTTGGCGATCGCACATCAACTCACGAGTACCTTTACGAGGGTGAATTGAAGAATTGGGTTGATAGTGGTCATTTGACAAAATTAGATTTGGCATGGTCACGGATGTCGGAAATCCCCAAGACTTACGTGCAGGATTTGATGGCGCAGAATGGAGAAGAGATTTGGTCGTGGATAGACAATGGTGCATACTTCTATGTTTGCGGCGATAAGAATCGGATGGCAAAGGATGTTCACAAAACTCTAATCAAAATAGCCGAGGATTATGGTGGGATGTCCACTGATGAGGCTACCCATTACGTTGAGAAGAGAATGATGAAGGAAGAGAAGCGCTATCTGAGAGATGTCTATTGATTCCTCAATATTTGTCAATTGTTTCATTTATGCGTCATTATCTTGAACCGAGGCCTAGTGTGATAGTATATGTTCGAGAGGGTGCTAATCGCCAACCGAGGCGAAATTGCTCTACGAATTTCACGCGCGTTACGTACTCTTGGTTGTGATGTTGCCATTATTCACGGGCGCGAGGATCGCCTATCCTTGCCAGTAAGATTCTCAGATATTGCTGTCGCCAACTACGCTACAAATCCTCTTGATTCCTACCTCGATTATGAGAAGGTGATTGCAGCTGCAAAGGAAATTGGTGCNGANGCNATTCATCCTGGTTACGGATTTTTAGCAGAGAATGCTACTTTTGCGCGTCGATGTGAAGAAGAAGGTATCACATTCATCGGTCCTTCTTCGAATGTCATTTCGCTACTTGGTGATAAAATCGAAGCGAGGCGCATTATGGAAGAGGCGGGATTGCCTGTTGCCAAAGGTAGTAGCAACCCGATTTCAAGCGTAGCAGAAGCCTCTGCTTTGGCTACAGAAATAGGTTACCCTGTCATCATCAAAGCAGCGGCCGGAGGAGGTGGAATTGGAATGCAAATCGTTCAAGAGGAGAATGAATTTGAATCCGCTTTGAAAATTTGTCAATCACGAGCAAGTTCAGCATTTGGCGATGAGCGTGTTTTCGTTGAGAAATATATTGAGGGTGCCCAGCATATAGAATTTCAAGTATTAGCTGATGGCAATGAAGCGATTCATTTTGGAGAACGCTTCTGTTCGATTCAACGCCGCCATCAGAAGTTGCTTGAAGAGGGTCCTTGGTTAACTGATGAAGTGCGCGAAGAAATAGGCGCTCGTGTGTGTGCTGGAGCAAAATCCGTTGGGTATAAGGGATTGGCTACATTCGAATTTCTAAGAGATGCCAAGGGGAAATTCTACTTCTTGGAAGTAAACCCAAGGGTGCAGGTTGAACATACAGTTACTGAGATGATAACCGGTCATGATTTGGTCAGCCTTGGTATACGAGTTGCTGCTGGAGAATCACTTCCTTTGAAACAGGAGGACATCACAATAACTGGCCATGCTATTCAATGTCGTATCAATGCAGAGGATCCAGTTAAGTTCGTTCCTTCACCAGGAAAACTCTGGGATTGCCACTTTCCAACAGGCTTTGGTGTTCGAGTTGATACTCATGCACACATCGGATACGAGATGCCAAGTTGTTTTGATTCACTTCTTGCTAAAATAGTGGTTTGGGGTCGCTCCCGCGAGGATGCGATTGCAAGCATGAAAACCGCACTTGCAGAGACTGTGCTTGTTGGAGTGAAGAGCGTCATCCCTCTTCATCTCAAGATTCTCGATGAACCTGATTACCTAGCGCGAAAAGTCACCATTAGTTATCTTGAGGAACACCCAGAACTTATCTGACGACTTGGTGCATTATTGGTGCGGCTAATTATCCAAGTCTCTTCATTCCAGCGAATCGAGGAGCAGGCTCGGTGCTTGCAATCATGCCACTGAAGTTACTTGGGGTTTCCAACTTCTTAGTTGCCTGACCTGATAGACAGAGCGGCCCAGATTCAGTACTACTGGATATGCCGCGCAATGTTCTGTTTGCAAGGTCTTCGGCAATTTCCCCGCCCCCATTCATCGTTAGCAATTGCAGGCGGGCATGAATTTCAGATTGCGAATCTTGATCTGCTCGAAGGCGAATGATTTGATTGGTTTGGAAGTTTTCTTCATTATACGAGTCATCTTGATTTCCATCCTCATCACCATACACATCACGGTAACCGTCCCCTGCACCAGTGATTTTTCGGCCTAATTCTTGCCGCTTTTCCCCTATCATCTTCAAACTAGGTTTTACCCATTTGTCTATGACTTTGTAGGCACGACTTCTTCTACGGTATGAAGATTGATTCACCCGCAATCGGGAATCACGCGCATATTTCTTTTGCATTCTACTTAATGCGGGGTAAGCTGCGAGTGGATCAGGTTTTGTAATTTTCTTGAATGATTCTCCAAGTTTCTGTGGGAGGGGGGTCGCCGTGGAAACATCACTAGGAATTGTAGCGGAGGCAACTAGTCCTGGACCGGTGTGTAGATCAGTACGTAAAGCGACCCGAGTTGGTTCAGGTAGATTGGGGCCTGCAGCAGAAGTAATCATTGAGTAAGATGAAGTACGACTACTTTCGCTAGGNCGCCAACTTGGTTGGGTTACAGCAGGATGTGCTGTTGTTTGTGAAGATGGAGTCACTGGTATCTGGGTTGGGGGTGGTAATTGTGTTTCAGAATCATTGTCTAATTGGTCAAAGATACCGAACAGACCACCAGAATCAAAGTTAGCCTCACTAGCTTCCTTTGCTGCTGCTTGAGCACGATTCATTGGTGGGGTATCCGCAGGAGAGGTTGAAGGTGAAGTTGCAGATTCAAAACTAGGTAATTGGAATGGTGCATCATAGTTAGTTGTTGCAACATGAGTAGTTTCTCTCTGTCCCGACAGTGCCTTTGTTGAACGCTCAAGCATGTTGGATTGAGTGGGTTCACCATCTTTTTCCGCATACCATTGCGGTTTCTCACGTCCCCACACTCGCTCGTATGCAGAATCAACGGATGGTTGGTTAGTATTGTAAGATTCACCCTCTATCTTGGATGGTATTGGAATTGATGTTCTGCCTTGTTGTAATTCTGCAAGTGCCTGTTCAAGAGATTGTTCCTCATTGCTAATTATATCCAGTTGTGCTTGTGAAGCAGCAACTGAAACCGCTTCATTTCGNATCTCATCAATGTCACCAATTGGCGCCAGTTCTAGGGTATGCAATTTCTCCAAACCAATTACTGCATTTTCTAGTGAACAACCATCAGACATACGGTCAAGAATGACATACATTCGTTGCAATAGATGGTCGCGCCCGTGTAGTATGTGACGGTCACCCTGTTTTGTGTCTAGACAGAGCGCAGGTTTGCGCCCCAAGAACCAGACAAGGAGTGAACTTACTCCAAGGATGAAGGAGTAGATTTGTATTTGTCCGCTGAACACACGAATGCTAGCAATCAAGGCGAGCACCCCGAATAGAGTCAATAGTGGTGGAGTAACTGCAACATGGTGGTGGCGAATGCGTGCAATTGAATCGAGTTCGACCCGCATTCCCTTTCCATTGCTGCGCTCTAGAAGCAGATTTTCGTCGGTTAATATAGCGGTAACTTGGCCTTCAACACCGGCCATCTTCAGTGGCGCAAATCTTTCGTTATCCAATTACCTGCCCCCATCTACTCAGTTCATCGTTTAGGGCTTATCCCCAGTGTGCATCCCAAGACTAGCAGGTTAGCGGTCTGCTTATACACATTACCCCAACCAACACGCTACAAAAGCCGGTCTTGCAAGTAATTCAGAATTAGCCAAGACGGAATTACCCGTTTTCCCCTTCGAACTCAATTAATGGGGGAGAGTTTGTTACTGAAACCAAGAACTCTCATTTTCAAATCTAATTGATTAATCAATACTCTAGGTTGGTTGTCACTACGAAGAAATAAAGTTTGATCCCAAGAAATATCCAATGTTTGGCCATCAATCGCCTCTACCCTACCCACTACGAATTGAAGATCAGCGGCAGCGTGGATTACATCTCCAACTGAAATTGCTTTTTGCTGAAATGGTGCTATAGTTAATTGTAGCCTACTTTTTTCATGACGCTCCATAGTTGTCTCATGTCCTCCATCATCATCATCTGGTTTGACAAGCAGGCTTCCTCGTTCAAGCGCTTCTTGTCGCAGATCACGCATCGCTACACCCACACGATCACCTGCAATGGCGACATCGACATCATCGTCCATGACCTGAAGTGAACGTGCAGTACCAATCTCTGTAGTAGGGAGGGCAAGCAATTTGTCATGTTTATTGACAATTCCAGATTGCACATATCCGATAGCGACTAGTCCTACACCTTTGACATTGAAGTGCTGGTCTACTGGTATCACTAGTGGTGCCTTGGATTGGTCTTCCAAACCATCTAGCAAATCAAACAGAAGTTTTCTCATTTCATGTTCGTCAGGAGGGGTTGAGTGAAGTGTCCAAGAGGTAAGGCCAGCTTGTTGTTGAATTACACGAATTTGCTCTGGGTCGACCCATTCACCTTCTGCAGGGCGGATGATGATATGTCCATGCTCAATTCCTGAGCAGCCAAAGGCGACAAGGATTTCCCCAATCGCTGCATCAACCCTCTCAATCTCTACTATTCCACAGCGTGCNACATTTAGCACGGAGAGTAGTGGTCTGAGTCTTTCAGGGTGGCGTAATGGNCGTAGNAGNGAGATGATTTTNGTTTCTCCATCTTCNACAACCTTGTAGACATAACTCTCGATGTCTCTAGTATCATTCAGTTTAGCNATACTCTTTGCATAATCTTGAGTGCCAACAAATGCGACATTCAACACTGTCATGGAGGTGGCCGGATGCCCTATCAGAATTGAACCCGTCGGCTCAATCATTCGCCTTCATTGCATCACGTGCAGCCTCAGCTTCTGCCCAGAGTTGTTTTTCTTCATCATTTTGAGGGATAAATTGTGGGATGGGGATTGGTCTCATCTGGCTGTCAATTGCAACCATGAAGAAGAATCCATAGCAGATATCTTCGCACTCCCAAACTGCTCGATCGATTCGCCTAGCAATCACGTGACAGCCGGCAGTATGTGTGGAGGTGAAAACAACCTTGGCAGTAACTTCAATCAAATCTCCTTGATAAGCAGGTTTCTTGAATTTGAGGGCGTCTATGCTAACAGTTACAAATTGCCGATGAGCAAATTTGCTTGATACAATTCCAGCAGCAGTATCCATCATTGATAATAAGCGGCCACCAAACAGAGTATTGTAGGCATTTGTATCTCCAGGAAAAACCTCCTGAATTAATGTCACGGGCTCGGTGGTGAAGGGCTCAGACGCCATAATAATCGATACGACCCCAGCGCTCCCCCCTCATCAAGCCTTGTTTATTGTAGGTTCATAGATTGCGATTGTAAGAGAAGCGCTCATCCGATAGAGCCCCCTCGGCTGGTTGTGGGAAGTAACGGGAGTAGGGTTGCAATCGCCCTTGTTTCAGGTGGAATAGATTCACCCGTGGCAGTAGCGCGCATGGCTAATGCTGGATGGACAATCTATCCTATGCACTGTAGTCAAGAGCCGATATCTGGGCGGGAAGCGGAGGAAAAGACCCTCTCCACNCTCTCNCATCTCGCTAATCTGGACGGACCGCTCGGGGATAATGCAAATCGAATAATGAAGGAATTGATAGTGATTCCAGTTGGAGAAGTGCTAGCAATGTTCACCAAGCCCTCTGCTCACAGAGATTATTTCGTTCACATGAAGAGATTGTTCAATCTTTTGGGGTGTCTCATAGCGGAAGAAGTTGAAGCAACTCATCTGCTCACTGGAGAAAATCTTGGACAGGTTTCGAGCCAAACATTAGGAAATATCGGGGCTGTTGAATACGCTTCATCTTTACCCATACTCAGGCCACTTCTTGGGCTAGATAAGCAAGAGATAATTGATGAGGCGCGCAAATTGGGTACCTTTGACATCAGCAAGGGGCCTGAACTATGTGATGCTCTCGGCCCTAAACACCCTACAACAGTAGCCAATATTCAGAGGTTGAAGGAAAATGAAGAGACTCTAGGAGGGTTGTTGGAGTTAGCCGAATCTTGCTACTCTAAGCGCCGATTTGAACCCCTTTCTGCTTGTGAATAGAAAGGACATTTGCCCATTGAGGTTAAATGTCAATCAGGAGTCGCTTTGCTGAACCGCATAGCGGTTCATGAGTGATGGACATGAATTACAGGAATAAAAAGGCGATAACTTACCTAATAATTGGGCTAATGTTTCTCTCCACGACAGCAACGGCAGCATCGGTCACATTGTTTTCCGATGGCAATGCAAGTGTGGTTGTAGAACTTAGGGACCCAGGTAATTACCAAGATGATTTGACCGGAGCAATTTCCTTGCCTGAAGGGGAGACAATTACATCGGCAAGCTTCAATGTATCGACAGGATTTGCCACTCATGATGATTTCATTACTTATGACCAATCTATCATGCCAATTGGTGGGGGTGGAATTTGGGATCCTAGATACAACAATGGATTGACCACATACAGTGATGCTAACTGCCACCACCCTACCAATCTGATGGATTGTTCATTCTCAGCGGAAGAAGATTATTTGGCTCTATCAGCCCTAGGATACAGCGCTGAATTTGAAACCGGAGAACAAGGAATGATACCTGGTCCTGCAGTTGACGGGATGTTCAACTGGGAGAGGAAAATGCCTGGTGGTGGCATGGGTNGAATGATGATGCCGCCAACTGGATGTGCGATGGGCAACTATTGCTGGGGGACCAATTTTGATGACCCCGATTATACCGATGATTCAATTGCTACAAGTTTTGAGTACACATTAGAGACCTCACCAATTTGGGTTCATCCAACCAAAGGAAGCGCATCCTTCAACTCTTGGCACAGTCTAAACTACCGTGCATCTGGTGCTAACCGTTATTACGAAGATTGTGCTTATGTTGCATACCAAGATTCTTCTGATGGAAACGGTTGGTCGCAATGGTCATTTTTGAGTTTTGATCTCGGTAACACTACTGGATTACAACAAGGCTCTCAAGGTCTGTTCCAAAAGGTTACAACTCCAGGTACTACCAATCAAGTCCAAAATAATTGTAACGGAAAGGGTACAATTACAGTGCCACCCAACGCTTGGCTCCTAGCTGGCGAAAGTATGTCCCCCAACAATCAGAATGGTTGGGCGAATATCGGTTTGGATTTATCCATGTCAGAGAACAAGTACGTTAGGTTGCGTTTCGTCCTTGAAAGAAATCCAATAGTAGGAACACCGGTAAACGCCACTATGCCTGGTTGGTATATCGACACATTGCAAATCGGCGATCCATTACCACAATCAGGAAGTGTGGTGATGAAATCGTTCTCTGCAACCCCTCAATTGAGTGGGGTTGGATTCCCCGAGGGTTACGGTGTTCTTGATGTTGAAGCCGTAACAACAGGCCCCGGCTCTTTTACTGTTGATATTCTAGATTCATCTAACGGCCAAGTTGTCTTGGATAATGATGGTGTATCAATGACTGGACTTGAAGGTGAATTGATAGAATTATGGAATATTGATACCAGTCAGTATGGATTAATTGACCTGCGCTTCAATTACAATTCCGGTTCAAGCAGGATGAATACACCAGTCTTACACGGCTTCACACTTGGAACAAAAATAGGAACCGGTCTTAATTCAACCGCTGGACTCTTAGTTATGGGTGGTTCCTTTGGTAATGGCCAGTGGACAAGTGAACCCGGCGGCGGTGTTATTGGTTACAATCCTACGATGATTGACAACACGTGGTCTCCACCGTTAACCACAAGTAGATTCAAAATGCCTATTGTAGCAGTAAAACCAATGATTTCAGATTCTTGTGGTCCATCTAACAGGCAAATATATTTGGCACCATCTAACAACCTGTCAGGTTTGTACAGTCCGATAAACAATCAATGGGTTACCTTTGCTGCACCTTCTACAGGAGTAGGGCTGGGTCTGCAGTATTCTGCTCAATGTACGGTTTATTCTATGTGGATGGAGGTTCGATTTGCTCATACAATGTCCAACATTGAACTCGATGTTGCCGGAGATGGAGATATAGAATGGGGAATTACTGAAAGTGCATTTGGTTCATTTGGTCGCCAACAGATGTTCCGAACCCAGATGGTTAATGGAATCAATTATGGTGCCGATACCACGACTCTGGCAATGAATATCCAAGGGATTGCAGAAGGAGCAGTTTTCTTCCTTCCCAAAGGGGCAACCATCAATCACGCAGAACTATCATTTGATAATGCAGATATTGGAAATGCAACNATCGAACTTCTTGCGGGCCCATCATCGCAAACACTTGGTTCAGTGGGTGACGAAGAGAGGTCGACACCCGATGATGCAATCAGTGACTTGGCGCAATTTTCATCCAATGTGCAGGCGCTGATAGATAATTTGACGGTGCCTGTAAGTCACATAGATGCCTTTGGAAATGAATGGATTCAGTTCCGCTTCCGTTTCACAAACCCATCAGCCCAAGCAGCAGCTAGCATTGAATTACGCGATCTCGATATCTTTTACACCTGGAGTAGAACACTTTCAGACGATAACAACATTGCTAGGGAACTTAACCAAGGAGTGGCGCTTGGTCAACCAATAGGTGGTGAGGTCTTAGTGCCATTGAAGTTTACATCAGATTCCGGCGGTGGTGTAACTCTTGACAACCTATTAGTCACTACAGAGAGTGGCTATGATTCAACTCTCAATATGAGTGAGGAATGGGTTGGTTTGTACGCTACAGGGGAAGTTTACGAAGTAGTTTCTACACATTCGGTAGCACCCTCAACAGGTGCATCCATCGTGGGTGCCAGTTTACAATTTGAATCAGAAAGTGGGCTTGCTGAAGTTCGTTGGTCATCAGCCAACGATTCATTTTGGTATGCAAGTGGTAGCGAACTTGTCTCGATTTTGGTGGCCTTATCAAGTTCTACAGATACAGCAAATGGAAAGCAAATAACTTGGCGCTTCCGAGTAAATCCCGCTTGGCAGGATTCGGAATCTGCAAGAATCTTTACAACTCTCATCACTGATAGTGGTTCAGAGGGATTGCCCGCTGCTAGGTTATTCAATCCAAGCGGTCTTGGGAATGCAGTCGAGAACGATGCATCAATTTCACAATTGACAGTATTCAACCAAGCAGGTGATGAACAAACGGACCTATCATATGTCCACAGCAGCAACATCTTCACCCTTGAGGGCACAGTTCGTTTTGAGAACCTAGATGTTGCACCTGACCCAGCATCATATCATCTTGTGTTTGAATCACAGAATGCCTCCAATATCACTGAGTGGGTCGAAGTTGATCGGCTCTTTGGNGTACTAGGTGGAAACTTCTCATGGCAACCAGTCATACCTGAACTTTCTGCTGGTAACGATACATTCCGTCTACGTCTTGCGAATTATACAGGTGGCAATACAATCTGTCCACCTGCATCTTTGTCACCGGATTTAGATTGTGGAATACCAATGACAGTCTTCATTGATCAGTATGCACCATTCCTTGTAAATATCAGCGTTCTAGATCATGCATCGAATTGGCGTGAACTTATTGATGACACTTGGATTCCACCAGACGCGAATCAGAAATTCCGAGTAATAGTGCGAGATATACCCGAAACTACCCAACAATTTACTCTAAATTATTGGGTTGAGGCACAACACGACAACAATAGCAACAGAATACCTGAATTGAATGAGTATCAATCCGTACTTTTGACTGAGTATTCCACAGATGTCAATGGCAACACCACTTACTACATTTCCAATATGGGTTGTCCACCGACTAACGATTGCATCGATGATAGGCAGACTGGTTTTGTGCCTCCTTCTGGAGAACCAGCTCCGCGAACTAGCCTGTTNGTATCTGGTACTGATATTTCTGGAAACCANATNAATGGNGGTAGTGANGGATTNATCTCTGATTTAATTACTTACATTGGCAAAAATTCCATCGCNCCACAAGCCTACTCNTTGCATGTCANCGATGCTTTCGGCAACCCCCTCACAGAGTTTAACAAATCTATGTATGCAGGTAATATTTACCACATNCTTGTGGATGGTAAAGACGAAAATGGTTGGAGAGACGTTCAACATGTCAAGATTGATTTGAACCCAGCATATCAAAACAATCTCGTTCTTTTCTTCTCACCCCGCAATGGCACTGCTTGGACTGAAAGCACATCTGCAGATATTTTGAATATCGAGGAGGATGGTATCAAACCACGTGCTACCCGCTTAGATGGGACCGCACTAATTGACCCATTTGAAACAGAATTCTTAGTTGATTTGCCTATTCGTCTAAATTGGGGTGTCACCAGTTTGCAAGGTGTCATTACCCCCGAGGTTTTCATGAAAGATCTCGATCCACAGAATGGNGANACNAAACTTTCCAGTAGCAGATATATTCAGCGTTGGTCCTATTCTTCAGGCCTGAAATTCGATGTTTCATCATTCTCTGCAAGTGATACATCAGGATTCATAACTGAATCCGTGGGAACTTCAGAGGGTGGCTTTGTTAGACCAGGTGACCTTCTCCAAATTTCTGGGGATTACCTCTTTAAGTCCGCTTTGGAAGGTGGTATCTTTGTACAACCAGAAATACCGATGTCGTTAGAGTTAACCCGTATTCCAGTTTATCCCGGCGGCGAGACGGACAAACCAGGAAGTGGATATGTGGCGGCCGCTACTGAGGTTAGTTACTATTCATTCTACAACGGGTCATTTGATCTCACGATTCCTGCAGCTTTGTCTACTAACGAATATCGTTACGTGTTCCGAGTTTGTGCTGTCGCGGATGCAAGCAATGTTGATTGTGAGTACTCTTTACCATTAGGTGCTACTGATTTTTCAATTGCAGACGATCGGACATTCTACATCAAGGTGGATAACGAGGCACCCACAGTGGTTTGGGGCTCGTGGAACTTAGAATCGGGCGGAGGTGGCGAAACATATTCGGATATTTTGCCCTCCTCTACAATCCATTGCGTCAATATTGACTTCGCTATTGAAGAGAGGCAGAAGTTGATAGACGGTTCAATGCAAATTAATTGGATGTATTACTATAACGACTTGAATTGGAGCCAATATCGTTCAACTTTCCCAGACTCTTGGCAGACCGCTGATCTTGATTTAGATTTGTCAGCGTCACCTAATCGTGCTTCAATTGATTGTCTAGATTTATGGCCAGGACACAATTTACCATCTGACCTTGACGGCGTGGATGTGCGATTTTGGGTNTCAGGNACAGATTCCGCTGGTAACNGCATTACCTTNGCGGGTCAATTTGGTTCTGCAGTTGAAGGAGGAGAATACTCACTCACCTATCAGGAAGCCGAGTTTAGAATTGACCGTGTAATGATTTCACCAGGNCANCCCGAAGCGGGCCAGATGTTCGAAATTCTTGTTGATGTTACAAATGTGGGAACCGACTCTGGTGAGTTACAACTCCAAATATTCATTGTGATTGAAGGAAAGCAATCTGGTAATTTCAACCATAGTTGTGGAATAGTGTATACTCCNAGTATGTCTGAGATTTGTCGTGTNCAAGTNGATGCTTTCCCAGAGNCAATTTCTTCTGTGAAGTTCAAGATTCATGATATGAATGGAAATGAACTTGGTGAGTCGGACTCGTTCCATATTCGCGCTGCCGGTTCATCTGGTGATGGCGGCACCAATTGGGCCCTTTATGGCGGCATTGCTGCGGGCATTATCGTTCTAATAGCTCTCGTGATTGGATTAATGATGTTCATGGGCAATAGAGAAGATGATGATGAATTCTTCATAGAGGATGAAGATTATTTACCCCCAGGAGAAGCAGTCCAGCCAATTTCAAGAGATGGCGGCCTCCCAAGAGCACAATCTGAAGATTATGGTGATTATGGTGCACGTGGTGGAGGAGGCCCTCCCGGATACAGTGGTGGNGGTCCGCCAAGTGCTGGTGGTCCGCCTGGNGCTGGNGAATCAAAGATGGATCGCGCACAGCGTCTTTTCCCTCAGTGGGACGAAGAGACGATTCAAGGTTACTTCGACCAAGGCTGGTCAATTCAACAACTCCAGGACTGGGTGCAAGAAAACAAGTGAGTGCCAAGATTCTCTATGAGGTATCATCGTGACTGATTGGAAAGATATCGATATCGCCAATCCAACAGATGAGCATGCGATGCTCAGAGAGATGGTAAGAGATTGGGTTGTTGCCGAGGTAGAACCGCAAGCTCTCGATTTTGATAGGGCAGAGGAGTTCAATGCGCAACTTCTTCGAGATATGGGTGAGTTGGGCCTTCTTGGAATTACTGCTCAAGAGGAGTATGGTGGTGCTGGTATGGATGCATTAGCTGCTACCATTGTGCTTGAAGAATTATCCTACAGTGACCCCGGNTTCGCTCTCGCTTATTTGGCTCATAGNATGCTGTTTGTCAACAACCTCGCACGCAATGGTTCTGATGCTCAGAAAGCGGCTGTATTGCCCAAGGTTTGCAGCGGTGAGTGGATTGCTGCTATGGCAATGTCAGAGCCTGATGTTGGCACCGATGCATTGAGTATGAGTACCACTGCTGAAGAGCAGAAAGATGGGAGTTGGAAAATCAACGGCAGAAAGATGTGGATTACCAATGGTTGTATCGATGATGATGGGACACCGTGCGATGTGGTTTGGACATATGCCAAGACTGGCANNGATGCCAAAGGTAGAGCAGAGATTTCCACCTTCCTTGTGTATGCCGATAGCCCCGGTTTTTCAGTTGGTCAAAAGATAATGGACAAGACTGGAATGCGTGCCTCAAATACNGCTGAATTGGTCTATGATGATTGCATTGTATCTGCNGATTCAATAGTAGGCTCAACCGGCGAATCGATGATTCACATGATGAGGAATTTAGAACTTGAGAGATTGACGCTTGCAGGCATGAGCCTCGGAATAGCCCGCCGCGCAGTCTTTGAGATGAACAGATATGCTGGCGAAAGGGAGGCATTTGGCCAACCAATCAGGGAATTCGGGCAGATTCAGCGATATATCGGTCAATCATTTGCCGAGTGGCGGGCTATGGAGGCCTATCTCTACAATGTCGCACGCCAAATGGATCTTGAGAAGAGCGGTCAACGTTTGGATTCAGACGGAATCAAATTGGTGGCTACAACTCTAGCCAAAGAAATCGCTGACCGTGCGATGCAGGTCATGGGTGGCTACGGCTATGTTGGAGAATACGTTGTAGAGAGATTATGGCGTGATGCCAAATTGCTTGAAATCGGCGGTGGCACACTTGAGAGCCACCAGAAGAACATCACCAATGATTTGACAAAGGACTCCTCGATTCTAGGGTGAGGTGGTTGAGTGACTTGGCCATGGAAGACAGTGGACTGGAATGACCCGAAGGGTGGGACCATCCGCTTCTACCCCTACATCCCAACAGTTGTCTTTCCCAGAGAATTGCGCCCACGTGATGATTGGAACGGACTAGCCTTCCTTCTTCACCCCGAGGAGCGAGAGGTTTGGCAAGAAGATGAAGAGATGGAGAAGAGTGGTAAGGGCTCTGCAACTTTGATGGCTATTCATGGCGGTGGTGATTTTTCACGAATGCTGATTCGAATGCAATTACTTGAGGGTGTCAGGGCTGCAAAATTACCTGACCCAGAGCCGCGCCGACTTGTGAATCTAGCCGAAAAGGGCGGCTTAGCGACTTATTTTGTAGAGCCTGGTGTTGAAGATGAAGAATGGCTAAATTGGTCATTGGGAGTTGTAGATGAGGCTAGCAGACTAACACGAATGGTCGGCCATTTGTTTGCCCGCCGTCGTTTCCGCAAGGCTTGGAAGCAGGCGCAACCCGATGTTAGCGAGCCTCCAACCAAAGAGGCATCAGAAGCATTTGCAATTTGTGCTGGGCTAGCTGCTGCTTGGTGGCGTTGTTCAGAATCAATGTTGAATGCAGAACTCCGTGAAACTAGAAATCGTCGTTTGGCAGGTCGCCTTAGGGGCGCATTGGCTGATTTGTCAGATGGCAATGAAACAGCAGTTATGCTGGTGCCAATCTATCAGGATTGGATGGGGGAATTACTCGCAACTCTCAAGACTGAGCCCGATGTGGAACCAATTGAAGCGGTTGCCGTGGAGGTCTGATTATGGCTCGGAAAAGTGCTGTAAAAGTTCGTATTGAAAATCAATTGATACGCTTCACTGCCCCAGAACCATTTGGCTCTGACGAGGTAATTGACACACTCGGGGGTAAGAAGAATGGAAAATTTGTCATTCTTGCTCTAAAGAACCCCCGCGCTACATTGTTAGTCGACCAAGAGGGCAGATTGGTGGTACATGGCACCAACCATTCTGAAATCGCTTGGGCTGCTGCTCGTGAGATGTTACTTCGACTTGGCCGTTCAGATGAGGGTTTGACTACCGAGAAGGGGCCTCTTGTTGTCTCGTTTGATTATGGTCAACCATTGAGGATTGATCAAGTGCCAGAGTATTTCCCTGAATTTGAAGAAGATTCTAGATTAGATTGTATCCGCACCAGTGATTCACTACATGACATGGATATTCTATTATTTTCAAATGGTAGAGGGGTTGCACTTGGAGCAAGGCACAAGAATCTCGTGGAGATGGCTGCTACTCATTGGGGTACTAGATTTGAATCAGAGAAGTTATTTGTGAAGGTCTTGGTGAAACCGAAAGAAAAAGTGGAATCTAAACCGGAGCAAAGTGGGCCGGAAGAAGTTCTAGATGTTATTGAAGATGAATCGTGAGGGGAAAAAATGAATCTCTCAGAGGGGCGTTGGAACGGCCCGATTCTTGACAACCATTTTCATCTAGATAAAGCAGGAAGGTATCTTGACGCTGCGCTTGATTTCAAACGAGCCGGAGGAACAGATCTTGTTCTAGTTCACAAACCAGATTTCAATAATTTACCTATTGATGAAGTAGCGATTCGCCAAGCATACGAGACGACTGTAGAGATGGCTGAAAATACTCGTAGTGAGCACGATTTACGAGTCCGCGTAGTGTTAGGGCCCCATCCTGCTGCGTGGGTACATCAGGCTGCTGAACTAGGTTTTGAGGTGGCGGGAGAACTGCATCTTTCTGCAGTGGAGATGGCCATTGAATTCTGTGATGAAAACCTCGCTGTAGGTGTGGGAGAGGTTGGTCGTCCTCATTGGGAGGTAGGAGACGAGATACTAGAACATGCAGATCAGTTGCTTACAGAAGTGCTTGGGATGTGTAAACAAGCGAATGTACCAGTGCAGCTCCATTTGGATTCCAACGGTGAGAAGACAAATGAGGAGATTTCCAAGATTTGTGACAGCGTAGGTTTCCCTAGATTTGGGGCAATTCATCATCATGCTGATGGGAATATTAGCAAACAGTACACTCACGGTTTGACCTCATCAGTTGTTGTTGGTCGCGATGCTATCAAGGATATAGTCAATTCAATTTGGCAAAATGAGGGTGGTTTTCTAATGGAAACTGATTACATGGACGACCCCCGCAGACCAGGTGCAGTGCTTGGTCCTAAGACGGTACCAAAAAGAACACAACAGTTAGCAACCTCCTTAATTGGAATGGGGATTGATGCAGAGGCTTCCCTCTGTGCTATCCACATAGATTTACCAGAGGCATTGTATGGTGAATATGAGTGAAAATCTTACCATTATGCTCATTATAATATAATTGCTAGTCGGATGTATTGATAGCGGACGAATTTTCAATTAGAGTATAGAAAAAGGCCTCTCCTTGACATTTTTGGGGAAAAATAGATGCTCTTCTGAATGATGCATATGGTTCACAGAGTGGGCAAAGGTCTTGAAGCCGGTGTCGCCGGCGAGTCGATGTTAGGAGGAACAGGTGGTTTCATGTTGGAACTAGAGGGAAAGACTGCACTTGTGTTCGGAGTTGCTAGCGAAGAGAGTATTGCATGGGCAATATGTGAGCAATTAGCGGCTGCTGGCTGCAAACTGATTCTCGGTTTCCAGAAGCGATTCATGAGTCGAGTATTCCAATTAAAAGAGAAGTTGGATGCTATCGAAGCATTTTATCCGATTGATGTTTCTACCAATGAACTGACAGCCGAATTCTTCACCGAATGGCAGGCGGAGAGCCATGGAGCAAAAGCAGATATTGTCATTCATGCCATTGGATTCGCACCTCAGGAGTGTTTTGACAGACCTATTCTATTTGTTGAGAATGAACCAATAAATGCTGCAATGACGGTAAGTGCTCACTCATTACAGAGATTGATGCGCCACGCTTTGCCTCACCTCGCCCCTAACTCTTCAACCATCACACTCACTTATGCTGCTTCGACTCGCTGGGTACCTAATTATGGTGTGATGAGCATCGCAAAGGCCGCATTAGAAGCATGGACAAGAGAGTTGGCTAACCATGTTGGCCCCGATGGACACCGAATCAATGCCATCTCGCCGGGACCTATTCCTACATTGGCCGCGAGTGGAATCCCTGGCTTCGATGATATTCTAGATCATGTTGAGCGCAACGCCCCTCTTCGTCGCAATGTGAATCAGAAGGATGTTGCAGGCTGTGCTGCTTGGCTAGCCTCACCTCTTTCATCAGGTGTTACAGGACAAATCATCCATGTCGATGCAGGATATTCTAGCATCATGGTGCCGGACAGCATCTCTGATTGAGGTGGAACAATGAGTGACCAACTTGACGAAACACCGCAGCAACCATTTGCACCGATTGCAATAGTTGGTGTTTCAGCACTACTGCCCGATGCCCCTGACATCACTTCTTTTTGGAACAATGTTCTGAATGCCCGCGTCTCAATCAAGGAGATACCACAAGAGAGATGGAATAGTGCTGACTTTTGGGTTGAAGGTGAACCTGGAAGCGTAATTGAGGGTAAGACTTATTCAAAAATCGGAGCTTTTGTCGAAGAGTTCGAATTTGATTGGCGAAGATGGAAACAACCACCCGGTACACTTGGTCAGATTGATGATACTCAGTTGTGGGCTGTCGAGGTGTCCGCGGCAGCTTTGGAAGACGCTGGTTATCTTGGAGAGAATAATCGCCTTGAATTACCAAACGAGAGATGCGGGGTCATCTTTGCCAATGCTCTTGGTGGCGAAAATCGAATAATGTCAAGTCATAGGATATACGCTGATCAATTCGCACGCAAAGCCATTGAGGCAGGAATGCCTGCTGAAGTGGCAGAGCAATTCAAGGAGTCGATTACAGAGGGAACACCTCGTATCGATGAAGATACAATGCCTGGTGAATTAGCAAATGTGGTGGCTGGAAGAGTTGCAAATCTTCTTGATTTGCAAGGTCCAAATTTTAGTGCTGATGCCGCGTGTGCAAGCACTTTTGCTGCTTTGCTATCTGCTTGTCAAATGCTACAGACAGGACAGACCGATGTAATGCTCTGTGGTGCCAGTGACTGCACAATGGACCCCGGAACCTATGCTAAATTTAGTTCCATAGGCGCTCTATCCCCAATCCATTCGCGCCCATTTGATGCACGAGCTAACGGCTTTGTGATGGGTGAAGGTGCAGGTTGTGTTGTTCTCAAGCGTCTAGAAGATGCAATCAGAGATGGGGATGAGATATACAGCGTTATACGAGGAATTGGTGCATCAAGTGATGGAAGAGGCAAGGGAATCACAGCCCCTTCCATAAGAGGTCAGAAGCAAGCAGTCATGCGCGCTTATCAGCAGGCCGGCTATTCAGCTACATCAGTTGAATTGATAGAGGCACACGGCACAAGCACGAAGGTTGGTGATGCAACAGAACTCTCAACTTTAGCTGAGGTTTACTCTGGCCGAAGTAGCGGCGATAATGTAGCGGTCGGTTCTGTTAAAAGTCAAATTGGCCATTTGAAAGCAGCAGCAGGAATGGCTGGTCTACTCAAGGCGAGCTTAGCACTCCATCATCGAACTATTCCACCTTCGGCAGGGTTTGAGCAACCAAATACTTCGGTGAACTGGGATGAAATTCCTTTCTTTGTTCCCACGTCGGCAAGTGAATGGCCACTACCTCCATCTGGAATGCCTCGCCGAGCAGGAATCTCCTCCTTTGGATTTGGGGGTACAAATTTTCATTGTGCACTTGAACAATACGACCCTGAACATCATCTCAATATGGTAAATAATTTACATCAATCTAGCGATAGTGAAATTGAACCTCCATCAGTTCCAAGTGTACTAGACCAAAGTGCTACACCTTCAATGACACATGATGAATTGAAGGCAATTGAAGGCGGCTTGCTTTTACTCAATGCCCCTGATTTGGAATCTCTTGCCGATGAAATAACGATGGTGAAAACCGCCCTTCTTGCGCCATCTTCACCTACTTTTGATGATTCTCCAAATGGCCGCAGACTGTCAGTCGCCTTAGCATCTCTTTCACATGGTTTCAAGCCGGAAGGAGTTCGGTGTGGCGTTGTTGCCACAAGTTGGGCGCAATTGGAAAAGCGACTAGACCTGCTTGAATCAAATTTATCTGATAGTTCAAAATGGGCCTTCCTCTCAAAACAGATGGTATTCATCACAGACGATCCTCCCCTTCCTCCTAATGCAAAACTTGTGCAAATGTTCCCTGGGCAGGGAAGTCAGTATGTTGGAATGACTCTCGATTTGTCGAAACGATTTGAGGTAGTGGGGGAGACATGGGTTGAAGCTGATCGCACAATGGTAGATATTCTTGGTGGGGAGAGACTATCAGAGTTTGTCTTGCGGGAGAATCTTTCAGAGGATGATGCTAAAATCGCTGAAGAAAAATTGAAGCAAACAGAATATACTCAGCCTGCGATGTTGACTGCAGATTTAGCACTCTACCGTCTGCTTGTCGAGCACGAAATAGAACCAGACATGGTCGCTGGACACAGTCTTGGTGAATATGCCGCTTTGATGGTTTCAGGGATTTTAAAATTCCATGATGCGTTGAGAGCCGCAGCGGCTCGCGGTACCGAGATGGGTAGTGTAGAGGTTCCTGATAAGGGAATAATGGCAAGCGTCACTGCTCCTTTTGATAAGGTGGAAGAAGTCATCAATTCAGTTGATGGTTATGTGATAGCAGCGAACAAGAATTCTCCAATGATGACGGTGATTGCAGGAGAGACTGAAGCAATGCAAGAGACAATTCGTCGCTTTGCTGAATTAAATATACAATGCGTAAAATTGCAGACTAGTCATGCATTCCATTCAAAGATTGTAGCCCCTGCGAACGAGCCATTACGCCGCTTTTTAGAGGATTTGGATCTCTCACTTCCATCCATCCCAATTACTGCTAACTACGATGGAAATTTCTACCCTGACAGGTTGAACCAAGGTCAATCGGTACATCAGGCAATTCTTGGCCAACTAGCGCCTCAGATGTCTTCGGCAGTAGAATGGACCGAACAGGTACGCAAGATGTATGACGCAGGGGGGCGCCTCTTCATGGAGGTTGGTCCAAAGCGGGCGTTGGCTCTGTTTGCAGAACAAATTTTGGCAGAACAGCCCAAGGTCGTAACCAATACAAATCATCCAAAGGCTGGTGGTGTGGCCTCTTTCCTCTCCTCGCTAGCCATCTGTTCTCTTGCTGGACGGCAAATCAAAATGCACGCTCTTGATTCTTCAAGATTAACTGAAGGTTTCCGAGCAGGCCCTGTTGAGATTTGGCAGAAAGCAGGTTCTAGTCTTCCACCCGAGCCAGAGATTAGCAGTTCAGAATGGGAGGAGTTGCGAATACGCTCCCGTCCCTTCCCTACTGCATCTTCAGTTGCATCTCCAACTATTGCCAGCGGACAGGCGGTTGAGCAGGTCGCAGATATTGATGGCTACCTAGCTGCTATAATTTCAGAAACTAGTGGATATCCTGCTCGCTTAGTAAAGGGCGAATTAGAACTTGCTACACTTGGAATAGTTGGAGACTCCTTATCTCAATTACTGACTAGAGTCGCCTCAGAAGCCACGGTTTCACATCCAGTTGATGATTCATTGACGACGTTATCTTCTCTTGTAGAATGGGTAACTGCTCCTCCTTCAGGCTTCACTAAACCGGCAATGCGGGTAGGCGGTGGCTCAGTTATGGTCGACCCTCTTGTAGAGCGCAAAATGAACCCTTACGTAGTGACAGGGGTGAGTCTTGGTCTTCCTGGAATGGACGAGGTGTTCAGTGCTGATGCGCTTGAGAGAATAATTGCTGGCGAAAATTTCATCACCGAACTTCCCGACGAGATGAAGCAGAGACTTCTCGATAAAAACATGGTGCGGATAGTCAAACATCAAGATGGCAGAGCCGAATTTGTTCCTTGCGATTCATTTGAAACAATACCTCAACTCGCTGGAGTTGGTGGCTATTTTGATTTGGCAGAACAGTATGGTATTGATGCTAAGATTGTAGCAGCGATGGATGTTTCTACGACCCTCTCTTTTGCTGCGGGGTTGGAAGCACTGAAGGATGCAGGATTACCACTTGTTCCCGTTGAACAGGTCAGTAGTGCAGGTAAGCGACTTGTGAAGGGGTGGAATCTCCCCTCTACTATCAAGGAGCGTACAGGAATTGTGTTCGCATCGGTCTGGCCTGGATTAGCCATGGCGTTGCGTCATGCTCAAAACAATGGTGCAGATGAGAATGGTACTTTTGATCGGCGGTTCCTACTTCAAGTACTGACGATGGGGCATGCGCAATTTGCTCAATGGATTGGAGCGAGGGGTCCAAATGCAGCGATAAACAACGCTTGTGCCTCAACACCAGCGGCCTTTGCCATCGCAGAAGATTGGTTGTCAACTGGAAGATGCGATCGCGTTATTGTCATCAGCGGTGACGATTCAACAGGTGACGATTTGATGGAATGGCTCGGTGCCGGCTTTGCTGCAGCAGGTGCCCACTCAATGGGCAATGTTGTCGAGGAAGTTGCTCTTCCATTCGATGCACGTAGAAATGGAATGTTATTGGGGATGGGTGGTGCTGCCTTCGTCATTGAAAAGTCCTCTCATGCCTCAGAGAGAGGTGTAGTTCCATACGCCGAACTTCTAGGCGCTCACATTGGGAACTCTGCATTTCATCCAACACGTCTTGATGTGAATCACGTTGCAGCATCCTTTGAGGAATTCGTCACAAAAATGGAGAATGATTGGGGATTTGACCGTCACTCAATAGCACCGTATACAACCTTCATGTCACACGAACCATTCACGCCACCACGCGGTGGTTCTGCAGCCGCTGAGGTAGAGTCGCTAAGGGGCGCCTTTGGCGCATCTACTGACGAACTAATCATTACTAACACTAAGGGTTTCACTGGTCACCCGATGGGCGTAGGAATCGAAGATGCATCAGGTCTGTATGGGTTAGCGTCTGGACGTCTGCCGCCAATTGCTAATTTCAAGGAGTCTGATCCAGAACTTGGTAATTTGAGACTCTCCGAGGGCGGCTCATATGATGTTGAATACATGTTCCGTCATGCTGCTGGATTCGGTAGCCAAATAGCTCTCACTCTGTTTAAGAGGATTGCTCGCACCACCAATCGAATAGACAAGGGTAGTGTAGAGAATTGGGCCACTAACCAAGTTGGCGATGAAGTCATTACTCGGATTTTGAAAAGGAAATTAGTAGCATATGTTGCTCCTGATGAATCTCTGATTGGTGGCGTAGAAGGTGATGACTGGCAGCCTGCAAAACAGGATGCTCAACCTGATTCCGCCTCCACACCAATTTCTCCACCACCCAAGATGGAGCAATCCACTAAGGCGGAATCTGCGCCTCAAGAGACTCCTACTAGCCCAATAGAAAAGCCAGCGCAAGAGACAGAACCGGTCGTCCCCGCACCACCCCTGTCTGTTGGTGAAGATGTAGTGGCCAAGGTGGTAGAGACTGTAGCAGAACACACAGGATATCCAATAGATTTCATCGAACTTGATCAAGATTTGGAAGGTGAGTTGGGGATTGACACAGTCAAACAGGCCGAAATAATGGCCGACTTGCGTGAAAAATTTTCATTACCTGTAGACGAATCTTTCCAACTGCGTGAACACCCCACACTCAATCACATGATATTATACATTAGCAGAATGACAGGTGGTGAGACCGCTTCAGTTCCTTCAACAGCACAAGAGGTGCAAACAACTGCACCCGAGGTTGAACAAGTAGAAGAAGAGGTTGCACAGGCACCAACTCACAATGATTCAGAGGTTGAGTCTTCAGTTCTCTCCATTGTCGTCAAACATACTGGATATCCCGAAGATTTCCTTGAACTTGACCAAGATTTGGAAGGAGAGTTAGGAATTGACACGGTCAAGCAGGCAGAAATCATGGCTGATTGCCGCGAGCGTTTTTCATTACCTGTAGACGAATCTTTCCAATTACGGGAAAATCCAACACTAGCTCACATGATATCTTACATCATTTCAATGGGTGGGGGTGATTCGCAGGTTAGCGGCGTTGTGGAAGTTGGTGATGACGATGCTCCCGTACCTGAAGCAGAGGTGTTAGAACCCAATTCTGTGGAAGAAGTAGTTTCTTCAGTTGCCGATGAAATCGGTGTCCGCCGTTGGGTTGTTGAAGTCGAAGAAACTGACATAGCCGAACCACATCCTATCGAAATGTCAGGTTCATATCTGATTGTCACCGATGATTCATGGGGTCTAGGAGATGCAATTTGTCAAGAGTTAGAGATGTCTGGTACTGAAGCGGTCCGCCTCATGTTGGATCCAAGCATTACCTCAAAGATAAGAGTTGAGAAGGAGGGGGAGGTCGACATCATTAGGCTCGACCCTGGCAATGAGGCTCACCTCTCTCAATTTGGGGCAATTTTAGCACCTCTCGATGTTGTCGGAGTCATCCATACTGCACCTTGTACGCTTGCTGGAATGGCATGGGCAGAGGTGACCAGTAAGCAGCAAACTCAGATGGTTTGTCATGGTCTATTTGGAGTATTGCGTATAATCGATGCGAAATTAGCCGAGCGAGATGATGGCATTGTCTGCTCTATTTCTGCTCTTGATGGTAGGCACGGAAATGGGGGCCATAGATTCAATGCGCTCGGCGCGGGCGCACACGGGATAGTCAAGTCGTATGGTAGAGAGAGACCGAATATCAGGGCTAGAGCAATCGATGTAGCTCCGGAATTATTGGTTGATGCTAAGTCGTTGGCCTCTACTATTTTGAAAGAGATTGAACAGATGGGGCCGCGTGAACTTGGAATTGATGCAGATGGTAGGCGATGGAGTGTCTGCATTTACGATGAACCACATGAAGCGGAGCGCAAATCGTTGGAATCTGATGATGTCCTGCTAGTATCAGGAGGTGGCTCTGGTGTTACTGCCGCTTGCATGGTTGGCTTGGCTGAAGCGAATCAGGGCACAGGTGCACATTTTGCCCTCTTGGGTAGAACCAAACTAGATGATTCCCTAGTTAGTAAGATATCAGCGGGCGAAGAAGAACTTCTACAGATGAAGATGGCACTACATGAACAACTGAAGAGAGATTCAGAGAATGTAACAATCGTTGAATGGGAGAATGCATGGTCTAAGATTGTCCGTTCAATTGATGTGCACAAGACTCTTGATGATATTCGAAAAAGTGGAAACACAGCTTCATACCATGCCTGTGATATCACTGTAGGGAAGCAGATTAGAAAAGTGTTGAAGAAATTGAAGAAGAAGAAGGGCCCTATTACTGGAATCATTCATGGCGCAGGAATTGAAGATTCCAAACTCGTTGCTGACAAACAATGGTCAACTTTTTCGCAGGTGATGGCCGTCAAAGTTGATGGCTGGCAGGCATTGGTAAATGCAGTGAATGATCACAGTAGCGAACTGAGATTTTGTTGTGTATTTACTTCCATCGCAGGGCGCTTTGGTAATGCTGGACAGACTGACTATGCCGCTGCAAATTGCATCCTTGACGCAGAGATGTCTAGACTTGCTCACACTGAAAATGAACCGCACGGGATTGCTCTTGCGTGGACAGGGTGGCGAGATGTGGGTATGGCCACTCGGGGCTCAATCGAGAAGGTGTTTGAAGAGGCGGGCATTGAGACCGTATCAGTAGAACAAGGCGTTGAGTTGTTCGTTGATGAGGTGATGCGAGGTGGTAAGCGCAAAGTAGTGTTGGCCGGTCAACTCGGAGTTCTCAATGATGATGGCTCAGACCGTGAACCTCCTCAGCGACTTGCTGCGGATGTATCCGCTCTACTTGCAGATGCAAATCGCTTCCCATTCGTTGACAAAATCATCTCACATGAGCCATTTGACCTACTTGCTTACGAGTGTACTCTAGATGTTGAGAGATATCCTTTCCTCGTAGATCACTCAATCGATGGGGTGCCTTATCATCCTGGTGTAATGGTTCTAGAAATGTTTGGTGAGGCAGCACAGTTGCTTTGGCCGCCCTGTTCAGTCATCGGTTTTGATGATGTTAAGTTTGGATTGCCTGTCAAGTTATTGCACGATGAACAGAAGGTGAGAATTGTGGCTGAGTTCGTTCGTCAAGATGATGATAATGTGTGGGTCTCTTGCCGCCTTGAATCAGATTTGATTAACAAAGCAGGAGAACTGTTTGGTGAACCTAGAGTTCATCACGAAGGGATAGTTCGTATGCTCAAGATAGACGCAGATCGTGGATTATTGCGTCTCCCCTCTATTGGTATGCCAGGTCAAGGTAGTGCTGATGTCAATCCTGATTTTGTCTATGAGCGATTTTTCCACGGCCCCAAGTTTCAATCACATGGTGGAATTTCAAGCGGTTGCCAGATTGACAATATGGTTGGTACAGATGGAATCGCACTGAGCCGCCACCAACTTCCAGATGTGAATCAGTTTGCTGATGGAATGGTGGCATTGGAAGCGCAACCAATGTTGATTGAAGCTTGCTTCCAGAATGCTGGTATGGTTGCTATGGAAGTTGATGAGTTGCAATCTCTGCCAATCGGTATCGAACAAGTCGAGTTGATTCGAACTCCAGAAATCGATGATAGATTGAGAATGCGCTCCTTAAGAAAAGGTGCTGAAGAAGGAGGAGTCACTCTTCACGACTGCCTAATTGTCAATCAGGATGGCAAGCCAATAATGGCTCTTAATGGACTAAGATTGAAGGGAATGGCACCTATATCGGAAGCCGAAAAGTTTGCACTACATCGCAATTAGAAAATTAATTTATCAATTGAGGAATTACTATGTGGAAACCACTTGGAGAACCTAAAATTCTGAATCTTCCAGAGGGTGCCCCCGTAGAGACAATAGCAGCATGGATACGTGTACGTCCAACTTCTCCTACTGACCCCATCCCCGATGTATCTACTCTGAGATTCGTTGACCTATCTGAATCATCTAGATTCGTCATGGCGAAAAGAGCAGAGGAGCATGCTGCTGCTCGTTGGTTGATTGAGCATTTATTGTTGAAGAGTGGCCGAGATCCTAACTTGTTCAAAATTGAACGTGATGATTTTCGCCGCCCCCACCTTGTTGGCCCAAATGCTCCTTCTCTGACAATTACTCATAGTGGTGGGTTTGCTGCCGTAGCACTTGGTTCCGAGGGCGTCGATATTGGTTTGGATTTAGAACCAGTAACGTTCCGCCCTCGTAATCTTCTCTGCATGATGTCTTCTGGCGAGGAGAGGGCAGAACTTGAGTGTCTATACGATTTAGATGAGGTGGATGCATCTTCCCGCACAAATGATGTGTGGGTTGCTAAGGAAGCTGTGCAGAAGGCTGCAGGACTTGGAATGGGTCTTCCACCTCAATCATTTGAGGTATATGGGCGAAATGTAATCGACATTGGTATTGAGGATGTCAATCATATTTTCAATATTCATCGCTGGAAGGCGATTCTCAATGGACAACTTACATCATTGGCAATTGCTGAGAAGGTGTGAAATTACTCACTAATTTCAGCATCCAGGACATTATCCCTAGACCCAATCTTCTTGGTTAGCCAGTAGGTGAATGAGATGGCAATTATCCAAAGTGGCACATTTGCTCTGTAGAAGGTCTCGTAGGCGACGATATCAGATTTCCCTGAACTGATGAAGTAGCCTAGAGCAAAGAAACCCGCTAGGATTCCTATTGATTGCCCTATGAAAGCGACGAGACTAGCCATACCAATTCCACGATTTCTCTCTTCTTCGTTGGTGAACTTTGCCATCAGTGCATCATTTGAGACTAGTAACATTGGATAAATTGGAACAATAAAGATGAGTACTGCAATCATCGGAGGCAAACCAATACTGAAGATAGACCAAAGAGTACCGTAGGCTACTGCAGACCAGAATAGTACAGTTTGTGGTCCTCGATCATCACATACTTTGCCGATGATTGCGTATAGGATTAGGACAGCAACCACTGCCCATGCTTCCAGCAATCCAGTGAAGTCCACATCGAATCCTACTACTTCGAGATAGCGTAGTGCTGTAAGTACAACAGCGCCGCGTGGAATAGCAACTAGGATGACGCCAAGCAGACAGAGTAGTACCCACCTACTCTCAAATCGGAGCATGCCGCGGAACACTGCTAACTTCTCTCTGAAACTCAATTTCACCGGTTCCGGTTTCTTCCCACCCTTCAACATCCATACCGGCCATGAGAATTCATCACCTTCGAACTTCATTGTCATAAACGCGCCAAGCAATAGTGCTGGAATTGAAAATCCAATAAGCCCAAGCATTGCGTAGGTGGCTCCTGAAGGTAATAAGAGCACATACAATCTACTGCACACCATTGAACCGATTGCAGCTGCAAATGATGCAAATGCGTAGAGTACTCCAAGAAATTCACCCTTTTGTTCAGGGAACCATTCAGTACCAACAGCAACACCCATGCGTACAGCAGAAAACAGGGCAATTTGTATTGTTGAGGCAATAATGTAGGCTTCAAGTGGAAGGAATGGGAATGATAGCATGATGAGAGTGGCACCAGAAATGGCGAACATCATCAATTGTTTTCTGTGACCCCATTTGTCTGCAATCGCCCCCCAAATGGGCCCAAATGCTCCAAGTGCGAAGGCAAGCAGACAAAGGTGGAGGATGACAATATCTTCAGAAGCTCCGAGTTCTCGGGTGTGGAAGGTGTATAGGATCAGTGCGTTATTGATTCCAGCAATGAGAAATGATGCCGCGAAAAATAGTCGTGCTAAATCTCCCTCTTCTCGAGAACCATGGCCCAACTCTTTTGCTTTTTCGTCCAAGG
>NYYK01000029.1 GCA_002685895.1 Methanobacteriota archaeon
TTGAAAACAATGCCATCGATTTCCCAATCAAATTTTCCTCTATTTTCAGTATATTCTCGGGTTAAAGCAATCAGGGTATCACTAGTATCTTCATCATTCTGGCCCTCAACAATAGTATCTCCAGCAACGTCGATTCCTTGTTCTACCAACCANTTAGTTGCCTGTGAATCTGATTCCATGAACTCTGGTTCTGGTGAATCGGGGTGACGGTGTTTGGATCCTACAAATCTCACATCATATGCATAGAATTCAAGATGTTCTGCTTTTGCTTTACCTTTCTCGATATGCTTCTGTCTAAGNGCGCCAGCAGCGAGGTTGCGAGGGTTTGGTGCTACATCTGCATATGTTTCATTGAAGGTTGCAAGAGGCATAACAACCTCCCCCCTGATATGACAATCACCATCCCATTCTAATTCAAATGGGACATTGGATATGCGGCGAGCGTTTGCCGTCACATCTTCTCCTCGCTCGCCGCTACCTCTTGTAGCAGCCCGCACAAGTTTACCCCTGCGGTACTCTAGTGAGAGAGCGCTACCATCCAACTTTGGTTGCGCAATAAAGCACCTACCATGAGCGGTTGTTTCTGCTACNAAGTGTTGTATCTCTTCATCGCTNATTGCNTTGTNAAGACTGCGCATTGGAAACATATGGTCTACTTTTACTGAGCCAGGAGANACATCNGAACCTACGCGATTTAATTGCGGGTGTTCNGGGTCTAANCGNTTTAATTCGTCCCATAATTCATCAAATTCAGCGTCAGAAATCTCGGGGTTCGCCTCGTTGTAGTATAGATGAGAGTGGTGGACAATCAAACTCGCTAACTCCTCAATCCGAGAAGCCTCGGAATTAGAATCACCCTCGCGTGCACCCATCGCGTAGCGATGGGCGGCTTCCCTTGAAAAGGTCACGGTTAGGACTGCAATNAGNGGAGATTATTCTTCAGAATCTGAGACAAAAAGATGCCATTCATCCCCTTGNAGCGCCTCAATTCTAGCAGCTACCTGCTCTAAATCAGNCAATGAACCACCAACAGGCAACGGCGCAAACATCCACCAACCTTTGCGCTGTAGTACCAGCCTGTTTCCGCCATTCCAGCCATGCCAACGTAAGGACTCCCAACTAACCTCAAATCCATCAGCAAACAGGTGNGTGCGGCTAACTGCGTACCTTTTTGGCAACATTAGCCAGACACAATGTAATCCAAGTAGAATATCAAACGCGACCACGGCAAGAATGGGAGTNAAACTACTCTCCACAAAGGGCCAAGGTAATGCCATCATGATTCCTAGAGTAACTAGTGATGAACCATTTCTCATCACCTCGCGTGCCGAATCAGATTCCCACGCATAACCACCTGAACTAAGTGGCCCAAGCAAAGTAATCTCCTCACTAGTACGAAGTAACCTGTAACCATCGTAGAGCACAATTGCCCCAACTAAACAGACCACTGACCATGCAACCGCTGTGGGTTGGTCAATCATCAGTGAACCACCTCAATANATCTCTTTGCCACCAAACTCTTCGCGGGAGCCTCGTAGGAAAATGAATATCAGAACAACAATGAGTAGAATGATTGGCAAAATTATTGATGGGGATAAGAGCCCGCCGCCACCTTCGCTATCAACGCCAGAAATTCCTGGGTCAAGCGGATTAGGGTCTGCACTGTCGAGTGTTCCATCGTTGTCATCATCATCGTCCTCAATGAGGTCTGTTTCGCAATTTGGTATCAACGAATTAGGAAGTCCATCCATATCAAAATCTGAATGAGCGCACGGATCTGTAGGAAAGATATCTCGGTTATCTGGTATCATGTCGTTATCATCATCATCATCGTAAACATCTGGGCCACAGGGGCGATTCTCTTCAAGGTCATACCAAGCATTTGGACCGCTGGTGGCACAAGTCTCAATGAAATCATTATCTGCATCATCAAGAATGACATTGATGGTTAGCATATCCTCTGCACTACTACCCCAAGCATCGGTCACTACTACAGTTACAATGTAAACACCTACTTGACCAATATTATCTACAACACCAGAACTTCCTGAGAATATTTGTGTTCCAGGGGCATCATCTCCTTGAGAGCGTAAATACCACACAAAAGTCAATTCGTCATTAGTTCCTGAATCTAAGTCTTGACCGACCGCATTGAATTCAACTGCTTCTCCTTCTTGAACTTCCACGTTTTGTGCAGGCTGTGTGATATTCACTACCGGTGCTTGATTCTGCACCAATTGAGCAGTTA
This sequence comes from Methanobacteriota archaeon, assembly GCA_002685895.1. Classification (GTDB taxonomy): domain Archaea; phylum Thermoplasmatota; class Poseidoniia; order Poseidoniales; family Thalassarchaeaceae; genus MGIIb-Q1. Next base: position 2,249 of record NYYK01000029.1, read on the forward strand.
TGTTCCGAGATGAAAATTGATTGGGTACAAAAGAGCCTGTTCCCTCCATGTAAGTTGGTGCATTAGCCCTCCATGTCGCACTATAAGCGCCTGCTGCACCAGATTCTGTCCAACTATAGTAAATGAAAGGAATTGAAGCACTGCCTTCACTAGTATCTGCATTGATGATTTGCTCTGAAACAATATCTCCAAATGATGGAACTGTTACTTCGATTGTAGCATCGGTTTGGACGGATGATGCTTCACCAAGTACCGTTATCAGCCACACTGAACCAGACACCACAGAAGCAACACCCGAAGCATTCACTTGTGTTGTATCAATAGAAATAGGGTCCCATATTTCTGCTGTAATTGATTTAGTACCAGATATTTCAACAGCACCTTCTATTGTTTCACCATATGAAGTGAAGCCAAGTCTTTCTGATGCATAAGCAACTGTTGCATGGTGGTGATTNCTTGTGAAAACAGAGGTCGCCATCTCATCATCACCCTCTTCACCTACAAGATGAACTGAATTATCATAGTCATCAAAATCACAATATGAAATCTGTGATGGATCTGCCCGGGCCCCCCTCATGTCGAGAGCAACCCCACTCCCATTCCCAACAAAATCAACTTCACTCATTGATAGTACACTATGGTCAACAAACATCCCTGGTGCACCATGAATAATGCTATTAGAAATGGTGAACATATCCGACCATTCAACAGAAATTGCAGGAGAATTTGTTCCAGCAGAGAGTTCAGAATCAGTTACTTGAAGGCTTGAATCCACCATTTCAATATGAAGTCCTGGTCCACTACCATCGTGATTTGTTCCGTCAACACCTGTAACTAATCCACTAGCCCCACGTAGATGCAAGCCCTGCTCATTACCACTACCAAGCGTCACATTGCTGAAGCTAATTGTTGACTGCGTCAACAAGGCACCTGCTTGATTGCAAGATTGAATTGTCGAATCACTAACTGTTACTTGACCCCCATTACCAAAAATGCAATTATCGCTCTGATGAAGCAGTGAATCTGAGATATCCAACACACCAGAGCCNCTAACAAATAGAGGGGCATTGGAGAGAATCATACCCTCGATAGATACCTGAGAAGATGATGGTCCCGAGGTTAGTGAACCGCCCATCAATTGTCCACTGGCCAAATTAACCAAGCCACCCTCTGCAAGTGTAATTCCNTTCCANTCNTTACCACTTATGGTTGCAGAAGTGGCTTCCAATACACCATTTACATATATTCCTCTATTTGCTTTTACACTCAAACTTGCATATGGTAGAAGAGTAAGTGTGGTGCCTGAAATAATGGTGAGGTTATCATCAAGATAGTATGGTGAAAAGGTTGCATCGAGTCGCAACCANTCAGCCAAATATCCCCCNCTAACNGATGACATCATAATGTCAAGATTGACCGGTGAAATAGGATCCCAACTTCGAATTTGACTATGCCCGTTGCGTAGTACATAAACTTGCAAAATACCGGTACTAGAATCTGATACTTCTGTCACATTTCGGTATGTTGCAGTAAAAGTTGCAATTCCNTTCTGATTTGTNATNACTTGCTTTCCTTGAATTGTNACCGTTGCTCCAGCAACTGGNTCTCCGAAATCTACAACTCGAATCTGNGCAGCATTACTCAATGAAAAATAACCACCCATTGAGGGGTGAATTGTCCCTGTGACAGAGCCGGAATAGATATTCAATCTGCAGGTTTGTTCAAGATAGAAGTCACCATCAACATGAAGCCCGCTCCATTCATGCTCTTCGAGTGAACAACCATGGTGGAAATCATTCATCACAACAAGACCATCGCCAATACCCTCAATTGCATGTTCNCCAGTGGTATGAACAACTGCGTCAGTTGAACCGTTCTCACCAATTAATTTCCCACTTCCTTCTACAATAATATCTCCACCGGGAACAGAAAGATGGGCATTTTTCAAAGTTAGTGAAGATGATGTAGAGATTGTCACATTATCTCCTGCGGGGGCCGTGTAATTGCCTCCAATCAAAACAGCATGCACACCAACTGGGATTACCCAAGGACCAACGCTTGGAATTACTGGAAGCTGTATATTGCCNCCTGGTGGGGTGAAATTGTCACTCACTCCATATGTNCCATCATCGGCAAATACTACACTACCACCAACTAACAAAGGCAAAGTTGCTTCACCATTAGAATCAGTCATCTCTTTGAATCCATGCGCCTCGACAGATACTCCAACTAACGGGATGCTTGAGAGATCTGATACTGAAATCGTTGATTCTGTGAACTCATCGTATGAGGCAGTAGCGATTCTAGCATTAACCCCACCAAACAACAAATTTCCATCACCCTCTGCATCCCAAAGCCCATTGGATGAATAAGCTGGGAAATTGCGAACAGTGGCTGTTGAATCAACATCAACCAACAATGTGNCTCCACCATGGCCTGAACCTGTCCAATCACCAATGTGTAAGTCTCCTTCTTCAAGATGAATTCCATTAAATGAATTACCAGTGATGAGTGTGTCTAGTATAACTGAGCCACCATCGATGTTGATGCCACTACCAGAAGCCACGCCCCCGAGGTTAGTTGTAAGAGATGTACCACTGACCAGACAATCTATCCGGCACTGTATACCATCAGACCAACCTGAAAGGATTAATCCATCTGCTTCCACAGTCGCCCATGTCACACCTAGGCCAAATGATGTTGAATCAGCGTAGAGATAATTTCGCGCGTACGTAGTAGAATCAAACACATGCTTTCCACTAACCAACTCAAGGCCATCTGATGCTGAACCGCCATTGAGATTATCGCCGCTCCAAAATGAATCAACGCCTGACAAATGACCGAATTCTGCNGTTGTAGAAAGGGTTGTAGAAAGGGTATGAAGTCTCCCGTTTCCACTAACATCAAACATTGGCCCAGAAAATGACATCACGCTGTTATTAATTGTGTGAATTCCACTACCAATCAACCGGAAACCTTTGTTAAATCCATTAAATTCNGAGTTTTCTAGGGTAAAGGAACCTGTTGTATCGATTGCAAAAGCCCAACCACTAGCCCCACTACCATTNACCGCCCAATTATCAATGGTCACATCAGCCATATTGGTACCGATGATCAAACTATCAATTCCTTCACCACTCAAATTGCTAATTACCAAACCATCGCTACCAATTGCATCCAATAGTAATCCTGAATCATCTACCTGCATTGAATTAAATGTGAATGAAGAAACTCCACGGCTCATAATAGCAGCTGAAACATTATCAAAATTGAGATTTTGTCCACTACCNNTAGNGCCATCATAAATTGCAATTGGATATCCTGAATTAGATACTTCAAAGCCATCAAGTGAGATGGANCCNCCATTCTCAATACCATAAGCAGAATCTGATACTGATACTGAACTNGCTGACACGCTTCCTCCTTGAAGAACCGATATACAAGTGAAGTCAACGTGTGCACAACTTAATTCTGTGATAGATGCAACCCCCCCTACATCAGCACCAATAAACGAATAGTCCACTGTTACATTAGCAAGAGTTGCTGACCCAGCAANATCGAAAATTGTTCGNCCNCTCGAAATNGNNGCCCATGAAGCATCAATATTNCCACCAGATGTGACAAGAAAACCATCCCACCAACCAGTATTGCTGTTGAGGCCCACTGGATTATTGTTGTTGGTGATGATAACTGGTTCTGCCTCTGTGCCCTCTATGAGAACTGTGCCATCAACCGTGATTAGGTAATCTCCGGTAACTGTAATGTTAGTTCCTGCAGAAATAGTCAAGGTCCTTGATGCTGTTACAAGTACATTATCATCAATTGTCATGTTGCCAGACCAATGTGTATCTGATGAGATTACTGTCGCCCCAACAGGCAGTGGATAGGCGATAAATAGTGAAGCCACCATCAGCAAAGTTAGAGNTANTGCTCNNGCACGGCTACCGCTCATATANTGTCGATGCTACGCTCTCCCTATCAATCCCTTCGCTTACGGGTCAAGTTGTTTATCTAACCAACTTCAAATTGAGAAGCCTAGTAATTTATTACAATGGGGACAGCAATATATCTGCTGCCCAACTACCAAGCCCTTACGTTTTACTTGCACGATTTCTTCTAATTCCTGCTCACAATGTGGGCACAAAGGAGTTGTTGCTTCCTTCTTCATTTTTACCATAAATAACACCTATCTATTTGCCTCTGATGAAGTAATATGATATTATGCTTAGGTAGGATGTGAAACCTTCAATGAAAATCCAATAAATCATTGAATGACATAACTAGGAGTGGGCCCGTCCGGATTTGAACCGGAGTCTAACGGCCCCCAGCCGTCAAGTATTGGCCAAGCTAACCTACGGGCCCGATTTGTTCATGGTTTGCGAAATACGGTGAAGGGGGCAATTTCGTCAATTAGTTCAACATGACCTACGAACATTCTGCGACAGCAGTAACGTTCCACACCAAGTTCTTTGAGAACTTCGCCCGGATCCTCATTGTTTTCCGTTCTCGATTTGAATTCTAGCCAATGCTGACCTACTACATTTCCACAACTAAAGCATCTTACTGGTATTAACATCTCTTTTCACCTCATCTATACGACTTCTGCCACTTTTTACGAGCACCGCGACCTTGCTGGTGCTTTGGTTCCTTTCGGCGGGGGTCATTAACCAAAAGGCTACGGTCGAATCTCAAGTATTCGTCCCTGAGTTCCATATCATCTCCTTCAGCCCCACCGTTGAACTTGACAAGTCCACGTGCGATGGCTGTGCGGATTGCATCTACTTGACCCATCACGCCACCACCAATTGTGTTGACATTGATATCGACATTCTTACCAGCATTTTCACCAATACGACCCATNTCTTCAGCAATCACAAGTGGCTCCATGGCCTTGCGACGAGCCAATTCAGGCTCGAAAATTTCGATTGGTTGACTGTTCACACGAACACGCCCCTTGCCTGGCTTTACTGTGGCACGGGCTATTGCTGTCTTACGCTTGCCGCTAGTATCGACTGCTAACTTTTTCTTCTTACGGGCAGCCATCACCATTCACCTCCGATTCGCCCCATTGGAGCGCCGAGGTTTTCAGAAATTTTTCCTAACTGGACATATTTTAGAGGGAGNGCTCTAGTCAATTGTGACATATCCCCCATTACATGACCATCAGGTAACTCATCGCCACTCAAATGACTTGGGCGTCCGATACTCACTCGCAAGTTTCGTAGTGCGCTACGGCCGCTACTCTTCTTCTGATAAGGCAACATACCTCGCACGGTCCTCTTGAGTATCTTATCTGGCATACGAGGAAAGAACGGCCCTTTTCGAGCGTGGTTCAACTCGTACTTCTTACGGTAGGTGGCAAACACTGCTTTCTTTGATCCCGATACCACTGCATTTTCTGCATTGACAATAATGACTCTGTCTTGAGTACCAGTCTTTTGGCCTTCAATCAGAATCTTGGCAACATGACTGGCCAAACGGCCAAGAATCATATCACTGGCATCGAAAACATAGGTTGTTGCATCCTCATCCAAGAATGAACACCCCCTTTCCGCTTGGATTCTTATCCATTAGTTCTGCGATGGTCATCGTTTCGCCGCCAGCCGCCTCGATTTTCTCCCGCGCACCAGCACTGAAGCTGAACGCGGCGACAGTCTGCTTCCCAGATACTTCACCGCTACCGAGCAATTTACCGGGAACGAGAACAAATTTCTCTCCCTCTGCATGCCTGCTCAAGCGGCTTAGGTTGGGTTGCGACCAATTGCTGCGGCTCTTCTCGAGTCGCAACGCCACATCTCGCCACAGTGCGGCACCGGTGTTTCGAGACTGTGCCTTTAGCTGATCGATGGTATCGATCAAGGCTTCGTTCGTCTTCACTCTTTGTGCACTCATTGTAACTCCCTCGATGTATTGGGCGAGTCGGCGACTTACCGCCCCGTTATGAACCCACCGCGTCTGTTGAAGAGGGCCCCTACGGGGCCTACACGTGATTTCAAAGGATATACAGAAGCAAATCATTCATACAGATGACCGGAATCGGGTAACGATTCAGATGGCTGACTGGCGAGAGATTATCAACGACGCTTTGACTGATGAGAGTGGTGACCCAATCGCTCTTTTCCGNAAATATGAACAAGCTGCAGAAGCGGCAATAGAGGAAGCGCAATCATGCCTGAATGACTCTTGGACTGAACCGAGTAAAATGATGGAAACCGTCTATGGTGCAATGGTTGCGTACTCAAATCAAGTGCTTGCACGTAGAGAGGCGGAGGATGTTGAAGCAGGTAGTCTTGACCATGCATTCCGTACTGGCCAAGCGTATGGAGTATCATGTGTCCTAAACCACATTATTGACCGGTTACGAGACCCCTCGAACACCTCTCAACTCGCTGCTCTTGACGTATTCAGTGACAAAATGCACGATGATCTCCTCAAAGACGTCAACGAAATTGGGCTAACTGTTGAACTTCTTGATGCTAAAGGTAACACCATCACTGAATAACGCACACTTAGGCAAAAACCAATTACGGGTACCCAAAACAACCACCATGGCTCAGGTATGGGTGGTTGATTCCAATTGTTTCATCCACATTGGGTCAATGGCGCCAGATGGCTTCATCAATGATTTAGCAACTGTTTTGAAAGAGGGTTCAAATGGCCTTTACGTAACTCCTGGAGTTCATGATGAAGTTCGCACCGTTCGCTTTCAAAGATGGTATGACAAACCGAATCTACTCGACAAAATGCGAGACCTGTTAATCACCGTTACAATCGACGAAGAAGAAGTAAGAGANNTNGCNAGTAAAATAGGAGAGAAGGCGTCTCCACAAGATGTCGATTTATCACTCATGATTCTAGCATCAAAAATGTCCATGGAAGGACGAAAAGTCACACTTGTATCTGACGATTTCAAGATGACAACGACTGGTGATAAAATCAATTTGAATTTTGATACATGCCCCCCCTCGACATTTCTTCAAAGACTTGCAGATTTAGGCTCGCGTGGTCAACGTACTAGATTGAGAAGCCTCTCAAGGCGTGTCCGTGCCGCTGAAATGCGTTATGCCATAAGCAGAGCGGGGCAATATGATATTCAAGCTAAATTAACTTGGATGGTTAATTCTCTTCTTACTTCACAAACTACATCCACCCCTACAATAAAGGGTGAAAATGTTTCCAATGAACGAAAAATGATTGGTGCTTTACTTCGCTCAATCAATGGGGAGGTAGTGAAGAAATCTATGTTGAAGAAACTGGGAAAATTACCTAATGTTTGTGCTCCAGTTGCTACACTCGATGAGTACCTCGCATCGATGTCCTCTGATGGAAGTTCAGATGATATACAGCAAGAATATGATGCTGCAGCCAACATTCTTAGCGAGGTTCTAGAAAAAACCGGATTTGGATTAGCCCCTCTTGATGAGGAAATGGCCGAGATTGCTCACCGTGCAATGGCCGGCCATCTCTATCGAATGGAATCTGCTCTCGGTGTAATGGCAAAGATGTCAGGTAATATTGGACTAGCGCGGCTACATCTATCTCGTGCCTTACATTTAGCCACTCTTGTGGACGATGTGGAATCAGAGATGAGGGCAATGCATCAACTTGGAATGTTATCCTTGGCTACCAATGATTGGCACNGAGCCGCCTCGCTGTTTGAAATGTCAGATAGACAATCTCAAGTTATTGAGGTAAATCGTCTACCACATCTTGTATTGGCGGGNATTTCGAGGCATCTAAATGGAGATGAAGANCTTGCAGCAGCGCACATCAAAGCGGGAATTCCAATAGTTCAGAGTAACAAAATTGAGGCTGCTCACATCCTGACTTCAGTTGGTAATGCCTTGCTGACTGTTGATTGTCCCGGCCTTGCACTTGAAGTGCTTGATGAAGCGATGGAATGTGCTGTTGAATCCAAACAAGATGACCGCTTGGAGATGTTGGCCGATCATCTGCTATTGGCAAATACTGCAATCAGTAATCAAGAGCAAAATCAATACGACGGATTGAGGTTGCTGCTAGATGGATTAAATGAAATTCATGAAGATTCTGTTGAGAAATTTGAAGCACTGATTACTGACATTGATGAACGTACTGCTGAACTATCAAAACCAATGGATGAAACATGGACTGAATGGCAGGNCGCCTCACAATTGATTCCTGATGGAGCCCCACTCACCGTGTTGCGAATTGATGAAGATGATGATGGGCGTCTATTGATTATCTCACATCACTCAGAAATTGGGGCAATAGGACTTTGGTTGCCCGAAGGTGGTATTCAGGCCGCTCCAGGCAATTTGATTCACATACAAGATAGTAGAGTCAAAGTGGCAACCGCACCAGAATATCTGCGAGACATTCATAATATCCGGGGATTGGTTGCCGTTGAAGAGCCTGAAGCGTTGTCTTTTGTCGTGAAAACTGATGACATTCTAGATGAAGATTAATGTTCTAACATTTCCAATCTCTGCTTCGCAATACTGACATATTCTTCCGAGATGTCACAACCAAGGTAGTTTCGACCATTTTTTGCTGCCATTTTGCAGGTAGTTCCTGAACCACACATAGGGTCAAACACTAGTTCACCCTCGTTACTCCAAGATAAGATGTGATCTTCTGCTAATTTTTCAGGGAATACTGCAGGATGTTGAAACGCAATTTTATCACTAGTTGTACCATGCATTCCAACAGCATAATCCCAGATATTTATCTTGGTTTTGGCATCTTTCAACATCCCTGGAACTTTGTTATTTACTCCATCAGGGCCCTTGTTGGTAGGCATCATCTCAACCCCTTGTCTAACCGTATCAGTAGTTAGTGGATTGAAAGTTTTTGGTTTCCCTTTTGTGAACACGAACATGAACTCATAACAGTTAGTATATGCATTTGAACGCATAAATGGGGTGTTTTTCTTACGATATATCATCACATCATGAACATTGAATCCAACCTCTTGAAAGATAATTGCTTGCTTAAAACTAGTCAATGATTTGTTGCCATTTTTTATTTTATCAGCGACCACCCAAACAACGACTCCGCCTTCTTTAGTAACTCTGAATAGGCCTTGAGCAATACTCTCACAATCAAAGGTATATCCTTCGTAATCTCTNAGTGAATCGTAAGGTGGAGAAGTAACTGTTAGATCAATGGAACTCTCANCCATTTTTTCTGCCATATNTTCTACGCAATTGGCCAATATTATCTGATTCATACCAACCAACTCAACTCAACCCGTTCAAGGTATCAACTGCTAATACAATATCTCCTTGCCCCCAATAATCAACTGCAATGAAGTTGGGTATCTGCCCCCATTGCTCAGTACATTCATCTGCTCGCTCAACAACTACTGGAACTTGATTTGTGATATTGGATGTTGACTCAGATGAGATTGGGTCGCTGATATAATGGTCAAGCCAACGTAAAGAGCTCGAAGTATTTCCGCGTGTCAAATCACAATTGAAGTAGGCTGTATCATTGTAACCCCAGTGTGTTTTCGCCATGTAATCACCATCGTAGTGATACCACGGTATGTCAATCTCTGGTCGGTCTTGACTGAACAATATTACGCGCTCACCTGATTCGATTAAAGATGCTAGAGATGGCCAGGTTGCGCCAAGTTCTTGAGCATGAAAATAGGAGGTGAGATGGGTTGCATCGGAAGCATTAGCGATGTCTTGAGCAGTGACATAACTCTCCAATGTGATAATTAGGACGGCAAAGGAATTATTCTCAAGAAAAGAGACTATCTCAACAAAAGCATCCTCTAATGGCCAATTCCCACTTAGAAAACAAGGATGTGCGATGTAGTCATATCCACCATGACAAAGCATTGTCTGATTATTGTATTCATGTACATCTAGATTAATGACACGCACGCCACCATTCATTTGTGCTGTGATATTGGTACGTTGGCTACTGCTTATGATGTTGTGATTGCGATCAAGGGATGCATGTGAGTTGTGGGAAGTTGCCCAAACAGTTTCATTCACTCCACGCAAACACAATTCTCGAAATCGATTGCATGGGGGTGCCGAGAGAGCATCTTCAGGATTCCAACTGTTGTTCTGCTCCCAGCCAGTAGTGAAACCATCACCATCGTGATCAAGACTAGGGTCTAGTGGTTCGGGTTCGGGTTCTGGCTCAGGTTCTGGCTCAACATCAGGTAGTGGAGGGGGGTCAGAGGTGGCGATTTCNGATGATTGTAAACATCCTGCAAACGCACTGACTACCATTAGTAGCATCAGAACAAGACTTGCAGGCCCACGCATCGTTATTGCCGAAGACGTCGGATTAACTGAATATGTCGGCAAAATCAATCTTTGCTATACTTAGGAATCTGCACAAAGTTATGGAGGAATATTCAAGCAAAATTTAGTACTTTAATTTGTTTCTCGGAGGCTTCAATTAGACAACTTGTAATAGAATAAATCTTATTTATTCGAGTATAGAGTGACGATTATGAAAGCACATATACCAGTAATGCTAGGAATTTTGATGATTTTACCGACGTTGTTAGTGTTCATTCCCGTAACACAGGCGTCGACGTACAATGATTTCAATATAGAAGATATAATAATTAAAGATGGAGAATACCATGTAATTGACCTTGGAACTATTGATGCTGGAATGAGATTTGACCTTGATGATTCCATCAGCACAAGTGAAGACATTGATGCCTTGTTAATGGATAATTCACAATACCAATCTTGGAAAAATGGGGGTAGCGATTACATTCGTGATGGAAGTTCCATCGATGCTGACTTCATATGGTACACATACACAATCCAAGCAACCGACCATTACTGGTATGTGCTTGAGAATTCTGACCAAACTCCAAATGGAGCTAATGCAGGAGAAGATGTAACTGTTGAGGATGGAGGTATAGATATCCTTGATGCTCTAGACAACGGAATTGAAACACAAGTAATACTAGACCCTGACACTCACGCCTCTTTCGATATAGGAACAGTAAATGCTGGCGACATCATTGATTTTGATCTTGATTGTAGTTTTGTGAAAGAAATCGATGTCTTCGTAGTCAGTAGCGCAAATATAGGGAGTTTTGAATCCGGTTCAGATACATGGAATCGAAATGCTTCGTACTTGAACGAATGCCATGTCATGTGGTCTTATCAAGTAGAGGTGACGGATTCATGGACAGTATATCTTGAGAATGGCCCTAGAGGTGAGGCAGAAACGGAAGAAAGTCTAGATGTGGGTATCAGTATATCTGTTCGAAGCATAGAGGGAAATGAATTGATTTCCACCTCTCGAATGATTGATGCAGGAGGTGCTTGGAGAGTTGATTTGGGTGATCTATCCGCGGGAGATAGTTTGGGTTTTGTCTTTGAAGGAAAAATGGGTTACCCTGCGCCCGAAGTAGATTTTTTAATCATGGAAAGTTCTCAGGTTGATACATACCTCTCGGGCGGCGATGCTGTTATACTTGGACATGCCAGTGTCCTCAATTATACCTTCTCGGGATTATTAGATACCTGGGATTATCGCATTGCCCGTGATGGCACATACAGTATACTCGTGGATAATAGTGTTGAGCCACAAGATGGAACAAGCCATGGAAGTGCGGTTCATGTATCTCTATCCGTACTGAGAAACCTATGGTCAGCAGGGTTGGGTGAAAATTGGGTTGAAACCGGATATGTCAGCCGACATTATGTTGAAGAGGGTGGGTTTGTCTCTTTTGATTTAGGTGATTTAGGAGTCAATGATAGATTCACTTACATGGTGTTTGCAGAAAAGCATGCGTCATCATTTTCGATTGCATCAAAATTTGATGTTCTCGTGTTTAACGATGCATCATATCAAAAATACAAGAATGGAGAGAATGTGTCTCCTATAGCCGAACTATCATCTTTGGATGAAATGTTCTCATCTGAAAGCCATACTATTACCGAATCTGACCATTACTGGGTCGTAATCGACGCTGCTGATGGGCCTGAGGGGGGCGCTGATGCTGAAGGTGGGGCATGGACCTTTGATTTTAGAATCACTTCTGATAGTGGATCTATCTCTTCACCCCAAGCTGAGGATACCTGGTATGAGATTACCAAGACCAGTAGCGGCAATGTGTCCATACCAGACGCACCTATTGCTGGAGATGATGGTGGCGATGGTTGCTGGTGTCGTAGTGATAGTGGTGCTTACGTAGGTACAGGCAACACAGGTAGTAGTAGCAGTAACAATGGCGAAGAAGGAAACAGTGGTGGAGAAGGAAACAGTGGTGGAGATAGTGATGAGACGCCTGGCTTCGGTGCTTTGATGACGCTCTCAGCCATCAGTCTAGTCGCCTTCATTCGAAGGAAACGCTGCACTGTATGAACCACGCATCCGAACTATCCTACCTCAGTCATCCTGTAGAAATTCAGCAGCTCCACCTTTCTTCTTGCGGCGCAAGAAGAAGAAAAGTAAGAATATCACACCGGCTGAAGAGCCAGCGGCAATTGTAGCAACTGCCGCTGGAGAGGTTCCACCTTTTCCAGATGTGGTGTTCGTACTATTATCTGGTGTTTCGTCTGGCGTTACATCGGGTGTTTCATCGGGTGTTTCATCGGGTGTTTCATCAGGTGGTGGCGGTGGTGGTGGATTTGGTCCATCAAAGAAGTATGAATTGTTGTGCTCAACTTCGGTCAGAGTTCCATTAAAAGCATACCAAACAATGAAAATTTGTCCATCGGTCTGATTTGCAAGAGTTAAGTTGTTACTCACATCCGTCCACGAACTCCAAGCCCCATTCCAGATGCGATAACGGATGCCACTGGCATCCTGAAGAGTGAAATTGAACTGACTTCCCTGAGTCACAAAAGTAGTCCCATTCTCAGTGTAACTGTTTGAAATCGATGAGATGTTCGACACAGGGAGTATAACAACTGGCGGTATTGCTGTTGCGTGACAAACAATCAATTCATCATCGGTCTGCCCAATGCTATCCTCAAGGCTGAGTTGTATGGTACCATTTGTACACGGCACTGAGACATTTGAGCCATAAACCTGAGAATTATCTGGAAGTGTCCAAGTCCAATTGGTTATACCTCCTTCTCCTGTTGAAGAGCCGGCGTCCAGTTGTATCATCGTGCCTACGTCACAATGAATAGCACCATCATCTACTTGCGGGGAAGGATTAGTCACAATATTCAGCACTACCTCATCCGGTGGAATTACTACTGGTTCGTCAATAGAGAGGTTTGCTGTTACTTGTTCAGTAGTGGTTCTACTCCAGGAATCCATCAAAGTTGCACTGAATTGAACATCGCCATCACTACATGATGATATATTGAACATGAAGGAATAGATAGTCCGAAGATCAATTACATTCTGAGAGGTAGTAATAGAACAACCACCTGATAAATCAGATATCTCAATATCAAGTGTGCCACCAAGAGACAAAAGGGGATGAGGGGATACAAGTTTTAATTCGACAATTTCTATTTCCATCAACTCTGCTGTAGCTGGTTTTGTAATTTGTATGTCAATTGGAGGAAGAACCCACAACGAATGCATGCGCTGACGCACATCACCATCATCAAGGAAGTCTGTCATCACCAAAGGTTCTTCTTCATAGCATTCACAACTTAAGTTAACATACATTGTATAGAGTGTCAATTCATCATCTACAGCTTCAAGTTGTACAGAATGAGGAAAAGAGAGGCTTGCTCCAGCTGCTAAAGTCAAATTCTCTTCGCCATCTTCCAAGATAATTGCATCTGTGCGTAGCAATAACGCTACGTCATCAATGGCAATCATTTCTCCAGCATTGTGATCATCACTCTCCACAGTCCAGCGAAATTTCACCTGACTACTCGGATTGTTAGTAATAGGAAGCATATAGGCAGTCCAATCACCAGGAGCGCAGCACAGCCAAGCACTATTTTGTGATTCGGGCTCTCTCCAATCTGATATAAGTGACCAACTCGAACCATCATCTTCAGAATACCACAAAGTAACTCGGTCATCACTGGGCGCAAGGTCCGCTCGCATGATGAAGCGTAACCACAATTGCCCCGTCTGGCTAGATAAATCGTATGATGGCGAGGTAAGCGACGTATTTGTGTTATCACCGTAAGAAAATTCGGGGCCCCCTACTTGAGGCGCCCCATCGGAAACACCCCCTACATTTGCTGACGAATCACAATCCGACGAACAGGGTGTACCTGCCCTTTGATTATTGGAATGAGTAACCAGGTCATTCGCCATATCCGATGTATGAATTCTCTCACCACCATCGTCATCTCGCATGAAGCCGATGGAATTTCCTTCACTACTGACGCTCCAGGTATTCCAAGCGCTCTCCTGTTCAAAATCTTCTAGAGCGAATACTTTGAACTTTGATTGTTCAAGTGTCCAATTCACACTGATATTATTCACTTGCTTGTCAGTGGGATTGGTNATTATTGTTTCATAATTACCACTACCTTCATCCACGTAACTGCCATGGGCTGCGGGACCATTTATCGGTTCTATTTCAGCAAGTGGTATTTCACAGGTGACGACTGCTATGTCATCAATATACCAACCTGCTGCATTTCCTGTATAATCACCGTATAGCGTAAACAAGAAGGCTACATTGGGTAGCAAATGTTCCCCTCTCAAAGGTATACGCTTGACCGCCCAAGCGCCACCATTTTCCCCACTATTTCCATTCCGTGGGATTATGAGATCAAATACTTCACCAGTATCAAGATTAACCACTTGGACATTGGCATTATCCAAATCCCAAGTACCTTGATTAATTTCAAACCATTCACTAAAATGAAGTTGAGCATTGGTAAGGTCACTAAGATCCATTGCAGGAGTCAATAATTCATGGGTCGTACTATCAGCATAATTTCCATCGAGGTTTGTTCCCCACAATGTAGGGGTGGTAACTGCTGATGGTGGGCCAACTTGACTAGGAACGCCTGATTCCCAACCACCACCAAGTACGCTCCAACCATTACGAGGCAGGGGGTCAAGGTGGTCTACCCATACTTCATCCAATGGTTGCTCTGTAGCCTGAGTAAATATCTCAATTACAAGGTTGTTTGAAACGTTATATTGTGATTGAATCGTTATCGTAACTTTATCGGTAGTGCCTGCCGCTGTACCAGGAGGAACATCGTGCAATATTGTAAGGCGCTTTGGCTCATCTGGACGCATAGCCCATAATTGGTCCAAACCATCTAATTCAACAGGCCAACCATTTTCGGATGAAATATTAATGTCGTATATTTCGTATATGGGGGCATCCAAATAAGCAGTGTCATTGAGGCTGCTATTGGTCGCGTTAGTTGCAAACATGCTGAAGCGATTAGTGAATACATCAGCATCATTCCCCACCCATACGTCGTGTACAACTGGCGCACCTTCACAATTACACTTTGGTCCGCCACCACCCCCACCTTCGTCGTCATCATCGTCATCGTCATCGCCACCACCACCTGGTGGTTCTGACCATAATACAATATGTTCCCCCCAAGAAATGTTAGCTGCTGATGGAATCGTTACATCGATGAAATGCTCCGTCACATAAGTGCCATCTGGTTGCTCGCCATAACTACAGCCACCACATGTATTGTCAGTCCATCCTTCTTCATTAGAGCCGTAAGTAGAGGTTGCAGCACTATCCGGGCCCTTGACTATCCATGACATGAACTTCGTTTCTCCTGGCTTAGGAACACGAGAATAGCCTGTTCGAGTATCATACCCATCAGGTTCAAATGGATTATTTTCACCACGAGGGGGTTGCACATCTGGATTACCTTCTCGCCCAATTCCGTCATGATGTCCGTCACAGTCTATGACATATGTCGCTGTTTTATGCAAAGTCCCCTTCACAAGGGGCCACTTCCATGTTTTTTTAGCCTCAAATTTGGTAAAGCCAAGATCTAATGCTGCCTTAACTTTGACAAAAAGAGAGACCGAGCCGACAACATTTCCATAAACTGTTAACCCTTGATCAAATGCTTTCATTTCTCCGGGATATTTTATTTTCCCTTCTAATCCAACTCCGAGAGAAACCTCAAGCAGTCTCCAATTCAATCCGCCATTTAACGAAACAGCGAGAGTGATTTCTGCTGACCCACTGATTTCAAAATTACAATCTTTCTTGATTGTCCCCCCACCAGAAACCGCAACATTAACCCAGACAAAAGTAGGTATGATATCTATACTGAAGTCATTACCTGCAGTGAATCCAACAGACCAAAGAATTTGGTCACTAGGGTTGACCTTTATTTCTATTGTAACGAATTTAGACAATGTGGGCGCTATATGTGTTAGTAGTTTTTTGCCAATCCAACTTAGAGCCATACCCGCCTTTTTATTCATCCAACCTGTTGGGTCATCCCAAAAAGCCCAAGCTTCTTTACCCAAAGCGTACAGAACGTTCCACCATGAGTAACCAGCGCGGGAGGAAGTTTCCTCCTTATCGAAGGGTTGCCCATCTGTAAAGATAAACAAATCCACTAAGGTGCCATTTTCACTTGGTAAGCCAGTCCATAGCATTAGAAGTACTACGCCGCCATCAACAAGTCCTCCAATGGGACCAACATGTATGGTTCCATTACCATCAGATAAATCAAGGTCATTCGGACCCTGATTGAAAATAACTTGTAGCACTGAATCAGAACTAAAATTAAAGGTGGGCAATTGATATTCTGTTTGACGCGTTTGGTTTGTTAGTTTCCAGCCATCGACTTCAATATCTGAACCAAAATTAGTGAAAATGAGCACTTCGGCACCAGAATTGGACCAATTTGAATTTAACCCAATCACACTTAGTTGATTAAGAGCATTGGGTGTAGGCCCGTTAGCTTGGATTCCACCTCCCACATTCCAGTCGTTAGGACTATCTGTATCAGTACCGCTTGTGTCTCTACCAATAGAATCATTTTGATTTAGGGCATCTATCCCAACACTATCGTTTGCAGTCCATATTCCGGCATTTATCGCATCTATCGTCTCATTGCTTGATGATAGGAGGCCCCATGCAACAAAGTCCACAATGGTACTATTATCTGGCACCCCTCTGTAGAGTGCTAACTGACCACTGTCATTAGCACCTGTTGAAAAGTAATCAGGGGATAATAGATTAGCATAGACATCCATGTTCCCTGTAAGCCAATTCGGA
>NYYK01000030.1 GCA_002685895.1 Methanobacteriota archaeon
TTATTCAAATGATGAACTTCTCGCTTCTGTTGGTGGAGATGAACCAGACATTGCGGTTTGTTGGATTCCAATTCTCGAGGAAGAATTTGAAAATGTGTGGGATGATTTTAGACAGATAATTTCAGACCTGTTGATTGCTGGATATCCTGGTTGCATAGATTGTGCTGGGCCCGCCGCTACAGAACCTTGGGACGAGCAATCCCGCCGAGATGAATTTTGATTTCGGCGTAACAAGCAGTTGGATACAGATTTCGATAGGGGAACTACGTTCCCCCAATATGAAGTTAATCTTCCAATCTTCAACATGGTTTATGAAGGGCCGGTGGGGCGGCTAGGAATCGGTGTGGAAGGAACATTGGGATGGGCAACTCTCAGTCACTGCCGCTCTCTCTCGCGTATGTGCGTGCGCGAGGCGACTTGAGTAAAATCGATTATTGAGTTACCAGAAATATACAGGAGGTAAGAACATGAAAATGCTGATTGTTGAATCAAAAGCCAAATCAAAAACTATCCAGAAGTATCTAGGTAAATCGTTTATCGTACGTGCTTGTATGGGGCATGTCCAAGATCTTCCTTCAGGTAAGCATAAGGATGCCCGTAAGGCAATGTGGGCTTCGAAAGAAGATGCCCTTCCAAATCCACCATGGGACTGGACTGAAAGGGCTCAAAAGACAGTTCAAAAATTGATTAAAGAGGCCAATGAAGGTGATGTAGATGAAATCCTACTCGCAACAGATCCTGATAGGGAGGGTGAATTCATAGCTTGGCGCTTGAGTGAAATCCTAAGTGACATAGCCCCATGTAAAAGAATAGTATTTCACGAAATCACCAAATCCGCTATCAATGAAGCGATAGAGAATTCTACAGAGATAGACGTCAATCTTGTTGATGCAGCTAAAGTAAGGCGTTTCATGGATCGTCTTGTCGGATTCCGTACGTCCAATTTCGCACGTTCATGGCGACTCAAATCAATGGGTCGTGTGCAGACTCCTACCATTGGTTTTGTGGTTGAGCGTGAGTTGGAAAGAGAGGCATTTATTCCAACTCCATATTTCTCAGTCAGTGCAATTGCTGAGGGAATAAACTTCAGCGCTCGATTCCATGATAGTGCTGATGATGATGCTTGGAGGGATCAAGAAGGTAAATTTGATTCAAGTAGAACTAACGATGAGGATCTAGCAAAGGAAGCCTTTGAATCACTGAAATCTGCTTCTTCGATAACGATAACTGAGAATAAGGAATCAACCTATACTCGCAGAGCATCTCCACCATTTACCACAGACGCCCTTCTTCAAGCAGCAGGTGGCCGCTGGAGTAATTGGACGCCTAAGAAAACGATGCGGGTGGCTGGTGATTTGTATAATGCAGGGCACATCACATACATTAGAACAGATTCAACTCGTACAAATAGCGCCTCTAGAGTTGCCGTCAAGAAGGTAATTGAAGAGAGGTGGGGCGCCGACCATCTTGGCTCTGGNGTTTTAGGAAAAAACGATGGCAGCGCTCAGGATGCTCACGAAGCTATCAGGCCTACTAGGTCAGATGTTCTAGAACCACAAGGATTGGGTGCTGATGAATTGCAACTATATCGGCTTATTTGGGCACGGTTTGCTGCTAGTCAGATGAGCAACTCAGAGTTTCAGCGCCGTTCATTGACTACTGAAGTTGCTGGATTTAGCAAGACCTTGACAGGCACATATTCGTGGAGAACACATGCTGGATGGGAAGCAGCCTTTGAACAATTAGAACGCAAACTACCTAAGACAACTGCACCAGATTTCGATATCTCTGTGGGGGCCAGTTTAACTTTGGATAAATCAGATGACAGCCCNTCTTTCATTGAAGATGAAACAAAACCACCTAGGAGATTTCGCCAACACACACTTGTAGCGGAGATGAAAGGGCAAGGTATTGGTCGCCCATCTACCTATGCTACAACAATTTCAAAGTTATTTGAAAGAAAGTATGTAGTTGAGGAGGGTGGTTCGCTAAAGCCTACTAAAGAAGGAAGATTATGTTGGCTTGAAGTGGCTCCTATGTATACTCAAAAAGATGAAGATTCCGANGTTGCATTCCTCTTTTCACCACAATTCACAGCCGACATGGAAGAGCGACTCGATTCGATTGAATTAGGTGAAAGAGGTGCGCCTTCGGTTTGGAATGGGTTCACTGTTCATTTTAGAAATCTGCACGCTGCTGCTCAAGATATTCGTAGGTTAACCCCCACTCCAAATCAACTTTTGAAGTTTAATCAACTTACCCAAAAGATGCCAGCATCACAAGTTGATGAATATTTATGCGGAAAGAAACCTGAGAAACTGACAGGCCCTGAAATGAGTGACATCATTAAGCAATTGTTAGAGTTAGGTTCTCCACCGGCTTCTGATAAACAGGTTAACTTCGTCATTTCTCTTGTTGATAGTATTGAAGATTTAGATTTAGACGGTGCATTATCCAAAGTTGATCTCAATGATATTGATGGTTTGACAATGGATAAAGCTAGTGCCTTGATTGGCATATTAATTGAAAAGCGTGATGAGATCCCTCGACCCCCTAGTGAACCACAACTAAAATTACTTAATCAAAAACTTGAGCAACTAAAAATTACTGAAGAAGAAGCGTGCAAAATGGTTGGTGTAAATTCATTTGATGAGTTGTTTGGTGGGCCCAAAGGTAATGCTAGTGAACTTATTGGATTACTAATCAAGAAGACCGGTGGCCGTAAAGGTCGTAGACGAGGCAAAGGAAAAGGCAAAGGAAGTCACAAACCTTCAGACACCAAATAGTCAATCATGTACTATATCAAATGTTACAGAATAATATGAGAGGAAAATATTATTCTGACTCCATCAATAATAGCAAACTTCGATAGCACTCTTCACATCGCCCGCACCAATGGNGACCGAACGTGTTGATGTAGTAATTGTTGGCGCCGGTCCTGTGGGGGGCTATCTAGGCAACAAATTAAGCCGTGCGGGTTTGAGTGTTTTGATGCTCGAAGAACACCTTGAGATTGGCAGGCCTTTCCAATGTGCTGGCCTTGTTACTCCTGAAGCAATGTCTAAGGTTGGTCTTGAATCTTCGATTTTATCTTCAGTATGGGGGGCGAGAATACACAGCCCTCGCGGTACTTCTGTGATGGTGGGTAATGAAGATATTATCAAAACCCATATTGTTTGTAGAAAAATGTTTGATGAAGGCATCGTTTCACAGGCGATAAACTCGGGTTCCCGCCTTTGGCTAAACTCTAGACCAATAGAAGCAGAACACATTGATGGTGGAATACGAATTGAAATTGACCGGGCGGGAGAAGAAGTCACGGTCGAAGCCGCACTTCTATGTGGGGCAGATGGTGCACATTCTTGGGTACGCCGCTACTTCAAGATGGGAATTCCGAAGGAGTTGATGGTTGGATTCCAAGCGGAAGTTGTCAATTATGGTGGTTCTGAAGGGCTCTTGGACATGTACACAGGTGAAGAGGTGGCACCTGGTCTCTTTGCTTGGGTAATTCCATGCGGCAATAGTTGGAGAGTTGGAGTTTGGGCTAGACCCGAAGATTTGGGCGGTCGTAGTTGCGAGGAACTCTATGAAACTCTAATCAGTCATCCACTATGGAAGGAAAGATTTGCAAATTCAAAAGAAGTAGCCCGCTATTGTGGACCCCTACCGTGTGGAATTGTCTCCAAACCGGTTTTAGATAGAATTGCTCTTTTCGGTGACGCAGTAGGGCTCTGTAAACCAACTACAGGTGGAGGGATAGGGCCTAGTTTTAATCAGGTAGATCTGATGTCAGATGGCTTGATTTCTGCTGTCAAGAAGGATACTTTATCGCTTTCAAAAATGAAAAAAATTGCCAAGCCACTTAAGAATATGAAGAAAGAACAGAAAAGAGCGCGAATATTGCGTAACCTCTACCTTACAGATTGTACTGATGATGAGTTGGAGAAGACCTTCTACACATTTTCTAAACCCAATGTTGTTGAGATGATTAACAAGTATGGAGATATTGAGAAGCCGGTAGCACTTGGAATTCGGATGTTGAAGGAGGTTCCTGAGTTTAGGGCGATGGCTGCCAGTACTACTTGGGCGCTTTTGAAGGGGTGATTTATTGGTAAAATGGACACATCTAAGAATGCGCTTCCCACCATTTGAAGCGCCATCCCACTATCCGGAAGAGATGCAATTTACAGATGTATGTTGGCCTAACAGAGATAGTGATTCCAATTTGAGTCTAGGTGATGAAAAAGGATGGTTTATTCATCGCTCAGTGTGTGATGAAAAACCAGAAAACGCAACCGAAGTATTGCCAATTAGTGGCGATTATGATACCAAAACATTGCTTTCTTCAAGAGAGGGTTGGGCCCTTTCACCACATCCACTCCATTCATTTGCACGTAAATGGATACCTTATGGCGTAATTATATTGATTCTAGCAATCTTCCTCCATGTCCTTGAACCAGTTTTGCTTAGATGGGGGTTGATGTCAGAAGCATGGGCTGGAAGTATTCATCTTGGTTTGCTAGATTACCCAATTCTCTTTGTCATGGCCTCGCCATTCATCATTATCCCTCTTTTTATCAGGGTAGTGGCAAATGTAGAGGACGTAAGGAGGCAGCACCGATTCAAGAATAATCCGCCCTCATCACCAAATATTGAGATTCAATCAGCTGATGCTTCAGGGCCCATCATATTCAGTTTTAGCATGCCTCAACGATTGCAGGGGCGTGAAGTTAGTGGATCTGTTCGTGTTGGATTATTGCCCCCTCACCGTGATGCACTGATGGCTGCTTTAGTGGTAGGTGAAATGGGGAGACCTCCTGTCGGCTTATCTACTCCACTTCCTAAGGGTTGGATGCCGGTTGCTGACGACGGTTCAGGAATTGGTGAAACAACGCCCATGGTGGTTGGAAAGGGCCCTGCTAGGTTATTCCAAGAGCCAATGCGAATTCAGGAGTCATGCGAACCACAAGTTATCAAGAGTGACGGGGTAATTGAGTTAGATACACCTCTAGGTCCATGGCCTGGAAGTGAATATGGGCCATTTGTCAATGTCAATTGGGAATTGATTCTTGAATTCACTGGTCAAAACAATAGGCCACTATATTGGATAGAGAGGCTAGAAGTCAAATCGACCTCTGATATTCCTACAATTGATACGTTGGTTGCGCACACTGGTAGGCTTGAAACTGTATAAACCGCACTCAAGAATAACTTTGACGAAAGAGGTCCTGCGAGAATTATGAAAGAGCGCCGTCTCCTTGTATTCGCCATGACTACCCTCTTTCTTCTTTCAGGTTGTGTTTCCCCTTTTTCTAATGAAAATGAAAATACTACTCCAGCAGAAGATTTGCCTCCCACCATTGCCGTTAATCCAGTAGAGGACATTGACTACGGTGGTTCGGTATATGTTAGTGGGTCTGTAAATGATGAAGCACCTTCAGATGCGCTTGTCTCTATCGCCTTCTCGATACCTTGGGGTAATGTTTACGAGCGACCAAATGATGATGGTTCTTGGGAATTCGCTCTTGCCGGCTTGGAACCAGGCGAATACAATGTTACCTTTTCAGTAAAAGATGATAGTGAACAATCTTCAGAATCTATTACCATGCAATTCGAGGTGTTCCCTCCCGTGGAAGATCCAGTGTCATTGACTGTATGGAGAGAAGAATACTGGTATGAGGAGGGGGAGGGTGTATCGATAACAGGTCAAGTTTCTCACACCTTTCTAGAAACCTGCATGTTACAGTTTAATGATGGAGTAGACTTGATTATCGCAAATGATGCAATTAATTACGATCAGACTAACGGCATGTTTCAGATTATTGTAGAATCAATTGAAGGGGTATTATTTGGTACCATTTACGTCTCTTGTGGTTTGTACACTGATTCTCAAAATACTGTTGATGTGACAATACGACCTCTTTCATCGCAGGTTAGTGACTTAGATGGAGATGGAATTCCTGATGATTATGATGACTGTGAGGATGGCTCCTCTTTTACATCTTCACCAACAACTGATTACGATTCAGATGGCTGTTACGATTACACCGAGGATTTAGACGATGATAATGATGGTGTCGATGACTCACTTGATCGGTGTCCAAAGGGGGAGTTGGATTGGCTGTCAACGCCTATTTCGGACAAAGATGGGGATGGGTGTAGAGATTCAAGTGAAGACAATGATGACGATGATGATACAATTGTGGATGTAACTGATGAGTGCCCCGATTCACCTTATGGCTGGCATTCTTCATTTCTTTCAGATTACGACCGTGATGGTTGCCGCGATAGTGATGAGGATGGCGATGATGATAACGATGGAATTGAAGATGCTCTAGATTTATGTCCTAAGGGAGTCGTAGGTTGGATACCAGATTCCACAAATGATCGTGATTCAGATGGCTGTCGTGATAGCGACGAAGATGATGATGATGACAATGATTCTGTTCTAGACTCAAATGACACTTGCCCTGAAACACTGCCCGGTCATTTAGTCAACGAGTATGGTTGTGCAGAATACGAGTGGGACTCTGATAGCGATGGTGTGATGGATGATGTAGACCAATGTGACGGAACTCCAATAGGGCTACTTGTTAATGAACAAGGATGTGCTGACTTAGATGGTGATGGAGTATTTGCTAATGTCGACCAATGCCCAGATTCACCCCCGAGATGGTCTGTTGATTCAATTGGTTGTGCAGTCATTCAGAATCCAATAATTTGGCACACAGGGTTTTATTCATCGGAACGATTTGGTAAGGCTGGTGATTTTTCTTTCGCTACAAAATATGACGGTAATTGGGGGTTTGTGACAGAATGGGATGGCGAAAGCACCTACCTCTTCATTTTTCTACAGAGCTCAAACTCATACATGAACACCATCTGGAATCAGAATGTTGGTAATTTATTGGCTGAAGTTCCAGACAATTGCCATATATTCTTTGGTTCATACGATAGTGATTGGCAGTCAGATGTTGATGCTATGGCTACTAGGGTAAATTCATACAAGAATGGCCAGAATTCAGAAGGGCAATCATGGATTGACAACAATGTACACTTTGTTTATCAGCAGGCTGGCTCTATTGGAGGGGGCCTAGGTAGCGTAATTTCATCATGGAGCCAGTTTTACTATGGAATAGACCGATTCCAGCAGTGGAGAGAGATTGGCTCTCTCTATAACTGGGCTAAAACATGGACTTCAGACCCAGATTATCGCTTTGACTATCTTGCAAAGGAGCCTCAGATGTGGAATGCTGAATTTCCAGTTGAGATGCGTAAGCATGATCCAGCAGTTACTGTGGTTGACCTATGGGTTGCTCAGAGACATTCTGGGGGGTGGAGTAGTGGCCACAAATCGTTTGCTAACGGCACCTTTCCTAGTTCAGCAACAATGCTAACATTCAACACAATGGAGGTATATATGCACCATGGCTGTAGTGAGAGGCGTGATAGATATCAGAAAAGCGATGGCTCTTGGGGTGGTTGTCACGAATGGGACTATGACCAGCGATTGAATATCTGCCAAGAGGTGGGTAATCACTCTACATGCGGTGATGAGTTTGTTCGCTACATTACTACATATGGAAGAGAGGGTCGTTGGCTCACTGATGTTAGTTCATACCTCTTCATGCTACAGGATGGTGGTTTGCAGGAGTTCCGTTATGGAGGTGCCAATGGTGGTTGGCTCAATATCTCGGTGTATCTATCCACATGGGATGATGATGGGATGCGCCCAACTTCTGCTGAATACGCGTTTAGTGGTGGCACTTTTCGAGGCGAATACAACAACCAGTCACAGTATAAGAGGCTCCACAACTTGTCAATTCCATCAGGTACTGACAAGGTGGTTATTTCGTCAGTAGTGACCGGTCATGGTTTTGGTAAGGATGATGCAAACTGTGCAGAATTCTGTAATCACGAGCATCGTTTTTCTATGAATGGTAACAACGCTCAGGAAGACTTCCCTATGGCGGGTAATGGCTCGGTCGGTAGTGATCGTGAGGGGTGTGCAAAGGAGACTCACACAGGCACAGTTGCCAACCAAAAGGGCTCGTGGCCTTATGGTCGCGCCGGATGGTGCCCAGGTCAAGATACCAAGCCATGGGTTTGGGACATCACGAATTGGGTCGATTGGTCAGGAGGTCCTAACTCAATGCAATATCAAGGACTTTACAACGGGGTTAACTATGTACCTCAGAATGAGCAGAGTAGCGGAACTAACCAAGATATCCGAGTTACTTCCTACATTGTATATTATACCAATATCAGTAGCTCTAATGTCAGTGGTGCGATGTTAGATAACTCAGAGCAACCAATGGAAAACAACCCCCCCAATAATTCAGCAGTTAATGTCGACGCAGAAGTGTGGATGCGTGATGAATATTGCCAAACAGAGAACGATTGATACATTCCACGAATCATTCAATATGCCACTGTGTAACCTATTCTATAGATGGCGTTTGGCTCTGAAGTCAATTATTTATCGGCGGTGGCGCCGGGTATGACTGAGGATCAATTACCAACGCGGGGGTGTCCAATCTTGTGTATTCTGAGTTACGTCGGCGAGCTTTGAATCCTGCTCTAGTTATNGCCGTTTGCAATTCTTCTTCAGTGCAGATGACTTTGGTAGTTCCAGCTGCAGAGACAACATTCTCTTCCATCATCGTCGAGCCGATGTCGTCAGCCCCTCCAAAGAGAGCCAATTGAGCCACATCCATTCCCATCGTCAACCATGAAGCTTGGATATGTTCTATGTTATCNAAGAAGAGGCGAGAGATTGCTAGATGGCGTANATATTCTGCGGGTCCTACAGATTGATTGCGATTCCCGCCATTTTTCTTACCGAATACATTGTTTTCAAGTTGCACAGTCCAAGCAATAAATGCAGAAAATCCACGGAATCCCTGTTCATTTGAATTGTCCTGTAGTTGGCGAATTTTTGCCATGTGTTTTACTCGGTGTGCATGTGTTTCACCAAAGCCGAAGACATTTGTTGCNGTAGTTATCAAACCAAGGGAATGGGCTTCACTCATTACTTTCAACCAATTATCAGCAGACCCTTTTTTCGGAGAAATTCCAAGTCTCACCTCATCTACCAACATTTCTGCGCCACCCCCCGGTAGCCCATGCATCCCTGCAGATTGTAACCGTTCTAGGACTGCTAGAGTAGAAAGCTCACATACGTCAGCGATACCTTCAATCTCGATAGGCGAAAAGCAATCTAAATCTATTGTGGGATGTTTTTCATGTAGATATCTTAGCAATTCTTCATACCATTCAATCTGTAATTCTGGATCTACTCCACCCTGCATCAGTATTCGTGAACCTTCAATCTCTTCAAGTTCCCTAACTCTGGCACTTATTTGTTCATTTGATTGAAGATATACTCCTTTAGACCCAGGTGGCCGGTAAAAAGAACAGAATTGACAGTTTATCGTACAAGCATTACCATAGTTGATATTTCTATCAATCAAGTAGGTTACTTCATCAGGTGGATTAATCATTCTTCGTCTATCTAATGCGACCTGTCGTAACTCGTTGAAATCAGCCTTATCATAGAGAATAACAGCTTCCTCTTCAGTTAATCGTGGAGGGTCTTTACGATGTTGCTGTTGAAGAATATCTTGCCAATGAGCCATCTATTCCACTCCTAATAACTCATTTTGAATCGCCTATGATTGCCTCCAATTGCTCAATTGTCTTTGGGCAGTCATCGGAGAGTACTTCGCAACCGGATTTAGTGATGAGCACATCATCTTCAATCCTGATTCCGATACCCGCCCATTTTTCATCAATCTCGATGTCAGGGCGCCATGCTCCAAAATAGAGGCCTGGTTCTATTGTTAACACCATTCCAGCCTCAAGTAACCGCGGTTCCTCATCAACAGTATAAACACCTACATCGTGAACATCTAATCCTATCCAATGACTCGTTCTGTGCATGAAGAACATTCCGAGTTGTTCGGGTGAAATGGCCTCTTCCAAGGTTGGTCCAGAGATAATTCCCAATTCGAGCAAACCACTCGCCAATACCTCTTTTGCAGCATTGTTAGGTGCTTCAAAAGTTGCTCCAGGTTTACACGCTTCAATTGCTGCTATTTGGGAGTCTAATACTAGTTGGTAAAGTAGGCGTTGAGGCTCTGTGAATTTACCATTTATCGGCCATGTTCTTGTGATGTCACTAGCATAACCTTTCACCTCACATCCAGCATCAATAAGTACAAGGTCACCATCGTTAATCACAGAGTCATTTTCTGAATAATGTAGAATGGTGCCATTATCCCCTCCCCCTACGATACTAGGATATGACCATTGGCTACCATTGTGAATAAAGCAACCTTCTATGATTGCTTGCAATTGAAATTCTGGCATACCAGATCGGGCCCTCTTCATTGCTTCAACATGCGCCGCCGAAGCTATTTTGCAAGAATATCTCATCAAGTCAATTTCATAGTCTGATTTCCTCAAACGCATTTCAGAAATCATTTCGCCAGGATTGCAAATTTTGATTAAATCAGAATCTTCTTCATCTTTTCTGGATTCAAGTAGAGTTTGCTCAACTATTTGGTCTACTACTGAAGATGAGCCAGATTGATGAAATACTGAGGAATAATTAGAGATTAGTGTAGGCAATTCTGATTCAATTTCATCTATGGATAGTGCATTATCAATGGGATATTTTTTCTTTGCACCATCTATGCCTAATCTTAGACCAGTCCATATTTCTCTGTCAGTATCTCTTGGGGGTACGAATAGTGTGGTGTGCACCCCTTTCGAACCATTACATATGCAAAAAATGGCGTTGGGCGAATCCCATCCGGTAAAATATAGCATATCGCTTGAGGCACGGTACGGATACTCTACATCTGCACTGCGAATTGATTCGGAATTGTTAACGATGATTATGATTGAATCTTGCCCACATAGTTCGGCAATCTTAGTTTGTCTCTCACGTAGTTCTTCATCGGAGATGGGCAGCGGCGCTTCGGAAAGGTCAAGCCCGTGGCCGTCAAACATATACCGCCGTCAAACCCGACTCTTATTTAGCATTCAGTTGAATTATTCCCGTTTATNGGTCATCATTTTCTTCAGCAGAGTCATCATTTTCTTTCCTATTTGGNATCCATTTNGGAATATCACTTTCNNNATNACCNCTAGTAATNCTCAAGGTAATTAATGAAATAGCAATAAGAATNATCATGAATATTAACATCATATTGACTTCNCCACCAAGAGAAATGACAAAGTTTCCNGTCATTGATTCNGGTTCTTTCCATTCAGGATCTGACTGNGTTCCTTCAATACCGACAAAAACCTCGATGTAATCACTTACACCATCATCATCAGTCGCACTTAGGGTAAGTAGATGAATTTCTGATTCATCTTTGAGCAATTCTCTCCGTAATATTTGCTTCTCGCCAAGTGAAACAGGTTCCCCATCAATGAACCAAATGAAGTCAAGCCCTCCTCTATCGTTATCTGTGTCGGTACTCAATCCAGCATCAATAGTCCAAAACGGCTCATCAGGTAGGCGAATTGTTTCATCAGTAGCAAAGGAGATTCCTTCAATACTTGCAGACGCTATGGGTGGGATATTGTGTACTATCAATGTCATGTTTGAACTGTTTGAGAGACCGGAGGTGTCTGTGACAAGCACCATTACATCGTAAATTCCTGATTTGTTTGCCAACCAACTCCAACTTCTCTCAGTTCCGATGTCATACACTTGCGGGGGGGAATTGTCATGTTCAGTCTTGACTATGAATGTGAACCGTAACCCCTCTTTACCCCAAACGGGGTCGTCAGAGTTGGAAGCATCAAAATGAGCGGATTCAGATTCATTGATTTCAGTGGTGCCACTCAACACGGCAGAGGGTTTCTGATTATGCAGGGCTATTGCGGTACAAGCAATAGAAGAATAGTTTCCACCACTATCGTGTGCTTTCACAGCAAAGAGCCACCATCCATCATCAAAGTTTGAACTCTCTACTTGGATGTTGAAATTTCCTCTAGCAGAGTAACTGATTGAATAATCCTTCCAATCACTGTCGTTGTTTGATCCAACCCATATTTCAGATAGAACTCCACGAACACAAATATGTCTTGCTAGATTTGATTGAATTACTGCCCATTCCAAAATTGGTTGGTATCCAGCAGCACTGACTGCTACCCCAGATAGATTGAGGTCACCTCGCCAATCAATTCCAGATTCAGGATTTGTAATAATCAAGTTTGAGGGCAGGGGCGAACCATCGATATCAATAAACAGTAGAATTTGAACATTTGATATTTGTTGCTCGGTATCAATGACTACAACATTTAGGGTGCATGAACAAGAATTCAAACTGTTGGTATCAACCATGATGGAAAAATCCCATGCTTTGGTCGCGGAGTCAGCCCAAGAGATGTTTTCTATCATGGAGCCAAGGGCTGATCCTTCTTGGATGATATCTCCATCCTGTTCTAGTTGCCAGTGAAGCTCAGAAGGGATAAAGTCATCCCAAACAGTGCCATTCACCAAAAAATCACCAGTGAAAGTCGCCCCATGGGTTTCAGCAAGACTTAGGCTAGGTTGCCGATTTGTATCACTCATGTGTGGTATATTTTCAAGTTCATCAGTTTGTGGTTGCGGTGGCGGAATCAGTACNAGGAGCGCGAGAAATAATGCCAATAGGCAACGCACACGCATCATCAAATTGTGTTCAAATCGCTCTCATCTATCAAGGGTAGCCCTCCATGATTCTCTTTCAAGGCAAATCATGTACTCATGATAGGGTGGTCTCATGGTGGGAAAGGGGTATCAAGCCCATTGGTCACATTGTTGTCCTTGGCCAGGGTAACTGTTACCTTCTTTCGGATTGGTATGCCACTTGTGTTCACAATCATTGTCATAGCCATCACCATCAACATCCATCTTTGCATCAGCTCCATCGAATGGATCGAAGCGGAAGTAATACTCCCAGCCATCGAACATACTATCTCCATCTGAATCCATGTGGTATACTTCAGGCCCGTCCTCAAGGCCGTCTCCGTCAGTATCGTTAAGGACGGGATTGGTGCCATTCAGCATTTCCTCGTAATTTGTATAGTTCTCAAGGTCATTGTAGAATTTGGCCCCATCGGGGTCATTAGGGTCAATGTGACAAAGTGAAGATGTGGGGTCATCCCAACCGGGGCAGAATCGGTTTAATTCTGCTGTGCGGTTTAATCCATCACGGTCAAAATCTTCTTCACCATCGGGAATGCCATCTTGGTCACTATCTTCCAAAGCAGGGTCCATGGGCCCTCTTGCGCCTAAATTCTCCAATGTCAAGTTGTCCACAAGCCCATCAGANATNGCTTGAGCACTGTATTTGACCTCCCAACCATCTGGTAGTCTGTCACCGTCAGTATCATCGTTGACAGGGTTAGTATCCCAACGCTCAGGGCCCTCAAGGTCATTTTCTAGCGTATCATTGTCGATATCATAGTCAGCATCTTCTAGAGAGCCAAGAGCGGGATCAAGTGCCCAGCGTCCGCCAGACGAAGGAATTGTGAAACCTGTAAGATTCATGTCCCAAAGGAAATACTTTGGGTCTGGTTCTCCATCGTTATTCAAATCTCCACCAGAAGCAAAACCCTGAATCCAGTTATTCCACAACCAACCACCAGGGCCTCTGACACATCCAGCATCTTCACAACCAGGTGGTTGCCAATTTGTTGTAGTAACCCAAAGGCTGTGCGAGTTCGTGTTGTCCATAGTTGACTGGACTTGCATTTCCCAACCATCGAGCATTCCATCTTGATCAGTGTCGTTTACTAATGGATTAGTTGCTGCCTGCCATGGTCGGGGAATGTAAAGTACTTCATTTCCATCTTTCAAACCATCATCGTCAGAATCCGAATCGTTTGCATGGGTGACATAGTTGTCCAATCCCATGATGACTTCTTCACCATCTTCAAGTCCGTCAATGTCAGTATCAAACATACTAGCATTGGTGAAATATGGTTCACCTAGCCACTGGAATCCATCAACAGCTTCAACATAATCTTCCAATCCATCACTATCAGTATCCTTATTGGAGGCGTTTGTGTATGTTTCAGCGAATTCTCTCCAGTCAGTCAATCCATCATTATCGGTATCAACATCACCTGGGTCTGAGGTGACGAGGGTATTGTGGACGCCACGGCTGACCACTAAGATATTCCATCCCATGACTTCTATTCCATCTTTCAAGCCGTCATTATCAGTGTCAGGGTTCAGTGGGTCAGTTGAGCGGCCATCAATTATGCCGTCATGGTCGCGATCACGTGCTTGATATTCCATCAAATTGGTGAACATTTCATCATCTTCAACAATGGTCATCCAAACATAATTACGACTAGTAACCTCGTTATCATAGATTGGTCCATTGAGTAGGGTCATAGCAGGTATGTCATACACATAACCAGCGCTAGGTGCCTTCAATGGAACTGTTTCCTCGTTGCCTCCTGCATGAGTTATCTTGGCATATGCAACAGTTTGATTTTCCTCAACATAGTCCAATAATTCTACAGTGATTGAATATACTCTAGCGACGCCAGTTAGGTCACTATAGGTGACTCCACCATTGCCATTAACATCCCAACCATCTAAGTCTGGGTCGTCGTAAGCATTTCCACCATCGACAGGGTTGAGCCCATTGGTGGATTCCCAACCATCTGGCATCCCATCTTCATCGGTATCGGCTAGAAGTGGATTGGTGAAGTTGGATGCCCCCCATGTTCTAGCAACATCGTACTCTGCACGGTTGTTTAGGCCGTCTTCATCATCATCGCCGAAAGCATCAGAAGCATTTGCAGCATTTAGGAGAGTGTCATAACAATACTCGAATCCATCAGGCATTTGGTCTCCATCAGTGTCCCAATCGCCAGGACCGTTGTTCCTCCCGTCTCCATCCATATCCTCAAGGAACCAGTTTAGTGGATCGTATGTGCTAGGGAATGAGTTGAGCAGATCTGTGAATGGCCCATTCTTGGTTGGACCGTTTATCTTAGGCTTCCCACAAACAGTTTCTAGTGTTACTTGCACCATAGTTACTTCAACATGGTCGCTGACCAAATCTCCATCACTATCCTCTGAGAGTGGATTTGTACCGTAACTCTCCTCTGCAAAGTTTGCAAGGGTATCAGAGTCGAAGTCTAGAACTTGGTCACATGAGTGCTGGCCGGCGAAGTTTTCCATTGATTGCCATTTTTCTTCTCCAAAAGTCAATTCGAGATTTGCCTCTGATTCGGGATCTAATAAAACACAGTCCCAGTTTGCATTTAATGGGTCAAAGAGTGTGATTTCACCCGATTGAGTGACCATGTCGAATGTGTAGAGTGATTCCCATTTATCGTTCAAACCATCTCCATCTGTGTCATTACGGCGTGGGTCAGTTCCAAGTTCCATTTCTTCTATATTGACTAATCCATCTTGGTCTGGGTCGCCGAGTGGTCCATTATCAGGGTCAGGCCATGTCTCGTCGGTACCAGAGTTGTCGTCACCACTATCAGTTTCAGTTTCAGTGATAATATCCTCAAGACCAGCGTCGCCACTATCAAGTGGATTCAATCCTGCTTCGACCTCATAGCCGTCAGTCATCCCATCCCCATCAGTATCTGGGTCGTAGGGGTCAGTTCCGTAGGTGTTCCTCTCTAGCCTGTCACGGAGTCCATCCTCATCCGAATCTAGAGCATCTTGATTGAGTGTGGTATCATCATCAAGGATGTCTGCCGCCCCGTCTTCAAAGTCAACTGCAGTACTCATGATACTGCCTGCAATACTGTATGTNCCNGCTAANCAGAGGGTGACGGTAATCGCCACTACTGCCCATTGATTGTGTGTTAAAGCCATCTTGTTCACCACTGGCCGTAGGCCATTCTTGTAGCACGACTCTGCGTGCTCCGTTTAAGGTTTAACCGGATGCGTGTGCTACGTGCTCAGAAGAAGAAACCGTCTAAAAGTGACTATGCGAGTTCATGAAGGCTTGAGATTTGGATTATATGGCCATTTTGGGAACAACTCCATTCACACTTAGCATGCCTAGCTTCAGCCCTTTCCCAAGCAGCAGTCAAAATACCCGCTACTATGGCTGGATGGAATAATGAAGGGAGGTGTAATTTAACCCCACCGTGCTCATCAATTGCTACTGCNGAATCGATACCACCAAGGCCAAATTTACCTAAGAATCTTCGGCCAACATGAATCCAGTGTTCCGCATCTGCAACAAGAATCATTTCTTCTCCTGCGGTGAAGCGGTTGCGACTTGCTTCGGCAAATCCAGTCCANGTNTTNNTTCGCTCNNAATCNGAAATNCNNTCCCAGATAAATCTCCCGGAATCAGANATTTNNTTTTCAAATAATTGNGGCATNATNCTCTCCTCNAATCNAAGNAGATGATCTTGTCTGATTGCCATCATNCTAANGCTATCANTCGACCANGTTCCAGANGATTCGTGGTAAGCNCGCGCAAGNGGGTGCATACCTTCNTCTCTNACATTATTTTCACCNNCAGCNTCACTCCATNTNNCNTCNANNNTTTCNGCAGGNGGNATNGGGCGCANATCANGTTCTANAGTGATTAGGGATTCTGAGTTTCCATCATCAGTCCAATGGAATCTAAATCTAGCATCAGTGAGAATTTCATAGGTGGCAGATGCCATTCCTGCGGCAAAGGCTGAATGTGCCCTGTTGTGTACAATCAACTTAGTTGATTCCACCTCTTTTTTCATCAATTCTAGTTGTCCTAGGCCGCGTAACTCCCAACTTTGATTTACCCATTCCATCCTTTTTTTCATCTTATTGAATAGTGGATTCGGCATATCACTCATGTTACTAAGTAGTCTGTATTCCTCTGATTCTGCTGCTGAGTGTGCTAACTTTCTTCCAAGAGGTATTCCAAGAGTTTTCTCTACTTCACCCACCCATAGTTCAAATTCGCTTACTTGAGTGAAGAAATAGGGGGCGGAATCTTCTGCCATGTTTACAATTAAGCCACGAATTGTCGCTCCATAGGCGTTCATCATGCGATTAGAGAACCACGGGGTGGTCTCATCTATATCGTCATCAACTAGTGGCACAATAACGACTGTGACGCACACCCCAATTGAAGTTTCTATTATTAATCAAGTAATAGATTTGTATTATTGTTCATTCAGGAGGTGGTTTTGAGGTGCGAGTGCTAGGTCTTTTTACGCCACCAAATTCAGATTTTATTGAATGGGTGGGTATATTTTTCTTCCCTGTGTCAGTTTCCATAATGGGCACGCGTTCAGATTTCATATCAGTGTCTGAACTCATAGCATCTCTAATTTGGCGGCCACGGTAAGCCGCGGGGCCGATAATTTTCTCCAAAACTCTCTGTTCTTTTCCAACAGGTTTAGGTCTTTTATTCCACCATTCTACGGGAAGGGGGGTGCATCTTGCTAGGGTGGATTTTTTTAGTTGCTTACGCCTCCTTATTAGATTCCGCCGAATAGATTTGTTGATGGATTTTGGTAGTCTAACAACCAGCCACCCTGGTATTCCCAAATCATAAACAACACCGTTGATGGTAACCAATAATCCTGAAAGTAGTAGATGCGTTCCAACAGGAATTTTATCTCGATTAAAAGTAACTTTGTATCTCTTCAGACGCTTAGCATATGTCACCATTGCCTTCTGGTCTCTATGTCGTATGACTCTACGTTGTTGTCTTCGGAATTTTAATCCAAAGTAATGAAGGATGATTAATGACAGCGTGATTACAATTCCAATTGCTTCGCTATCATCACTACGTGTGTACGCTACGATACCAGAAAAGATCCATGTTGGTAATAGGACCAAATAATTGAAAACTCTCCAAGCTGTTGAAGGTGAATATCTTGGAGGTACTTCACGTTCAATCGATTCATGTGCGGCAATGAGAAAGTTAGCCGTAATCGCTTCGTCCTCCCCATTCTTTGTAGTAAGTGCAGCAATGGCGTTGGCAGGTGCCTCATCTACCCATCTTCTCTTCTCTTTGGGCGATGGATCAATAATTGCAGANTCCAACTCGTTCAATGGTGCTGCGAATCCCAAAATCAAACCTAATGCCTTCACNCTAGGGTCTTCAGGTGCGCTGATTTGCAATTCTTCGAATACATCCAATGCATCAAACCAATCTCCTGAATCAATAAAGCACAGTGACACAGCAATTCTAGCCTTGGCCGAATTTGGGTTTCTTCGTACTGCATCAAGGGCTATTTCTAACGCTTCATCATGCCGTCGTTGTGCCCTCAATGTAGCAACAGAACTAATCATGGCGTGCATAGATATTGGGTCATTATGTGCCGTGTCTATAGATGTAGTTGGGTCCCAATTATGCAATCGATTCTGCATTTCTTCTAGATAATCAATTGACGATGAATGTTCCCAATCATAGAAGTCATCTAATGTGGCTTGACCAGACCAAGGATCTAACCATTCGGCAATGAAAGAAAGAATTTCGGGCTCGTCATAACCTTCAGGCTGTTCTAAACCTCTGAGAGATTCTTTTGCCGCATCGAGCCTCCTTGAAGCGATGTGTCCAGCGGCAATAATCATTCGTGCTTCATCATCATCGCCACCTTGTTGGGCAAGTAACTTTCTCCCTACATCAATGGCCTCTGGCCACAATCCGCGCATGGCGCACTCAAGCATTCTAGCACGGCTCTTTTCAAGTTGTACCACTAACTGATTTCCTTTGATATTATCAGTTTGGAATTTTCTCAATGCATCTAAATCATCCTGTAAGGCGGCTTTCTCAACATGATGCCGCATCCAATCTCCNCCGCCCGCCATGATTGCCCCATCACGCCGCTCATCAGGATTGAGATCAAACCTCAATTGTTGCATAATTTTGAATCTAGTTATACTAAGTATCCAAGTAAGAAGAAAGATTGCTTGGCCAGCGGCGATAAACTGCCAAGTTGAACTGAGTAGAGCCTCTTCTCGAAGTAAGGGAGTAGATTCACCATAAGGCATCAAATGACTGAATTCTTTGTAAGTTTGAAGAATCAATAACATGACTGAATAGCCGCTGAAACCTGCAAGCCCGAAGAAAAGAACCCTTCCTTGTACAATTTTTTCACTTCTTATTTCTCTAGGGCGGGCAAGAATTACGCCACCTATGCCGGCGAAGGTTTGTCCACCAAGGAACAAGTTTCTAGTCAATTCAANAATGAATGCAAGCCCTACGACGGCAACATTAAGCATAAGGTATGATGCTAGTGTAATCTCCAAAGCNTTCAAGGATATTACTTTTTGAAGAATTGGATTATCTTCAACAAATTGATATATTTCCCATCCAACAATCCCTCCCAAATCCAGCATTGAATTAGCATCTGATGGATTTTCAAGTTCTACATAGATTAGAGTGACAATTCCATTGATAGCGGCAAGTGGCATGGTAGCTAGGAACAGTACAATTACTAGTGAGGTTAAGCGTTTGGTAAATCCTGGTTTATCAGGGTCTATGGGAGTAGTTCGACCTTTCATTGTTCGCCATTTATTGATAATCAGGGTGTTCCAAGATGNACCCATAATCCGACCATATGCTAAAATTGTAGGTGCCATGAAAGTTAGTAATCCAAAACCAATCCAGCGTACAAACACATCCTGATTATTGCCCATGTCTGATTTTTGATATCCATATGATAAAACGGCAATAGTGCCCACAAGGACCAGTAGTACCGTTGACAACATACCATAGATTCTATTACCGATTGACATCTTACCTGTGTCACTTGAATGTTTAGAAAGTTGGGCGTATAGGGTTACGAAAGGGGAAATAATGATTGGGAATGATATTAGAATCAACATCATGTAAATGACAGGTTGATAGAAGGTTGATGGTTGAATAAGTAATTCTGCAACGATGAGGAGAATTCCTGTCATTGCTAGTAGGTAGGCTAGTGAACCCATGGCAACTTTTGGCGCAGAAAGCAACCTCATGGTTTCTCTTTTGCTTTTTGTCAGTCTGTGAACTTCATAGAGGCCATCATCAACTTCGAATGCTACTTGGAGATTTGATAGTGAGAGTGGCAATAACCAACGCCATAGAGAAAGGCCAAAAATGATGGCAATTAGAAGTGGAATCAACAATTCAATTTGAATTTGTGTAGCAGAAACTATGGTGGGTTCTGCTGACGCGATGGGCAGAAACAGGGTACAAATCAAGCCCATGATAAGTGATTTTGGCAAAGGTTCCAACCCTCGCATAGCACCGCCCATGAGTCCACTGTGAACCTTCGGGTTCTAATCGGTTGTGTTGTGCAGGGTCAAAGACCCTGAGTGAAATGAGAACCGATATTACAACAAATTAATTTTCATTCAGGAAGCGTTCAATGCGATCAAATGCTTCTTTGAGGACATCAATTTCTGGTAGAAATACAAGTCTGACAAAGCCCTTCCCATATACTGGGCTGAAGCCAGAACCGTGAACCATCAATACCTTTTCTTGATGCAAAAGGTCTAGGACAAATTGCTTATCTTCTGTCGCCCATTTTGGTTGTGTCAATTTCACAAATAGATAGAATGCCCCCCCCGGTATTTGAGCATCCAAGCCATCTATAGATGCTATCCTATCCATACAGTAATCCCGTTGCGATAATAATTTAGCACGGTAACCATCCATCCATGAGCGATCAGAAGTGAGTCCTGCAAGGTATCCCATTTGGGCTGGCGTGGAGGCGCAAAGTCTTGATCTAAGCAACCTCTCAACTCCATCTCTGACAAGAGATAATCTATTGCTTGGGTCGTAATATGCCATGTAACCAATTCTCCAACCCGGTGCGTAGTAGACCTTGCTAACGCCGTTCAATGTGATGACAGGCACCCTACTTCCCGAAATTGCCGCTGCTGCAGCCATCGATAGGTGGTCACCATCGAAGTTCAAGCCGTCATATATTTCATCAGCGATGACGATGCAGTTTGGCCATTTATTGGCAATATCCAGAATCCCATCAATAATTTTCTTGTTGGCAATACCACCAGTTGGATTATTTGGATTAATCAAAACTAATAATCGTACGGAATCATCCATTTTTTTGTTGATATCATCTAAATCAGGAATCCATCTATTTTCAGAGTCCAATCGATATTCAATGGTACAACCACCAAAAAGTGGAGGGTAGGTCATGTAAGGTGGATAATGAGGACCAGGTGAAAGTACAGTGTCACCCTCCTGCAAGACGGCTGCAAAAATAATTTGCAAGGCTTCAGTGACGCCGTGGCAGACATAGACATCGTCTTCGCCACAATCCCAACCTTTCTGTGTTTCATCTGCTGCAATAGCCCTTCTGAGCTCAGGTAACCCGTAAGAGTGGGAGTACCCATTCTCTTGACGCTCGAGGGATTCCTGAAATGCTTTGACCATGTGCGTAGGGGTTGGTAATCCTGGGTAAGCGAGTGGGTCCCCAA
The DNA here is from genome assembly GCA_002685895.1 of Methanobacteriota archaeon. GTDB lineage: Archaea > Thermoplasmatota > Poseidoniia > Poseidoniales > Thalassarchaeaceae > MGIIb-Q1. The sequence continues at coordinate 21,422 of NYYK01000030.1, forward strand.
TATTCAGTTTAAGAATCTCATGACCTGCTTTTTCTAATTCTGTTGCAGGCACTACAACATCGCGTATAGCATACTCTATCTGAGCAGCACGTTCGGCTACTGGAATCGGCTTCATCTCATCCCTCATCTATTTTGACTTCTCACCATGAATCGTGGTCAGTGCGCTGGGTGGGGGCTGCGAGTACGACTTCTTCATCTTCACCCTTTGCAATTAGTCGAGCAGCACGCATCATTGAAGCTGACCCTCCAACCAATCCAACACCACTTTCAAT
>NYYK01000031.1 GCA_002685895.1 Methanobacteriota archaeon
GTTCTTAGTAGAATGCTTTCAAGCATAATCGGGCTGTCAATATATGAGATGTTGGTATAGGGGTTTTCTGTGCCTCCAAGAAGTGCTGATGAGACGCAGTCGACAAATTGGATGCTATCTGTAGGGACATCAATTTCCGTTAATGTTGCAATCAATTCAGGGGCAGGTCTGCTGGCAGAGATGTAGACGCCACCCATTTGGAATTCGTTGATAAGAGGCTCAATCAAAGAAGCGGTCACCAAGAATGAGTTGCTTGAACCGCAACGCACCTGCATCGAAGAGTTGAGAGTAATCTCAGTTAGTTGCTCAGCAATTCTCTGATCTAATTCAATCAATCTGAATCAACCCCCCATTTCAACATTGGAGTCATCATCACGCCCAATGGGGTCAATTCAATAGCATATTTTGCTCTTGAGTGGTCGGTTCCGCGCATTTTCACAACCTGCAAATATCTCAGTAAGTGGCCNATTNTGTCGATATCCCCCATAACCATGATTCCGTCAAGGATGGCTTCCTCAACACCGAAAGATGACCAGTGCGCCTTAGCACCAGCTGAAGTAATCTCAGCAACAAGGAATGAGGTGCATCCCTGAGTTGCCAAGGTTTTACCAAGTGTGAAAAGGAAATCTCGAATTAGTTGGTCGTTTGGAATTTTGTAACACAGAGTAGTCACCGAATCAATCACTANCCTAGTAACACCAATAGTGTTGACAATATCAGTAATTGCCTTCACAAGTGAATTGATATCATCACGATCAAAGGTGGCTTTAGTTAGGCCAAGCCAAGAGTAAACAACATCCATATCAAAGACATTGATGAGACCCTGGTCAACCATATCCATATCGAAAAAGGTGTATTGACGGATGTTTTCAAGCAATTTCACAGAGGGTTCGGTCGCTGCAAAATATGCACACGCTTCACCCATTTGCGCTCCATGTACAAGGAACTCCATGGTCAAGGTAGTCTTACCAGAACCGCAAGTACCTCCCACTAGAACCGTTGCCCCATATGGGATTCCACCGCGGGTGATTTCGTCCAATCCGTGTATACCTGTGATACAACGGTCACGAGTGTACTGTGGCGCTCCCAGCATGCTAACGAATACCCAACGGCCGACCTCCGCTAATAACTCGTTGCTATGACAACACGCCTTAAGGCGTGAAATATTGACTATGATAACTAGGTCGTTTTTATCAAAATAGTTGGTGGGACAATATCAGATTGCACCGGGCGTTCCGCCATTGCTTCGATCCCAATTGGATGAGTTTGAAGCGGAACCCCCATTCCATTGAAGAGATAAATCACTTTCAATTTCCCAGTCGTCATCCCAAGCAACCTCCATTGTAGTGTAAGTTTGTGCCGTCCCAGGGTAGGTCCAAGTGAGACTCAATGTGTCAGTGTTCTTGTTCAGCCCGTTTACAGCCCCACGTCCAAGAATACTCGATTGACCTAAGTCGAGAACAACCTCAGCACCTTGATTTTCTTGCATGCTTGGTTTACCTGAGCATAGAAGGATTTTGCCACCAGCCAGAGCACCATCTCCAATGAGGGAGTGAAGGCCACCACCAGTAGCGCGCCCTANNCCCCAACCAGTTAGNTTTGCTGCAAAACCATCCCTGTTTTCCAACTCGACCCATTCAGGAAATCCAATTTCAGGTTCAGCCATGAATTCAGTGAGTACTAGATTGACAGGGGTGCGGCCAGCATCATGTACTTCGAAGATGATTTCCACGGTCTCATCATTTAGTACCATCAGCCGATGAGCCACTGCTCCATTTGCAGCAGCATTACGACTTGCCCCATCTTGGAACAGCAGGACACCNACTCTNGAAGAATTGAGACTCTCCACAATGCGAATTGTGAGATTTATGCTNCTCCAGTCCGGTAGCCCTAACCCTCGAATGAACTTGTCTTGTGTGATGTTTGCAATCGCATTCAGTCGTTCTTCATCAAGGCGTCCAAAGTCGCCAGCGATTCCCGGTTGAACCGATCCTTCAAGCAATATTGTTGCATTGTAATGATGCCAGTCTGCTGTACCGTTGGCAATGTCTCTATCTCCCCACTCATCTATTGGAACATACCAGCCAGAGTCACCAGTCAATCTTTGCAAACCTTGTAGCGCGTAATCGTCTAATTGGTCTGATTTTGGATGATTGGAGCCGAGTTGCAATCCAGCAAGTGAAAAGAAGGCGGTCAAGATGATGAGAAAAAGGACAAAAGCAGTCAGAAATTCAATGACAGCAGTGAGCGCATCCTCTGAGTCTGCCAAACCCTCGGCTCTCTTCATCTACTTCACCCACACCATGCGACCCTTTTGTACACCATCAATTCTGTGTTTCACGGTAGCCCTACCAAATTGAGCAATAATAACACTGGGTCACCCAGCAAGAGCATTGGAAGAATCCCCGCCATCAGGAATGCCATGAACGGATATTTTTCAGTAGTCCAAGCCTTTTCAGCTCCAAGTTCTGCTAACTCTTCAAGAACCTCATCCAATGCTGTTTCGCTACGGCTACCGCGGCGTGGCCGCATCTTGGTGACAATCTTCTTCTCTCCATCTGGCCCTTCCATCACATCATCCAACAGCCAGACGTGACGACCAGATATTGAGGAAAGTGGAAGCCGGCGAGCATGCCACGCCATTCGCCATTCACCTGCATCACCGCTAATGGCGTTTTGAACAAAGACATAGATTGGGAGAACTAGGAATACAAGCGCCCCCCAGATTAGTAGTGAAAGTGCTGGAGGCATTAGGGCGGTATCTGCAGGAGGAAGAATCCCCCAACTAGGCATACAGAGAGCAACGAACATCATCGCCTTGGCATCCGCTCCACCGTGCAACATTCGTAACTGATAGCACATCTCGAAAAAGAGTAACACAACGCCTATCAGAATCATTTGACCCCAGAGATAGGCTACTTCAATTTCAGCAGCACTAGAACAATAATTACAACCAACCATTGAGCCAAAACCTAGACCATCCATGAGAGGGGTTAGGTGGCGCATTACTCCACCAACAAGTCCGATAAGGGATACGAGATACCACACACTCACAATCAAGTCTTCGGGGGATCCATTTCGTGCATCCTTCAAGGTAGGGCGGCCAATCACTGCGGTTGAGGCGTAAGCAACCATTGCTGAAGCGGTTAGCCAGATAGTCCAATCTGCTTCCAATACCCATAATTCTAGACAGAGAATGAAGAGTGCAGGCTTTGCCCAAGATACCCACCAATCGTTTGGAACCCTACGTATTTTCAGGTCGAGATAGGTAGCTCCTGCGATGCAGAGAACCAAAGTTGCTACGCGCGCATACGTGAGAATTTCATCGGGCGTGACCATGCTCTTCGGGGGCTGTCACAGGTAAGTGCCATAAATGAGGCGCGGTTCGGGTTGGCTGTAAGCATGCTTTCGGAGGTGTTGTCAGTTGACCATGGAGACCAAAATAGAGCAGATTTCGACAGTTATCCTTCAATTGGATGACTCTAAGGTTCCACGAAACATTCGTGCCGGCGCTAAAGAAGCCGTTGAGATGTGGTTACTCAACAAATCCAAAGAAATGGATGTACGAATTGCAATGGCCCAAAACAAGTTGGAAGAGTTGTCAGAAGACCCAAACATTCCGATGGAGTATGGCGTTCTGATTCTCCAAGTTTTGACTGCACTTGAACAACTTCTAGGCGAAGTTTAGTTCAGTCAATTCACCCATTCTTTCCAATCTAAACCAGAATTGGCAGGACGATACCAAGTGGCTCCACCTTGTTGCAACCATTCATAGCCATCTTGACCCACTATTCCAACTGCATTTAGTGGTGGCGGAGAAGCAGATGACGAACCCTCTCTTCCATTCCCCATCTTCACTTTCAGTTTCAGCCACCTCTCCGCTAGAAAAGTAGGTAGTGTGACAGCGTTTGATTCTCAACATGGTAGCCCAAGTAGTCAGAAGTATCGTAATGCCCAATGGAATAGTTACTGCACATGCAGATAGAAACTTGATTTTCAAGCCGGTGAATGGAAGAGAGAGAATAGTCAAACTGCCCCGCAGGGTGACGGTTATGATGGGGTGTACAGGTCCACAAGGAGTCGTTTTCCGACTGCTTGTTGGTGATGCTTCTGGAGCAGTACATCTTCTTTCTTTACCAGAATTGAAATTAATTCAGTCAACTAGATTGTCCATGAGCCGAGTTACTGCACTTGCTCTACACGAGCCTAGTGGAAAGAAAATGGTGATTGCTGGTCTTGACAATGGCGAGATTCACGCCATTGGTGACAACCTTCCAGATGGCTCGTTGAAATTGTTCAAACTTGACACAACTATAGGTTTGATCTGCTCAACCGATGAAATTCTCACTATTCATTCCGGTTGGACTAGAGATGTCCGCCACTGGAATGGTGATGCAGTCGTGCCTGCAAGGAGATGGTTTGAGCCACCCACACCGCCAAACCGTAGGAAAAATACCCAACTTACTCTGCCAACGGCGGCTCCGGCGTGAACCAGTTGCAAGTCGGATGTGGTCGAGGCCATTCTTCTGGCCGCATTCCCTTTGCCTCGAGTATCTGTGAAAGAACCTGTTTCTGCTGTTCAAGTTCTGCTAGCACTGCTGCCGAACCAACGATAGTTTCCCCATGACCCGGTACAAGCTGCTCAATTTCCATCTTGAGTAGATATTCAATGCTTTCAACAAGGTCTGGCAAACATCCTGTTGGCAAATCCCATCTTGAGATATGGGCGCGCTTTGGAATCAAATCTCCTGCTAGTAGTATTCCTTCGCTCTCAATCCAAAAGCAACAAGAGTCCGAGGTATGACCCGGTGTGTGAATAACCTCAAGCGCCCCTCCGCCTAATTCGAACAAGTCACCATCTTCGAATGGTTCTGCATTGAAGGCAGGCATGTCAGAATTAAATCTTGAAGCCCATGTGGTGAACAGATCACCACCTCGTAAGGCGTTGATTCCATCGCTGTGGATGTGGCTGGAGGCGTCCCAATGCTCTGCAAGATGCTTTGTTGCCCCCGTAGAGTCATAGTGCCTATGAGTCAGCAATATTTTGCTGATTGCGGGTTGGTCAACCAATTTTGCTTCTATTCGCTCAAGCACATTTGCCTGATACCAAGAAGTTCCTGGGTCGACAACTACGGTTTCCTCATCGCCTGAAACCAAGATGCAGGAAGCATCGTGATGAATCCCCGGAAGCCTCACTACTCGCATAGATGTCAATTAGTTGCGGGGGGCTTTGGGCTTATATATCGGGAGCAGGTCGGCCGCCTCGATGGCTAGGTTCCCAGAGGCTGAGAAGCGCCTACTAGAGGTTCGCGTATGCATGAAGTGCAATGCTCGCAACGGCCTGAAGGCTGCTAAGTGCCGCAAGTGCGGTTACAAGGGTCTGCGCCTCAAGAATAAAGAGCGCAGAATCTGAATGCGTCTTTGGTTTTTCAAGACCACTCGGTCTCATCGTCCTTCTTCGATTTCTTCCACTCTTTGTAGTGGGTCCGGCAAATTTTGACTCGCCTTGGTCCTTCAGGAATATTATCCCAAACATCGATGGCGTTGTCATAAGCAATGGAACGGCCACCAAGTTCAGTATCAGCAAATTCCTTGCACTTTGGAACTTGACAAGGAACTTCAGGGTCAATTGCCGCCTTTGAGCGTGTGCTCTTCGGTTTATTCCCCTTTGGTTTTGGAATTCTGCGCCGGTGAGGTCTGCGTGCCATATCTTTCCCTCTCTGTGCTCTGTTTTGACTCTAACGCTCAAACTTTGTAGACGGTAGCCTCACGGTCAGGCCCAACTCCTACTGAGGTAATTGGGATTCCTAGCCACGCCTCAACTTTCTCAACATACTCGCGCGCGCCTTCTGGAAGCGCTGAGTAACCTAACCCCTCATCATTCGCTTTGCGCGCCAATTCCAACCATTCACTGGTTTCCATGTGAGGGAATCCTGCCACCTTTTCGGTGATGCAGGTGACGAGAGCTTGATCTTCAGCACAGGCCGGCATTTCACTGAGATGTTGGCCGTCCAAATCGTAGCCAATCACAACTTCCAATTCGTCAAGGCCCCCAAGAACATCGAGTTTCGTCAAGGTTAGTTGGGTGAATCCATTGAGTCTGTGTGCGTGTCGCATAACCACCAAGTCTAGCCAACCACATCTTCTAGGTCTTCCAGTGGTAGTCCCAAATTCGTGTCCCATTTTACCCATATAGGCACCCACATCATCAAGCAATTCGCTTGGGAACGGACCGTGACCCACGCGCGTTGTGTAAGCCTTGACTACTCCGTAAACTTCTCCCAAGTGGCCTGGATGAATACCCACCCCGTGGGTGGCGTTAGCACGGCTTGTTACTGAAGATGTGACAAAGGGGTAAGTCCCATGGTCGATATCTAAGAGGCATCCTTGTGCTCCTTCAAGGAGGACATTTTGCCCTTGCCTCAATGCCAAGTCAAGCATCAGTCCTGTTGGTTTGATGGCTGTCCCAAAACGTTCTGCCACCCAGTCAAGAGAATCTTTGAGTTCTGCAGCAGAGATTTCGCCTTCTACTCCGCAAGCTGCAAGTTGTGCACTCATGCGCGAGGCATTCTCTGATATCCAATCGGAATCAGTGCGACGATGCTCCACATCGCAGAATCTAACCCCTACCCGTTCAATCTTATCTCGATAGGTCGGCCCGATACCACGTCCAGTGGTACCAATTTTCTGGTCAGCACCATCGTAAAGGCGGTGGAAGGGGAGGTTCACATGTGCTCGCTCAGAAATCCACAATCTCTCGCCCTCGGGCGATTCACCAGACGATTCTTTCCATCTGTCAAGTTCCTCTTCCAAGACCCAAGGGTCGACAACCATGCCCGCACCAAGCACGAGTTGACAATTAGGGTTGGTCAATCCAGAAGGTAATTGATGGAGCTTCAAGACTTGATCGCCAAGGACAATTGTGTGTCCAGCGTTGTTGCCGCCTTGGAAGCGCGCCACCCAATCCGCATCCTGTGCCAATTGGTCGACCAATTTCCCTTTTCCTTCGTCCCCCCATTGGGCGCCTAAGACCACTTGAGCAGGCATGACGACATGGTCGTGCCGCGACAATCAAATGAACTTCACTATTGACTTGTTAGCAGTTGAAGGCCGCCCACATACACACCCCCCCCACCGTAGGTGGAGGGGGGGGTGTGTGCTACCAAGGATTGTATTGTTCAAGTGATGTGCTTCAAAAGGAGTTATTTTCTTTGAGCAATCAATGCATTATGTGTAATTCCTGGGTAGTAAATGATTCAAATAGTGTCAGTAGCCTAAATCTATCGTTGGGACCTAAAATATCGCCAATTTGGCGACTTTTGGGAATAATTGGTCGAACAGCAAGAACCACATGTTTATATATTAGGAACACCAACTCACTATGTAACCCGAGGTTGTAGAGTATGAAAGAAGAAGAGAAGAGCAGCGAAATGAAGAAAGATTCGAATGAAATCAAGAAGAGAGCCCACGCAAGCCGAAATGCAATCGGCCCTGCAAGGCGACCTTCTCAAGTCAGAAAGATGGTTGGTCATGAAGGCCCATGCGAAGAGTGTGGCGCTATTGAGTGGGACCAAGACGATGTTAGAGGCGAAGTAGTCTGTCAAGCATGTGGCTTGGTCGCTGAAACCAATGTCATTGACAAAGGTGCAGAGTGGGTAAATCATGGTGATGGACCCGACAGATCACGAGTGGGTGCCCCATCCACATTGACCCTTTCCGACAAGGGCTTGAACACCTCCATAAGCAAAGGTGATTTGATGGGTTCAAAAGCTAAGATGCACGGCATATCAGGCAAGGCCCTTAGAGATTGGAGACGAAGAGCAGTCATTGACGATAGGTCAAAGACTAGAAGCAGCAGAGCAAGAAACCTAGTCAAGGCAATGCAATTCATTCGAGATAAGAGTGACTTACCAAAGTCAATCCGGGAGCAGGCCGCTGGTTTCTACAGAAAGGCTGCCGAAAAGGGCCTTGTTACAGGTAGAAGCATTCAGGGCGTCTCAGCCGCATGTGTCTATGTTGCAGCAAGAGAAGCAGGCATTCCTCGAAGAATCGAAGATATTGCAGAATCTTTCGACATGGAAGATGAAATGAAAATGAAAGAGTTGAAGCGAACCATTAGACTTGTTTCAAGAGAACTCGGCGCTCATAAAATCACAGGGCCATCAGAATATCTTGACAAGTTTGTCAGTGACCTCGGTCTGCCAGCACCCGTTCTAGGTGAGGCTAACAGATTGTGGGATGTTGTTGGTGGCTCCCTTGAATGGCAAGGTAAGAAGCCAAGTGGTGTTGCAGGTGTATTGATTTACAAGGCAGCCCAGAATCGTGGCGCTAACCGAACACAAGCAGATGTTTGCAAAGTTGCAGGTGTCAGTGAAGTGACTCTAAGGGGCTTGCTAAGACTGCTTGAGGCCTTACTCGAGAAAATGGGTGAAGCACCTTTCAATTGAATAAGTTGAGCGCGTCAGTGCAACTTGACGAATCTGACGGGGCAGATGTCCTTTCGGATCGTTTTACCTTGTTCAGTTTTCTCGATTCTGATTAGTTGTTGATGCCTTTCACCTTCGATTGGTGCGATGATGATTCCAGGAGTGGCTAATTGTTGTAGCCAAGTATCAGGAATTGCTTCACCGCATGCAGCAGCTAGAATGCCAGAGAAAGGTGCAGCCTCTGGCAGACCAAGCCGTCCATCTCCGTTGGTAAGTGATGCGGGAAGGAGCGATAGTTGTGCTAGAATCTGCTGTGATTCTTTAGCCAATTTGGGTACAATTTCGATAGAGTGAACCTCAAAGCCCATCTCGACAAGTAAAGCAGTTTGATATCCGCAGCCTGAACCGATTTCAAGAATTTTGCTTCCTATTGGTAGCGACTCAAATTGTGAGGTCATTAATGAGACAATATATGGTTGGCTGATAGTTTGCCCATGCCCTATTGATTGAGGGCAGTCATCATATGCTTGACTCCAAATTTTGGGTGGCAAAAAGGCGTGACGGAGTACTGTTCGCATAGCCGAAAGGGTACGTTTGGATGAGATTCCTCTTTTGATAATCTGTTTCTGAATCATCATTTCACGTTGTGCTGTAAGGGCGGGATCATCGAGATTTTTGAGCACATTGCGCCGTCTTGACATGCTATATCCTTAGCACCCGCACTTGCTCTGACATGATAATTCCATAGGTAGTGGACGCTGGGGGATTTGAACCCCCGGCCACCTGGTTGCAAACCAGGTGCTCTTCCAAGCTGAGCTAAGCGCCCTTGTAACCCCGCCGACCAACGATTGCGATTTGAGGCTTTGGACAAGAAAATGCATTACCTTAGTCTTCGTCTTCTTTCAAATCAGCGACTACATCCCCGGAGATTACGCTATCATGAATATTGTAAGTAATATTCTGGACACTCTTAGCAGACTCTATTTTCTCTAACTCTTCTTCGGCGATATCATCGATATCTGAGTCCTTATGTTCTTGATTATCGCCAATTTCAGTATCAAGTGTACTGTCTTTGTTCCCAGCAAACAGAACACCAACTAGGAGTAGAGAAATCACTCCTGAACCCGCAGCAACCCAAAGTAACCAGTTACGAGAGTCGTTATTTTCATCTTGTGAATCAAGATCTTGTTCTTCTTCGTCATTGCCGAATTCGTAACCCGTAGGGGGTGGTGAATTTCCCTCACTTGGATGCGAATCAGGGTGGACGATGATAGTGCCATTGTTTATCGCCCCATTTGACAAAATGTCCTGATAATTGTAGGTGCCAGGGCCCCAAGTTCCATTGAATGGAATTTCGAATGTGACTCTGCAATCAGGATCTGTTTGATTTCCATATTCATCTTTTTCACACTCTGAAGATAGGTTACCAGAATCCCAATCTTGTGTTCCATTATAGAGGCCATCTCCATCTGAATCGTAGACAATTCGATGGGTGACATTCTCTGTGGAATCTACGTTGTACCACCATACTGAGTCGTTGAATACGAGTTGTGGTGTGTTAGGGGTTAACTGATTCGCTTTGGCTAGTACAGTGAAGGTTCCAGCATCATGGGCTACAGTTGAAGCAGGAAGAAAGGCTGTGAAAGCGAGAAGTAT
>NYYK01000032.1 GCA_002685895.1 Methanobacteriota archaeon
GATGGTCGATTGGCTCGCCGATTTGAGGAACTGTGGGACCCAATACCGGCTCTGGTTGAGTGGCAACTGGAATTGCCGATGTGCCTTTCGGGCCACCTACTGGTGAGGATGGAGGACTCCAAGAGGGGGGAGAACTAACAGGTGTAGGAGGAGAGTCGTGAACCATCGGGCCACCTACTGGTGAGGATGGAGGACTCCAAGAGGGAGGGGAACTAACAGGCATAGGAGAGTCGTACATCTGGCCACCTGCTTGTGAGGATGGAGGGCTCCAAGAGGGAGGGGAACTAACAGGCATAGGAGAGTCGTACATCTGGCCACCTACTGATGGAGCAGGTGGTTCCCGGAAAGGTGGTGAAGATGAGCCGAAAGCGTTCAAATCTGAACCAGGCTCAACCCAATTCCCTTGCATTTGGTTCATTGGTTGTGAAGGTTCAAACATCTGAGGTTCATCTCTCCAAGACTCAACACCGTCACCACCTTTTCGGCGGCGTGTAAATACAAGTAGTAGAATTATTAGGGCCAACATAAAAATGGCAACACTTGAACCGAAAAGTATCGGAGCCATTACTACATTACCAGCGACAACGTATTCTCTATCCAAGAAATCAACCTGGACATTTGCACAACCTCTTTCGCTAATATGTACACCTTCACTAATGGTGTTAGGACAGTCATCGACATCGTCCATAATACTATCACCATCATCATCAGGGCATCCTCGATAGGTATCACCCGTCAAGTTACCCCATCGTGCTGGGCACATGTCAGCATTGTTTCCGTCAGGATTGCTACCGTAGCCATCACCATCAGGATCTAACCACTGTGTCGAATCGTTAGGGAAAGCATCGGGATTTTTGCCCTGAGGGTTGTCACCATATCCATCACCATCAGCGTCAGACCACTGAGTAGAGTCGTGCGGGAAAGCATCAGAGTTGGTGCCCTGAGGGTTGTCGCCATATCCATCACCATCAGCGTCAGACCACTGAGTAGATTCGTTAGGGAATGCATCGGGGCTGTAGCCATGAGGATTGTCGCCATATCCATCACCATCAGCGTCAGACCACTGAGTAGATTCGTTAGGGAATGCATCGGGGTTGTTGCCTAGTGGGTTATCACCATAACCATCGCCATCTTCATCAGACCATTGAGTCGGATCTAGATGAAAGGCGTCATAAATATCAGGAACGCCATCTCCATCAGTATCTAGTTCCCAAGTCCAATGTAATGTAGATGATTGATATTTCCGTGAGACGCTGAAGAATTCGGATGAGTCCCAACTATAAAGTTGGATAGAACCTTTAGTTGCTCCATTGAGTTTGAATGAAAGAGAAATTGATGGATCTACCGCACCATAGACATAGCGATAGAGTAAGACCATTTGGTCCACGTCAACTCTGTATTTATTGGTACGAGTTATGTTGATGTGGTCATTAACAATGTCGGGATAATACAAACTCTCAATACTGTTAGAATCAAAGTGTGTTTCTTGAAGGATATTTTCACTCCAATCGTCACCCCAATCATCTATCCCGCCATCAATAGAGGTTATTACGTCAATATATTCAAGCCCAGTAATATCCATATCCAAATTGTACTCGAGAGGAATGGAAATGTCCACAAAATAATTGATGAAAGATGATGCACCCCAGTTGCCAGTATAATGGTCAATTAACTCTTCAACCAGTGGATAAAGATCAACAGAAGATATCGCCACCTCTTCCTGCATCGAAAATGTCATGGCACCATTATCCATAGTCACAGGGACTTCAACATAATCTTCCCAGTAATATATTCTTACACCATTATATGTAAAAGATGGCTGATTAGGATAGGAATCTACTGGGCTGAGGGAAGGAACTGGAAGTCTCAAATCTTTCCATTCACCTACTTCTGAAAAATAATACCATAACACAAGTTCTGGCTTGAATTCCAAAGTATAGTCTGATTCTATGTCATCAATCGACATATCTACTTTCCATTTTTCCCCTGGCTCTACTTCTACAACCTCTGATGAATAGGTGAGTTCACCATCAATTGTGGTCTTGAATTTATATTCTAATTCAAGATAAGCCCATAACCCTAGACTAGATATTGAAGTAACACCAGTCTGCTGACTTGCTGTGGAACTCTGGGTATAATCGCGGTTAATGGTTAGGTCACCTAAATCTCTAGTTGAATCGGGGAATGCGCGAGGGGTTATGTGAGTGTAGCGCGTGGTGCTTTTGCCAGCTGGATCCGTTACCTTGACTGAAATTTCGTGGTCATGAGAGTCGTGGAATCGTACATTTATGTAACAATAGTTAGAGGGAAGTGACTGTTTAATATCATCAACGTGCCATTCAAAATCTAAATTAGATGATTCGTAGTCATAGGTATCACACGCATTGGCAACCCAATTCTCATGCACATACGGCGGCCAACTATCGGAAGGAAATTTTTCAAGATTAACTATAGGAGCTTCGTTTTCCGTGACCCAGCGATTCAATTCATAATCGCCACTTCCTTCGTATCTATCAACCCTGACTTTGTAGTATCCTGAAGAAGTAGCAACTCCAACAACTGATTCGCTAACATCCCCTGTGCCAATTGAAGAATCTATTAACGTGCCACTTGGAGAATATAGGTATAAATCTAAATCAGGTTCAACTGACCAAAGATCGTCCACGATATTCAAATATGCCTCAATAGTGGAACCAACGTTTAATGAAGAAATATATACCCACCAATCATGATAATCGCTACTGGAAATGTGATAGTCGTCTTGGAAATGATGCCAAACAGTTCTCCCGCTAGATGAAGACCAAGTTACTTCTGAGGGGTAGATATTCTGGGTTCTGGTACGAATCGGTGAATCGCTTTTTGAGGTACGGGCAGAGGTGTAACTATTTTCATCATCATCACTTAACTCAAGAGGAGTCTCATCATTGGTAATCACATCCATTGTATGTAGGGAAAATATAGGAACTGAAGACATCAATAAAATCAATATTACTAATACAGTGTTCGCAGAAAAGCGCATGAATATTGGATACAGTACAGTGATTTAATGTTATTGACCTTTCTTGAAGCATTATCGAGCCGAAGGTTCATGCAATATTGCCGTTAGCCGCTGTTCATGGGAGCAGCAAGGGCGGTTGTGTTTGGCGGCGTTTCTGTATTCCCAGCAATTCTCATTGGAGTGATTCTCTTTCTGATAATGGGAGGTGCTGACCAAGAGTGGGCAAATTGGATGTGGGCCCCTTGCTACATTCTGCCTATCGGCTTGATGATTGCTGCCACTGTATACGGCTGGAAGACCGACGTAGCTGTAGAAGTGGAGTGATTCTAGTGAAAATTGGTGAAAAAGTTGCTGCCATAGGAACTCTACTTGACGAGTTTTATCCTGAACAGCCAATTCCCCTACAACATCGCGACCCATACACCTTTTTGGTCGCTGTAATGCTATCAGCACAGACCACTGACAAGAAGGTGAACCAAGTAACTCCTACTCTGTTTGATGCCGCAGGAAATCCTGCTGAAATGGCTGCCTTGAAAGTAGAACAGATTCGTGACATTATTAGAGAAATCGGACTTGCCCCCACCAAGGCGAAGAATCTCCATTTGATGGCTCATCAACTTCTTGAAAGGCACGAAGGGGAAGTCCCTCAGACATTTGAGGAGTTAGAGGCTTTAGCAGGAGTTGGTCACAAAACTGCTAGTGTAGTAATGGTTCAAGCATTTGGAGTTCCGGCATTTCCTGTTGATACCCATATCCACAGGCTGGCAACCCGTTGGGGGCTCAGCGAAGGTCGTAACGTGGTTCAAGTTGAGCGTGACCTAAAGAATCTGTTTCCCGAAGAAGAATGGGCGCGACGCCATTTGCAAATCATATTCTTTGGAAGAGAACACTGTCCTGCTAGAGGTCATGACCCTCTTGATTGCCCTATCTGCTCATTTACCTCCTAAATTGTTCAATAAATTAAGCGCCACCCTTAGATGTGTTGATTACTGGGAAGTGCTATGGCTAAAAGATTTGAAGTCGGTGACAAGGCCCCTGAATTTACTGCAGAATTGACTGATGGGAGCACTGTGACCCTTTCTGAGATGCTGAAAGAAAGTGGAGTGATTCTCTATTTCTATCCGCGTGATAGCACTCCAGGATGTACTACGCAAGCCTGTGATTTCCGCGACAACTTTGGTTCCCTGAATGACAAAGGTTGGAGAGTAATTGGAATCTCTAAGGATTCTGCAAAGAGCCATCAGAAATTCATCGACAAACATTCTCTTCCGTTCGAATTGATTGTTGACAGCGAGACTGAATTAAACCAACTCTACCACACTTGGACGAAGAAGAAACTCTATGGTCGCACATTCCTAGGATGCATCCGTTCTACATTTGCCATTAATCAGGACGGAACCTTTGCATGGGTTGGCTACAATGTAAAAGCAACAGGGCATGTTGAGAAATTGATGAATGAACTGAATATGTAGGTTGTTTATTGAACAAAACGCTTGAATGATGTGACTTCAAGCAATAATTCGAGGTGAGGTCATGAGTGGTAATACCGATGACTTGGTTGGCAAGCGATACGACCTAGGCAATGGTTCTGTAGCGTGGGGCCCGTGCCATGTTGGCAAAGGGGCTATCTTCGGTTCTGATTGTTCAGTTGGTGCACTTGCCCATGTTGGTAGTGAGGCTATTTTAGGTGATCGCGTTAGAGTACAGGGTGGAGCATATGTTGCATCAATCTGTGAATTGAGCGATGATGTATTCATCGGTCCAAATGCAACTCTTCTCAACGATCGTCACCCACCCAGTCGTGATCGGAAAAAATGGTTACCAGTTATTATTGAAAATGGTGCGGTAATTGGAGGGGGCGCTACAATTCTACCAGGTGTTACAATAGGTCAGAAAGCTGTAGTGGCTGCTGGTGCTGTGGCCACTAAAGATGTACCAGCGGGTGAAGTATGGGGTGGAGTCCCAGCACACTTTTTGATGACAAGAGCAGATTACGAAGCGAGCCGAACAGATGGAGAGAGTCAATAATGGACCCCGAACAGAGCAAGGATGCTGTCAAGGATTTCCTCCGTCGTTGCATCGCTTATGCGGATGAAACAATTGCTCGAAAAACAGAATCCGGCGATGATTCGGAAGGTCTAGCCAAATGGATTGCCTATCGAGATTATACCGTCTATGCCCTCAATGAAGTAGAAAATGGTGAGTTGAATCACTGGTTCGACTAATTATCAAACCTCTTCTGGAATTCCCAAATGATGAGAGGTCGTATCAACCACTGCCCCAGCACCTGGTACTAGAAGCAAGGTTTCAACACTGTTCAAGGCAAAAACTGGGGCACCCAGACGTTCTGACATACCCCCCAACTCTCGCCTGCAGGCGTCTTGTTGTGCTTTCATGTGTTTTAGGTCGCGCAGGTCAACCACTACCATGTCGCCATTCAACAACCTCTGAGTGATGCCATGAGTGGGTAATCGGTGGAGATTATCGGGCTCAACATAACGAATGGCTCGCTTCGGTGGTGCTAGTTTGCTGTGTGACCAAATCTGCCACTTACGTTCGCCTAAATCGTGGAATTTTTGATTCACGAGAACCTCTACCTCGGAGATTTTAATCTTCTGAATTTCTTCTTGTGCGGCCGCCACAGAAGCACTTTCAGGAATGCCCTCGTTCGGGTCAGGCAGGCCGAAAAATGAGTAGATATTGGACATGGTTATCACTTGCAGGATATTTTACTAGACCCTTCTCATCCTCGATATCATTTGAGGGTGATGCCTAAGAAAGGGGCTTTGAGAGGGATTTCATTCCTCTTCATGTTCATCCGAAGCGGCATCTGAAGCCGACTCTTCTTTCCCATCGGAGAGTGATTCATCTTCTGATAGATTGATTTCATCACCACTTTTCTTCATCCCCATAGTCACACCGACTGCAACGAGAGCACCAATGATTACTACTAACACGATGAGAAGATTACTGATTCCAGCAGTTTCACCCATCGCACCTAGGAAACCTCCGCTACCACTTGTCACCTCTATTGTAATATCAGAAGTTGAAGAATATCCTTCATCTGCAACTATCAAACGGATGTACTTGATACCAGGGGTTTCGAAACTGTGGCGCAGTGGACTAGTTCTTGAAGTGATCATATCAGGATCATTAGCGGCATCACCATCACCATTCGAATCAGTAGTGATATCCAAATCCCAGGTGAATATTAGGAGAGAAAGGTCAGACTCTGTATCACTTGTCTCATTGGTCCAAATTACTATTTCCTCACCCACAGCAACGCTTGTTTTTTCTGCAACGGCAGCCGCTTTGGGCCGAAGATTTACTACTGTAACATCGACTATAGATTCTGCAACATCACCATCATCATCTGTGACATGGAAGCGTATTGTGTAAACTCCCGCTGATGGCCATGTGTGGCTAATTGTGGCGCCGACATAGTCGCAGTCATCGAAATTAACCAAGTTATCATCTGCATCATTTGTCAAATCAATATCCCAGCAAACTTGCAAACTGTCAACATCTGACGGGGTATCAGAATAGATTCCCGTCAATTCAAACGGTCTATCCTCACCCACGGGAAGTTGTGCAGTGAACTGTTCACTTGTTGGGGGAACATTGTGAACTGTGACATAACCAGTAATTACTCCACTGCCTGCCCCATCATCATCAACTGCTTCTAACTCAACATGATGGCTACCTGATTCTGTCCAAGTGACTTGTACCTCAGAATCTGCACCTGTTGTCGATTCTTGCCAAGTTGCTTGGGTATTGACACTTGGCTTCCAATTCCATGTTAGCGAGTTTTGATCGTTCATCGTATCAACCGCTTCACCTTTGAGAGTCACCTCTTGGTCCTCATCAACATGCCATGTTGCAGGAGCGGGTTCATCATTATCATCAATACCGCCATCCATTGTCATCACAATATCGCGCGGAGCGATATTAGTTACTTGCAAAGGATATTGCGAAGTTGTTGCTTCTCCATCATCATCAGTAGCAACTAGTTCCATCAAGAAAATTCCTTCTTCCATAGGAGTCACAGTACAATGCATCGTAATTGGCCCCTCATCACACTCATACTGAACTCCATCAGACCTTGTTGGTGGATACCAATAGGCATCTACCGGAGCATCAGAATCCAATGTATCTGCATCTCCACTATCAAATGCATCGAAAGTAATGCTACTTTCAGCAAGCAATGTTTCTGAGGGTGAAGTGATATTTACCCAAGGTGCCCTGTTCAATATTTGAATAACCATGGAAGTTGCATCTTGGTCATTCTCCTCATCTGTAATTATCAAATCAATAGAAAAATTACCATCATCAGACCATGAAATGGGCATCTGACAATCTGATTCCTCAAATGTCTCAAATTGATTCTCATCAACTTCCACCTCAAAAGTACAATGCAAACTGCCACCATCACCATCACTGCTACCAGTAGCATCCAACATGATTTCAGTAAGCGTGGGAGTTGGTGCCACAGTAGCTAAACTGACAACAGGAATGACTCCAATAAAAATAGGGAACAGTGCCAAATCATTACTTTGGTTAACATCTTCCGGCATCAAATCATCTGGGTCAACCTCAAATGAGAAATTTGTAGGCCCTAATTGCTGAGATTGTGGAATTGTCCAGGAAAATTGTAAGGTTTGTTCGCCCACTGGTGGCAATGCATCAATATTCAATCTTTGAGTAGAGGAATCCAACGCAATCATCTCCAATTCGGTGGCAGGGCCGCCGCTCATTCCTTTGTTATCAATTGGCACAGTAAAGTGAAGAACATCTCCAGTAATGGCATTGAATCCATAAATCGGGTTCAGAGTCATAGTATCATTTCCTCTAACTCTGACAACAGAAATTCCACCTGGGCGGGGCCGGTAATCCAATTCAACCAATTCTGCATCAAGAGTCAGAGTATCCACACCAACATTTTGCCCAACTGGGTCCCAAGCAACAATGCCGTGGCTGGCGTAGTCATGGTTGGAAGGAGTTGTATCAAGAGGGGAACTCGTGTTGAGTGAGTAATATGCTGTGCCGTTACTTGCAGTAGTTAGAGTGACCCAAGTATCGTTGTACTCGTAACGAAGAATGAATGTAAGATCGGAAACGGGGTTTGCGCTAGCATCACTGATATTGACCCATACATCTAGAGGAGTGTTCAGCGCCCAAGTCGAATACTCAAGATCAACCTCGAAGATAATATCAGGAGTCACTGGTTGGAACTCCTTTAGATAGAAATCAATATACATGCCCAAGGAATTTTCAAAATGACGCCATGCATCATTCTTCGCAGTAGGACACCACCATCGGAAAGACTCGACCGAGCCATTCTCATCAAAAGCCGTCACATTGTATGAATTGTCGCACCCAGAATAGGATACTGAGGGGTCACCTACACTCACAACTGCATGGCTAGTCTCGTAAGCGAGTGTCTCATCTTCTGGAATTGTAAAGTAAAGGGAACTACCTGTCCATGTATTGACATCTAGATAATCATTAATCCACTCTTCACCCACACGTAGGGGAAAATCATAGTCTTCTCTTGGCTCATAGAATGAGTCGGTGACTGTTATCTCTGCAACGGGTATTGACAAGGGCCCTCCACCCAACAAAAAATTCACATCCATGTATACTTGATTTCTGATAGTTGCAAAATCACCAGCACGAATGATTTCAGAAGATTCATATTCAACGCTGATATCACCTAATTTATCATCGAGAGTGACATTTTCACCAATAAACATGCCTGTTGATTTAATATCATAAGCGACNGAACTGTGGTTGTCAACAGTCCATGTCATTACATCATCAACCCACATTGATAACTCGCCAGTCAAAGCTTCTGCATCGGTATCAACGCCTGCACTCTCAATCATTTCAACAACATCGAAAAAGCCGTCATAGGTCCAACTATCACCCNCNTACAAGACTGGCACATCTACATCCCCNAGGGAGTATTTCGCGCCCGCGTGGAATGGTGTTTGCAGNTCTTCATCAAGTGGTTCATCGGGTTCAAAATCNAGTGTNATTGACCAACTTCCNAGAATGAGGAGAAGGGTGAAAAATAAGGGTGTGGCGGACTGAANAATTGGGGCTTTTGCTCCACTCATGTTGTAGGGGGGGGTGTTTAGACTTCATCAATAATGCGCTAATCCCATAATCTGATAATATGCTGATTAAAGTCTTAGAATTGGTGGAGGNGGATGATTTTGTACATTATCTTGCTCTATTGATGGGGCTTTTGGAATTGGGGAATTTGAAAAGTTATCTCCCATTACTGACCTTAGATGAGTTAATGTTTCGTGTAACAGATGATCAGGAATGACGATATAGGCATTATCATCTATTCTATGAAAGGTATGATCAGGATCTCTATCCTCAAACCAAAGTTTGTTGAACTCTTCAACCCATTTCAAATGCAACCGATTTGGATATGATAATGCCGCAGCAAGAACCATAGCACCAAGTATTGACAAAAGAATCAAAGTTTCGGTAAGGAGAAATTGAACTGCAGAACTTAAGCCGCTAGAATAACTCATTTTTATTACTGTAAAGAGAACAATTACTATTGAACCCCACCCAATTAATCTACTCAATAATTGTCTCAAAGACATCCCTATTGGAGCGAAATCCCTTTTCCCTGGAATTACTTCTACAACTGATGAGTCACTGAAAATGTATAGTGGGACAAGAACCCCACTCAGGATAGGTGATAGCAGGAGAAGGAATATAGCAATGCCGTAATATGTTGAAAGATCTGTAATGTCATCTGGCATCAGTAAGAATAACAATGTGAATAGCAATAGAGAAGATGTCCAAGATTGTTTAATGGAGAATACAATATTATTCCATAATCCAGAGGGTCTGTGTTCTATGACAAAAGAGTCAATTCTAATCATACAAGCATCTGCAGTAAATACAGGGAATAATGGAGACCTCCAAACATTAAGCAACCATCCTTTAACCGACCATTTGGCAATGGTCCTCCAAGAAACACCACCCATCAAAACCCCCCAAAACATCGCGGTAACATAGACAATAATTACCGATAATAGTGCAATAAAGGGATTTTGCTCTAGAGAAATTTGAGCAATCCAAATTAGACCACCCACTACTATCAAACCAAGATAAAACATCTCAATTATTGTTAATTTGTATGGGTTGAATTTCATGAAAGCTTCCATGGTTTCATCTCCAACGGGTCTTGGTAAATTACTGCTGGGCACCACCATAGGAACTCCTCTAGGAGCCATGTTTGGTTGTACTGGAGGCGGGGAGGGGGCTGGTGGCAATTGTTGCGGAGGTGGCGGAGCCCCAACCATTGGCGGGGGTGGTGGCGGCATCAGTGGTTGCATGGCAGATATCCAAAACCACAATAAGATTTGAACGTTGAGTTGTGAATTTATCGTCACAAATCGAAGTCTAGACCACCAGTAGCACTGTTGTCAGTTGCTGCAGCTTGGTCTTCCAACCATTGGGCACCGTAGTGTTCCCACTGATCCATAGTCCACCCTTCAGGCAACCCTTGAGCCGGAACTGGAGGTGCAGTTGAAGTGGGTGCAAAGATGTCGTCAAGTGGCGCTACATCAAGTGTGGCTGGTGCTTCAGCAACCGGTTGTTGAACTGGTTCTTGTGAGATCAACTGTTCGGAATCTTGTGTTGGTGGAACTCCCGCTGGAGTTTCAACAACAGGTTCTGCCCCCGCAGGAGGTGCATCTCCAAAGGCATAAGTTGGCGGTGCCGTTGTTGGTGAAGGCTCAGTGTAAAGTGCACTACTAATCATCCAATCTTCATCTGAGCCACCCTTGTTTCTGAACATCGAGAGTCCGAGTACTATGAGTAAGGCAACAAGCACCAATCCAAGAGCAATGACGATATTTGAAACTCCGCCGATTCCTTTGGAATCGACCCAGCCCAGTACACCAGAATCATCCGGAATCACAGTGATGACAATGTCGACTGTTGCGGGATTTGTTGCATTCTCGTCAAATACTGTTAGGCGGATGTTCTTTGTTCCTTCAGTGGCGAAAGTATGTCTTAGTGGTTCTCCATAGGAGGTGACTGCCTCGATATCATTGAGAGGNTTTCCATCGTCATCTGAATCTGAAGAAGAATCGAAATCCCAGTTGAATATCAGATTTGGTATATCTGATGAGGAATCGGTAGTTTCGTTGGTCCAGATGACTAATTCCTCACCAACTTGGACGGTTAACTTCTCTGCATGTGCTGCCGCATTTGGCTTCAAGTTCACGACATTCACAATTACAATCGCTTCAGCGGAATCACCATCGTCATCAGTGACATGGAAACGTATTGTCTTCTCACCCGAATCTGCCCAGTGGTGAGTGATATCTGCTCCAACGAAATCACAATCATCCATTGTATCTCCATTGTCATCGAGATCAACTTCAAAATCAACATCCCAGCAAACTTGCAGTGTTTCCATATCGGACGTGGTATCGCTGAACACACCTGTCAAAGTGAGGTCTCGGTCTTCACCTAGGGGCAAGAGAGGATCGAACTGCTCCACAGTTGGTGCTACATTCGAAACACGAACCCAACCACTNNCTACACCACTACTCTCACCATCATTATCAATTGCTTCCATGGCAATAACATGAGAACCTGAAGAATTCCATGAAATGTCAATTTCAGATGTTTCTCCTACAGTCTCAACATACCAATTAGGGTCAACATCAACATCAGGTTGCCAACCCCAAGTGAGAGAATCCATATCATTGAGAGAATCATGCGCTGTACCCTTTAGNGTAACTACCTGATCTTCCATAACATCCCAAATAGGTGGATTTCTGTCATCTGTNATTTCTACAGAGCCGTTCCACATTGTGATTTCTGCATCACTGGGCGCGATATTAGTGACCACAAGATCTAATTGTCCTGTAGTGAAAGC
>NYYK01000033.1 GCA_002685895.1 Methanobacteriota archaeon
CTGAATTGTCCTGCATCAGTGTAATCATCGTAATCTCCATCTTCACCTAGGCCGTTATCGATGGTGCCGTATGCCCATGATTCGTCACCGCTGTCCCAGTTTGCAAATGACAAATTATAATCGCCACTCCAAGAGGTGCTGTCGTCACTTACATAGAAAGAGAACCATTCTGAATCAGAGTCATCTATTGCGAATCCTATTCTCCCTTCACCAGCATACGGGTTGCCATCACCGGTATTTTCTCCAGGTGCCACAGTATTCGTGCTCCATGAACTACCATCGTGCCGTGAAATTCTCAAAACTGCATTGGTGATGTCATAAGAGGCAATCCTTGGATTGTCATCAGAATCGATAGCGATCTCTGAATATTTCCCAATATCACCGAATGTGTAGACATCATCAACATCCCATGACCAACCATTCCAGTGGGCGACCTTCAAATCACGACCCGCTGCAGAATAGAATGCAACCCAAACGGTACCATCATCAGCAATTGCTGAAGAGGTCCATTGACCGGTGTCACCATCATTATCTACGATTTCTTTTAGCCATGCTGTAGCGCTAGAACGTGCCCCTGCAGGCCAATACTCGGCATTTATTGGCATATCTATGTCAGTTTCCTCAACCGCAGTTTCCTCATTTATTGGTGTAATAACAAGAGGGCAGAGGGAGGTGAAAATCAGCACAAATAGCATCATTATTGGGACGGTCGTTTGCACGCGGGGCATGGGTATCGCTTCACGCAGACGAGCGATTTGGGTTAAGTATTGACCCTCAAATGTCTAGTCCGCCTACGGCGGGTTTTAGCCAAAGGGTCTTTGCCTTAGACCGATTGGTGGTGTTGATGTCTGGGGGTTCGCCATCCGCCGAGGACGCGTATCCACTTCCCGATGATATTCATGTGACTCCCGATGGATTCATCTCTCCTGAAGAATTAGTTGCCCATTTCGATGCTGATCACGATGGCAAAGTATCTGTAGAAGATTATACCGAGGTTTCAGCCCACGACAAACTAGACAAGACCCTAGAACGAATCAAATTTCGCCGTAGTGGAAAAAAGGGGATTTTTCGTGGACCAGAGGGCTTGACATTCCTTGTAGGTTTAGCGTATGGAGTAGTCTTTTTTGGTCTCATGTCATCGATGTCATCAGGACTATTAGGGTCTGAAATCAACGATTCAGTGTGGCTTGATCAACAAATTTCAGATACGCCAATGGATCCAAGTGGCGAATGTTTAGACAGTTCTGGAGTCATTTGGATTAATGTATGGGTAGATGATGTTTCAGAAAAAATAAAAATTAGGGTAAATAATGTAGATCACTTAGAAGACGAAGCAAAGTCATTAAGATGGGAATTAGATATTGATGGAATTCCGGTAGATGAAGGTAGTATTGGAAATAGATCAGAAGGAACATTAAGTTACCCAATCTATCCGGATGGGGCATATGATTTGAAAATATTTTTCCATAATTTGACTGGGGTTAATATGACAAATCAAACCACGGAAAACAGAACTTTGTTGATTAAACAATCGCTGCTGTACACTGAAGTGCCAATTACTGTGCCTATTGAAATCCACACGAATGATCCGACATTACCTTGGGAATCAGAATCCGTAAAAGAAGCTAAAATTACTGAAACTGGTGACAGAGTCTGTCTTTCTTCTCGGCAACTAGGAGGTTGGGGGTGGGCTCTGATGACTGCTGAATGGGCCGGTGGTCGTGAAACTGCCATGCTCACAGGCGGTTCTGCCGGAGTTCCTGCTTGGTGGATGGCCTTCATTTCACTCTCCATGAGCGTCTTTTTCCTCTGTGTTCAGTANCCTCTAATGTACCGCTTCTATCACAAGGAAATAGATGATATTCTTACTGAAGATGCACTCAACAGAGTGGTTCAAAGAGCACTTGAGAGATGCGAACGGGAGTTACATCTATCGATTGATTGGGACGAATTTAAAATGCGTAAGAGNACACTTTCAATCGATGTTCTCGTGCCCTATAGGGCGACACAGTCGGCGGTTATAGAGCCGAGCCAAGTTTCTTCTGCTATGCAGAAAGAGGTATTGAGCGACTTNGAAANCTATGGCGAAATGACTCCACTACAATTGAAAGCAGATGCTCAAGAAGATCATCACGGCGCCTTTGAATCACTTTCCCGTAACCATAGTGGNGTCGAAGTTCGAGAACTGGATGATAAGCCAGCCCTTGTGATAGACGCTTCACTAATTCAGGATTACAGTGATTTCTTCGGTGGTATTCACCATACGGCTGCTTTGGAGAAGCGAGTTGAAGGGTGTTTGAAAGATTTCATGAGCAATAACAAACTTGAGGAAAAAGGGTATTGGATTGTTCATGATGAGCATAGAATTGCAATTCGTTTGATATACAAACCAAACATGCGTTTTGCATTTTTCAAGTTCGGTCGAACTTATGTTGAAATTGAAGATGATCTAAAAGAACATCTCAAGACCACCGTATCTGATGACCCCGAAGAATTCGAATTCATTGTTTCGTGCAGAAATGAGGTAGCAACTATGGCTGACCGAACAGGCGCAGGTAGAATTGAAAGTGGTGCTGGTGAGCACCAGGGTCAAGCTGTTGTAGCACGCCAAGATGGATTAGCGGGCACTATTCTTCAGAGCCAATTTATGGGCGATATTCTGTCTTCAGTAGAGTATGTTGCGCACGAAAATCGCGAAAAGATTGATCGTTGGGGCTTCTTTGGCCTAATTGTCTTCGTTTGGATTCCTTTCATGGCATCAGGTGTGCTAGTAGGGGCAATGANGGGCTTAGTTGCGCGCATGCCTTTCCTACGTGTTCTGACTGCTTGTTTCGTAGGGGGTGCTGCTGCTTCAATTACTTGGGCATATACTGCTGAAGGTATCATCGAAGTTTTACACGCGCTAAATGCAGAATTATTCATTCCAATCATTATTGGTGTCATATTCCTCGCCGCAATCATGCATATTCGGACAAACAAGCGCCGCCGTCAAGAAGAGTTGTTCAAGGGTTCAATTTCCTTTTTCAAAGGCGAAACCGATGAGTAAACCATTTCATTAGGGGATAAATCAAATCCCGTCGCCCATTTAGACTTCCACATGGTATGGTGGCATTTGGCTGTACGTGGCTTTGTTTCTGGCGGTTTAGTAGTGGGTGCTAGCGAGTTAGCAAAACGGAATGAATTGATGGGCGCATTGCTTGTTTCAATTCCTTTGGTGTCTATTCTAGCTATAATTTGGCTTTACAATGATACTACTGATACGGAGCAGGTTGCGGACTTCACCACAGGTATTCTATGGTTAGTAATTCCTTCTTTGGTTTTGTTTATCTCACTACCAATATTTCTACGTAGAGGAATTGAGTTTTGGCCTGCTCTAGGTGCTGCTTGTGCCTTGACAATTCTTGCTTACTATATTGGGGTGCAACTGGCTACTAAGTATGCAGAAATATCCTGAAAATTACTGTGATAGATCTTTGACTTTCTCTACGAGGTCCATCTTCTTGATTCTCCACATTCCAATAGGCGTGAGTGCGATTGAGATTACCGTGACAATCCCTACCAACCATAAGATTGGGAGAATTTGAGGCTCTACAGTCATGTAGAAGGCCCATTGGACAAAAGAATTAATCATAGCAACTGTGCCAAAGAATGCAAATATTGCACCTAGAATTCCACCAACAATTCCTATGGCCAAATGTTCCCAAAACATCATCGTTCCTAATTTATTCATTGGAGCCCCCAATACTCTTAGTGTTGCTAATTCAGTATCTCTTTCTGAGAGATTCATGAGTAGGGTATTGAATAAAACTGCAACAGCAATAATGATTCCAAGACCCTCAATTGCAATATACATTGATTGCTGCTGTTCTAAAAGTGTTTCAAAGGATTGAATTAAATCTTTTTTGATTACAAGTCCCACTGAAACTTCAGCAAGCCCTTCAGTGTCGCCATCTTCTGGAAGTTGTAAAAGAACCGTCGTAGCCTCAATNCCAACCATCTCTGATAAATCAGAGCGATGGAAGTATATTGTCCTAGCAATTTCACCTTTCGTCACACCTGTGATTTCAACTTCGACAGGATTTGCTCCAACCATAACAATCCTCTTTTCTCCTACATTCCATTCAAGGAATACGGAAGTCCCTTCATCAATGAGAACTTGGGGTGGAGTGGTTCCATTCTGAGGTAGTGTTCCCTCTTTCAGTTCAATCACCATCATTGCTTCGCCATCATCTACTGTAGATATCTTATCTAGTCCATAACCTGTAAATTCACGAGTGTCATTTTGAAGACCAATTGGGAATGTGAGCATAGTTTCATACTCTAGACTATGATTGTCGGCCCACTCAATGACAGCATCTTCACCACCAGGATAGACATAGGTCATTACATCCCAGTTCTGATTTTCTTTAATGCCACCCATCATCATGTCTTCCATTGAACCCATCATGAAAAACATAGAGCCGAATATTAGCATGGAGAGGCCAACTGCAAAAAAGGTGAAGGCTAATCTCATCGGTTTTCGTAGACTCGATCTTATTGACAATCCAACAGTGGCAGGCAACTTTGCTGTAATTTGTTGTAATCCACGGGATGAAAGTTTGACTTCATGCTGCCCTCGAAATACTTCGAGAGGCTGCATTCGGGATGCCTGCCATGCTGGACGAATTCCAGATAGCATGACGATACTCAGCGCAATTGAAATATTTTGAATAATTAAATCTGAACCCACGCCTATATTAATGGGCAAACCAATAATTCCTGCATACATATCGAGCATCGCTGGTGCGCCAAAATATACTCCAAGTAAAGTACCAATTAAAGCCCCAATCATCCCTATGAAAACAGGGGCGAGGATGTAACCCGGCATTATGGATTTCTTTGGAATACCCAATGTGCGAAGAACTGCAATTTCTTTAGCCTGAGATAGAATTAATCTTTGTAGACTTAGGAAGATGGTGATACCTGCAACTATGGCGAGCATTCCGGTGACATATGGGAACATCTTGACAGCACCTTCAGCATCTGTGCGTAGAAATTCTACTGATTCTATACCTGATCTGTCGTGAGTTGATGAAGGGGATTCAGAATGAGAATTTACTATTGCTCCAATGTTGGCCATTAGAGAACTCAATTCTACGCCCTCATTTACATCAGTCGTTTGAAGGTCGTAGGTTGGTTTTCCCTCGATGTCAATCAATAAGCGATTTGAGGTNCCAGGGTCAAGATTAGCCAATCTCTCAAGTCCAGTATCAGTCAAGTACCCGGTAGCAAAAGTACCTGCTTCAGCAGGCAACATTGAACCTCCTTGAGCAAAGTAGAGGTGTTGGGAGTGAAAACCAATTCCCACCACGGTGTAGTGCTTTTTCCCGTGTCCAGCACCTAGAACTACTGAATCTTCTAAGTCGATATCCATGGCTAAAGCAGCATGGCTATCAAAAACAATTTCAGTTTCAGTTTCTGCTAAACGTCCATAAGACATATCGCTTTCAGTAGGCATCCAGACCTTGTCAACTTCACCTTCATCGATTCCATGCCAAACACCTGGGACTAGTTTCTCCTCACCATCTGTGTTTGTATGATACATCAACCCATTCAATATCAGCCGTGGCTCACAATTATTGAGTGAATATTCTGATTCAGGCCACTCATCAGAGATAGATTGACAGAGATTCGCAGAGGTGCTTTCATTCCAAGTTTCGATAGAATTTTTTACCCAAACATCTGGAAGATTTACGCCATCTTCACCATCGTAAATTTCTTCGTAAAGGTTGGTGGCAGCATTAGCATAGGCTCCAAATGCAATTCCAGCAAATACACCTACTGCAACCATCAGAACAACAGCCGAAAGACGTAACTTGGTTCGCCAAAGGCTTCTAGCCAGTCGTTTGGTCAACAACATTGACATTTAATCACCTCAATTGTTTACCTTTTCATCTGAAATTATTTTTCCACTATCAAGGCGCACAACTCTTGTAGCATATTTTGCGAGTGTTTCATCGTGAGTTACCATGATGACTGTGATTTCTTCTGCTTCACATGCTTTGACGAGAACCTCCATCACTTTGGATGAGGTAGCAGAGTCTAGATTTCCTGTAAGTTCGTCTCCTAGCAATAATTTAGGGCTCTTAGCTAAACTTCTAGCAATCGCCACACGCTGTTGTTGCCCACCACTGATTTCAGCTGGGAATCGGTCAATTTCATCATCAAGTCCAACCAAGGATAGCAATTCTACTGCGCGTTCCTTGTCGCGTCCACCGGATAATTCCTGAATCAGCAGGATGTTTTCCAATACGGTGAGATCTTGTAAGAGGTTGAAGAATTGGAAGACATATCCAATATTTTCTCTGCGGAAGGAGGTCATCTTTTCCGCGTGCCCGCGAGGAACATCCTCACCCTCAAACGAATAATTTCCATCAGTCGGGTTGTCTAATGCAGCCACACAATTCAACAGAGTAGTCTTGCCAGAACCTGAAGGTCCAAGCAGGATTATTCGCTCCCCTTTTTCGATGTTTAAATCAATTCCGTCAAGCGCTTTAACCGTCTCCGATGTCATCACATAATGCCTCTTCATGTCTGAAATTTCAACCAGTGCCATGCGTATCGATTTGTGCGACTAGTCCTTATTATGTTTAATTTACTTGACAGCATCATGAGA